>JAKBAC010000137.1:0-4596 GCA_021809365.1 Planctomycetota bacterium | reverse complement strand
CATTTTTCGGCATGTTGTGGGCTTCGACGGCAGGGTCTTTTAGTTTTCCCTCATTCGGTCTTTTTCGTCCTTATGACGTTTTAGGAATGGTCGATTTACTGGGAAATTTGATCGAGATGTCACTCGAAAATCTACGCAGCCCCGAAAACTAAAAGGCCCTGGCTTCGACGGCGTGACGACTGCCGCGGAAAACGCGCGGTGCAAGCACACGCGGCTAAAATGGGGATGGGGCGTTTGGCACCACGCCTGGATTTATTGCCACGCGCATATTGGTCAATTGCAAGGGGTCGTATTGCCAACCGGCGCGCCGCATGGTAATAAAAGCAAATAATGCTCGTTTGGAGTTATATGGCCACCATTTCCGGACAACATATTACACTGATCGGCGATGGTGCCACGGGCACGCTGTTCGGCTCCATTCTTGCCGGCAATGGCCATCATGCGACCCTGTGGGGCCGTCGGCCTGAGCATGTGAACGCATTGGCATCCACGCGGGAGAATGCCGCCTATCTGCCGGGATTTAAAATTCCGATGACCGTGCGATTGACATCGGATGATGCGGCGGCATTTGACGAATGCCAGATGATTATCTGCGCGGTGCCCACGCAGTTTATTCGCGCCATACTGGAGCGTCTGGCACCGCATGTCCCGAAGAACATTCCAATAATCTCTGTGGCGAAGGGAATTGAAAACAACACACTGCTGCGGCCCACGGAAATTATTGCGCAGGTGCTCGGGCCACGCCCGCTTGCCGCCATTGCAGGCCCGGCTCTGGCCGGCGAAATCGCGGCAGGTCTGCCGGCCACCGTGGTAGCCGCCACACTTGATCCCGCACTGGCGCAACGGACACAACAGATGCTTGGCGCATCGAATCTGCGTATCTACACCAATGAGGATATTGTCGGCGTGGAGCTGGCGGGTGCGACCAAAAATATCATCGCGGTGGCGGCGGGAATTCTTGATGGCATTCATGCCGGAGTTAATGCCAAAGCTTCCCTGCTGACGCGCGGATTGGTGGAAATATCCCGCTTGGGTGCCGCCATGGGGGCCAAACCGTTGACCTTCAGCGGTCTGGCGGGCTTGGGTGATCTGGCTACAACCTGCTTTTCCCCCGGCAGCCGCAACCGCGGATTCGGCCAATGGATCGGAACGGGCCTGTCACGGCAGGCGGCGCTGGCGAAAATGTCCGGTGTTGTGGAGGGCGTGGCAACCACCCAAAGCGTGGTAGCGCTGGCGCGTCAACATGATGTTGACATGCCCATCACGCGCTGCCTTCATGCGGTGCTCTTTGAAGGCAAAAAGCCGACGGAAGGGATTGCGGAACTTATGAGCCGGCGACCCCGTAATGAGAGCCATCCCGCGGATGCCGCCAATAACTTTTTCTGATGGATGCTGATGAACATTGTATCTCTGTTATCCGCGGGAACAGAAATCGTCTGTGCGCTGGGAGCACAGGATTCGCTGGTTGGTCGCAGCCATGAATGTGATTTTCCCGCGGCGGTGTGTTCTCTACCGGCCATTACGGCACCAACGTTTGATATCACCACGTCCAGTCGGGATATTGACGCGGCCGTGCGCGCACGCCTGGCTACCGGCGAACCATTGTACCGGGTGGATGTCGCGCTGTTGGAAAAGCTGGAGCCTGATGTGATTGTTACGCAATCCCATTGCGTCGTTTGCGCCGCCGGCGATCATGATCTGGCCCGCCACTGCCATCGTTTGCAGGCCAAGATCGTATCCCTGCGGGCCGGTACGCTGGCCGGGATTGAGCAGGATGTTTTACGCATCGGCCAAGCCATTGGCAGGGAAAATGAAGCTCTTAACTATCTGACTGACGATTCGCGGCGACGTGCCGCAATTGGGGAATCCGTGGCGGGCTTGCGGCACCCCGGTGTGGTGGTGTTGGAATGGATGGATCCCCTGTTTGCCATGGGCAACTGGGGGCCGGAAATCGTAGCCCTTGCCGGCGGAAATTGCTTGCTGGGAAATGCCGGCAAACACTCTGCGGCCATTTTGCCCGAGCCGCTCCTGCAGGCCGATCCGGATTTTATTATTGTCGCTCCCTGTGGATTTGATATGAACAGAACGCGGCGGGAGGCGGCGGTTCTATCCAAAATACCCGGATGGAATACATTGCGGGCCGTGCGTAATCGCAAAGTTTTTCTCGCCGATGGCAACCGCTATTTCAACCGTTCGGGCACGAGTATCACCGATAGCATTGAAATTCTTGCGCAAATTCTACATGGCCCGCCCGAATCGCCGAACCCGGCAATCTGGCAAGTGGCATAAACAAAGTTGTGCGGGCCACAGGCCCTATTGAGCAAGGGCCTTTTGGCTTTCAGGGCCGCTTAGATTTTCGAGGGACAGCCTGATCAACTTTCCGTAATCGTTCATGCATATTGGCTTGCCGCTGGGAAGACGATGCCTACGCATTGCCGACAGGCGGCAGCGGGCAGGGTCACAATCGCTTGGCGCTATCTGGCAACCAAAGGCGAAAATCCGCGGCGGTTGTACGCATCATTCAAAGGGCGGAACGGCTACCCTATTTCTCCGCGGCTGGAGCTGTCGTCGGCGGCATGGCATGGTGCTTATGCCACATGGGGTTTTTGCATTTCATGGCGTTATGACCATGCCAATGATGCGGTTTGAGCAATCGGATGCAACGCAGCCCTTCGAGTTTTCCAGTCTTGGCGCTGAAGACAAACCGATACAGGCCCGGATGCAGGCCCATAGCCATGGCCGCATGGCGCGGCAGCATCATCGGATGATGCATCATGCCGTGGCTGCGGCGTTGCCCCCATGGATGAGCGTTGTCGGCGGTCGGCTTATGCCAGGCATGCTTGCCATGCTGCCACATGGCATTGCCGTGCATCATCATGCCCGCGTGAGGCATGGTGGGTACGGCGGTAATGGCCTGAATTGGGCGGCTTGGGGTCACATGGCCCTTAACATTCAAACCAAGCAATTCCCAACCGTTTGCCAACAAAATGGAATTCGGGCTGTGGCCCAGTCCGCCCTGGATATTGGCGACATACGGACGGCTGTAATCCGGAAGATAGATAATCTCAAGTTTGAATATCCGTTGCTGTGGGTGCGCGGCGCGCATCATACGGGCCATCATGGCCATGTGCGCCATCTTGGCCATCACGGGACGACCCATGAACATTGGCTTACCATCATGTATGGCATCGGATCGTCGGCCGGGCATCATGCGATCTTTATGCTGGCCAGCCGGAGCGTTCATGCCCGCCATACCGTGGTGGGCTTTCATCATGTGGTGCATATCGCCATGCAATCGAGATTCCGAGCGGCATGCCATCGGATGCGGCATTCCGCCTTGCATCATGAGCATGCGCATGGGTGGCATGGGGTGGGACGGCATTTCCGTCACCAAGAGATAAGGCTGAGGTTGGAAGAACCGTACCCCGGCAATCGCGGGATCATTTACCTGCGCCACGGACACGGGTTTTACTTGTACGGAGGCACAACCCCCGACCAGTACTCCGAGAGCCAACAGCGACAATACCCCGGCAATTTTACGCGCGCTCATAACAATGCTCCTTAAATGAGAATCAGACATCCAACAGGTTATACGCACGGGAATAGCGAAAGTTACAGAAAATTGTCGGCACAGGACGAATCGGGTACGTGACACGGTACATGAAGGGGCTTTTTTTTTAGACAAAGCGGGCGACATAAATGCCACCGCATTTACGCCACCGCGTGGTGGAGACGCGGCAGGCGTGCGGGTGCTTTCCCTCTCCAACTGTACACTGCTGATTTTCAGCGTGCGCGCCACGCACGGGCGGGGTTAGGTCGGGACTGCTGATGGCGTTATTGACCGCGGATTCCGCCATGCTCTTCCCAGTCGCGTGATCGTTCAACGGCTTTTTTCCAGCGCCGGCGGCGGAATTGAACTTCATCCGCGGACATTTGCGGTTCAAAAATGAAATCCGCGCTGCGGTGCCGGGCAATGTCGGCGGAGTTCTCCCAAAATTTCACCGCCAGACCGGCCAGATAAGCCGCGCCCAGTGCGGTGGCTTCCGTAATCTGTGGCCGCAATACCGGAACGCCCAGCAGATTCGCCTGAAATTGCATCAGTAAATAATTGGCCGAAGCGCCGCCATCCACACGCAATTCTGTAACCGGTCGTCCGGAATCCTGGCGCATCGCATCCAGCAGGTCGGCACTTTGATGGGCGATGCTTTCCAGCGCGGCCCGTGCGATATGGGCGGAAGTGGTTCCGCGGGTCAGGCCGAGAATGGTGCCACGGGCGTAGGGGTCCCAGTATGGCGAACCCAACCCGGCAAATGCGGGAACAAAATAGACGCCACCGGAATCCGCAACACCGGCGGCCAATGTCTCAATGTGTTCACTGGATTGAATCATGCCCAATGAATCACGCAGCCATTGCACCACCGCGCCGGCGATAAAGATACTGCCTTCCAGCGCATAGTCCGTGCGCCCCTTGATTTGCCACGCGATCGTGGTTAATAACTGATGCTTCGAGCGAATCGGCTGATCGGCGGTGTTCATGAGCATGAAGCATCCGGTGCCGTACGTATTTTTTACGGCACCGGCGGTAAAACAGGTCTG
>JAKBAC010000136.1 GCA_021809365.1 Planctomycetota bacterium | reverse complement strand
CCCATCACGCACCAGCAGGGCAGGGTCATGCCCCGCGACGCAGTAGGTCAGTTGTCGGCGGGCATAGTTTAACGTGCCGTACCAGAGGGTAATAAATTCGTTGCTGCGGGTGTCGGCGACCATGGCTCGGTTTACCCGTGCGATAATTTCATCGAGATCATATATATCGTTGGCGTAGGCACGTATGGCCGCCCGGACGGAAGCCATTAACAGCGAAGCCGGCAGGCCCTTGCCCACCACATCTGCCACGGCAATACCCAATGTGGAGGTTCCAAATTCGATGAAGTCGTAAAAATCTCCACCGAGTTCAAAGCACGGGGCGTAGAGCGCTGCAATATCAAACCCGGGCACGACCGGTGCTCCGGCGGGAATCATCCGGCGTTGAACCTCGGCGGCAATCTGAACCTGCCGCTGGAGGCGTTCTTTTTCCACGGTTTCCTGTTGCAGGCGGGCGTTTTCAATGGCGGCGGCGGCCTGTCCCGCAATGGATTGCAGGAGCTTGACTTCGAAATCCGAAAATTCCTTGCGTTCAGCGGTATAAACGCGCAACACGCCGATGGGGCGGTCTTTATAAATCAAGGCAGTGCAGAGCACGGAAACAATTCCCTCCCGGCGACCATCATCGCGGTATATGATACGCTGATCTGTGGCGATATCGGGAATGTAGACGACCTTGCCTTCCAGGGCCTCGCGGTCAATGCCGCTTTGGCGCAGCATGATGGGGCCTTTCTGGAGGTAAGCTTCTGAGAGGTTGTAAACGCTCTTAATGACCATTTCGTCGCGCTGGTCGTCCAGCAGTCGCAACGAGCACGCTTTTACGTTCAGTGCCTCGGTGACGCTCAACGTCACGCGGTCCAGGGTTTGCTGAAGGCCGCGGGCTTCGGTGAGCATATTGGAGATATTGAAAAGTGTGGATAATTCCACGATGCGGCGGCGCAACTGAATTTCCTGCTCGCACAGCCGCGATATGGCATTGGCCAGAAGATATAAAAATTGAACGCCCGCGGTCCGCTGCACCACGGATTCCTGGTTAAGGGTGTCGATAACGGTGCGGACCTGCGCGGGCGGCAATTGCAATTTGGCAGCCAGTTCGTTAATGGCGGCGGTGCGCACCGGTGTGACTTTGGCGGGTTCAATGACAATGCTGCCCAAGCGTTGCCCGCGCACCACGATTGGAGCGGAAAATGGTTGGTCCAATGCGGTGTCGCCCTTGGCAGAGTGTGATGCGGCGATCGCGGCGGAGCGCGTCTGAAAACGCTTGCTCACCGTGGTATGCGTAAGCGGGACGCCCTGCGAATCAAGGATGGTGGCCTTGACGCGCGCCACCGACGCCAGAGAATCCTGAATATCCTGCAACGTGGCCGCATCAATGTAATCAGTCAGGCGCGCAGACGCCTCAATACCGGCCGCAACGGATGAAGCAACCACGGGATTAAGATCCGTGCGCACAGCCTCCTCATCCGCATTCAAGCGGCTTAGATCCTGTGCGTGGGAGGTGTCAAATTGCGTCACGGCTTCCCCGATCGTGCTGGGCCGGCGGCTTTGACAGGAGCCGCCTTGGTCCACGCCTTCTGAAGGATCGCGGGCCATGGGCCGCTGTTTTTCCAGTTGGCCCATTGATGAAGGGTGGATTTAAGTTCCACGCTGCGCCCGGTTTGATAATCGATGTAGGCCAGTAAAAATGCCGCAAGATTGCTTTTCTGTGTGAACATCCGGTGCAGTTGCCGATGGGAGGCCTGCAGGGAGGCGGAAGGCAACAGCGCCTTGAAGTCGTAGCGCAGGGCCGCCAATTCCGGATGGCGTCCAAAGACAAATTTCAAATTATACGCGGCACTTTGATAAAGGCCTGCAGCCAGTTCAGCATTGGCTTGTCCGACCAGCGGCAGAGCATTGCCCGGCTGCAATTCGATGGCGCTTTGATAATTTTCAATCGCGGAAACAAAGCGGCCGGTTTTCTGGTCGGCCTGAGCTTGGCGCATTAACCGGCCAAAATTTCCCGGCGTTCCACCCGCCAGGGAACTTAGCGGGGCCACGCTCTGGCCGGCCTGCAATTGACTGGTCAAATTATTGGAAATGCTGCCATCGGCACCGATGCCGGACGGCATGCCGGCTTCCATCGGGCCGTTGGAGGCGTTAAGCGGTTGGCCCTGTCCGATGCCGTTGGATACACCAATCAGGCGTTTAGAGGTAATTGGAGCAATAGGCAGCCCGGTAATCGGGTCGATGGTCAGGGTGGCGTCATGCGATTTGGGTGTTAAATCCGTCTGCGTCATGGCCGGTTTTCCGGGCAACCCCGGCGCTGTAATGCTGGAGGGCTTACCCCCCGCGAGTTCAGTGAGCAACTGTTGATACAGGCCGCCTCCGCCATTAATTTTACCGGGTTGGTTACCGTTATTAACGGCACCGTTAAGCGCTTGGCCCGTGGAGCGAACAGCTTTGATCTGATTCGCGTTTCCATCGATGGCATGAGCACGGGTAGCCTGGCTTGTGCCCACATTAATGGGCGTGAAACTGTTAAACGAATTGTCACTATGCGTTGGATTTTCCCGGCCGGATACTTTACTGCTTTGCGAGGCGAGGCCAAACGGATTGGTGAGCCGCCCGGAAATCGGTTGTTGTATGCTGACTTGCCGTAAGCCGAACAACGGGCTGATTTGTCCCACAACGCCGGCGGTTGTCCCCATGGGAACAGCTGCAGAGCCGGGTGCAGTGTAAGCAGAGACGCCGGTCCCCGGCATAAGCGCTGCGGGATTCTGAGCGTTATAAGGTGATGCATAAGCTGGATTCGTATAAGCTTCACCGTTAATGGCGTACGGCGAATAGGGATTACCCCCCATGCCAACAGGCGTTTGAACTAAAGCGCCTTGAGAACTCATAAGCCCCTGCGAACCCAACGTAGAATTTACGTCAGAGCTGGGCACGCCTGAGCTGATGGCGTTGACGTTATACAGCGGCACCGCTGAGGGCGGAACATTGCTTCCAAAAGATGATTGCCCAATCTGTGGAATGCGGGCAAAGGTTGTGGCCCCATCGGGCAGCGTCACCGGCACCACTTGATAATTCACGCGCGGGACCGAGTTATACATTCCGGTATTGGAGTTGGCGTATCCTACGGCGTTAGGATTCATCGGCACATATCCCGGAATTGGACTGTTGCTGCCGCCGGAACCGACCTGATTATTGGCATCCAGAGCATTGCCGGTTTGTACCATAACCTGCGCCGAAGCCGGCTGTGCACCACTGGCTGAAAGCGCGTAAATTGCTGCCAGCATCAACATGCCGCCCAGACTTAACGGCCCGCGCAAAGATCGCAGGGGGCATGGCCGCCGATCGCTGCCGGCCCTGGATCGTTGCATTACCACTGAATGTACACGTGCAAGTTTCATGATGGACTCCTCATTTCAGTTATCAGTCTCACCCTCATCATTATACTTCGGCATAGAGGAAAAGTTTCAACAATTGAAACTTAATTTTTCAAATTCCTTTTGTGTTTAACATTGCCCCGCCGGGTGGCCCGCACACAATATATGATAACACCGAACTTGTTTTTCGCAAAAGGATATGTTTTAGGTCATTCCGGCGGTATTATGGGGCGTCAGGAACATTATGCCATAAAAATGATTTCAAGACTGGACGTTCGCAAAATGTTCTGTATAGTATCCAAACAGATGCCTTACGGATTTTCTCAAGGAAGAGGTCGTAATGTTCCGACATAGTATAAAGCAGGGCACCAGGAGCGGTGCTTTAAGTCCCCGGGCGGCCTGGTCAGCGTCAGGTTTCGCGGCGTGTGCAATTTGGAAAGGAGTCCAAGCCTATGATTACCAGCATCTTGAATTGGAAAACATCAGGAGTTGTCGGGCCCAACGCGCGCGGCAACAGCAAGCCCGCACCTTCCGCCGTGGTGCCCATCCCCAATCGCAATGGGATGAAAATTTATCGTATTCAGACCGGCAAACTGCTGGCGAACGGCGATCTTGCGATTGCCAAGTCGCTGCGGCAGATGGAAGTTCCGCTGTGCACACTGGGGCCTGGCGGAGAATATGTGGTGGACTGGTTCCCCCATCGATATCGGCCGCAGACATTGGAAGATCAGGACAGCGCCGGCGACGAAATATTTTCGCCGTTGAAACTTCTATTTCGAGAATTGCGGGACGTCTTTTTAGGAATTCATCCAGGGCGAATTTATCGCAGCGAAGCCCAGCCCGATTTGCTGGAGCCGTGCCCGGCATGTCGGCAGACGAGCCAGTATTCGCCTTGGACCCCAATCTCTTCGTTGATGGCCGCCGCCAAGACCACTGCCCGCCAGGTACGGAAAGCCGGAGCATTTCCGATGCCAGTACTGGCAAAGCTGCCGATGGAATCGGCGAGAAAAATAACGCGCCCGGGGATATCGGCAGCGGCAATAACCGGCTCTGGAACACGCCTTTATATGGAGAACAATCATGACACCAACGCCGAAGCAATTGGCGATTCTTACTGCTATCCGCGACTTTCGGCTGCGGCAGGGCTTTTCGCCGACGATGCAGGAACTGGCCGATCAGCTCGGCGTGTCCAAGGTCACCGTGTTCGAGCACGTTCAGGCCCTGGAACGAAAAAAGCTCATCCTGCGCGAACCGCACAAGGCACGCTCTTTGACTGTGCATCCGGCAGTGAAGCTGCCTGAGCCATGGAATCAACACAGCCAGGCGACTGACTTTCCGATGGCCGGTTCCATCGCGGCGGGCTATCCGATTGAAGCAGTGGAGAATCCCGACACCATCAGTCTTGGAGATATGTTTGCATCACGCTTCGGCACGTTCGCGCTGCGGGTACGCGGCGATTCAATGATAGAGGATCATATTACCGATGGTGATCTGGTCATTGTTGAACAGCGCTCAACGGCGCGCGATGGGGAAACCGTGGTGGCTCTGCTTTCCGACGGGGCGGCCACGCTGAAGCGTATCTACCGCGAAAAGAATCGGGTTCGATTGCAGCCCGCCAATAAATCCATGGCTCCCATTTACGTGGATTCCGATGTGACGATTCAAGGCGTCGTCATTGGCGTGCTTAGGCCGTATGCGCGCTAACGAAGTCGGTCGCCCGGGAACTTACCATTCACCAGAATAAAAGGCCTTAAATGCGGCCAAAAAACGATTTTTCACGAAAAAATGTGAAGCGTTTCGATTGACTTAACCGCATTAAGCCGATATGTTAATGAATCTTGGCACTTTGCGCGGAGAGCTTTCGCGATAAGTGAATAACAAGAGGGTAAAACAGTTGGTTTTCGGCAGTTGATGGAGTGTACATGTCCGTTAAGAAAGTAATCAAAACCAAGCCGGGAAAGTATGCCCCCAAGGCGATCATCAAAGCGAAACCCAAGGCCAAGCCAAAGCCGGGGGCCAAAATTATGAAAGGTACGCAAAAGAAAGTTGCCGCCAGTACGTCGGTGAAGGCACGCAGTAAAGCGTCCGCGTATAAAGTTGTCCGCGTGGGCAAGGCCGCATCCCGGCCGGAGCCGTCACGGGCGGCAAAAAGTCGCAACATTCCTGATGCCCGGCAATCCAAGCCGGTGAACAGCAAAGCGATTAACGGCAGTGCTCATCGGCTCAACGGCTCAACCGGCGGTGGGGCAACGAAAATACCGGCAGTCAAACTTTCCAAAACCGAATTAGAGAATTTCCGCACACTGCTGCTGGAAAAGCGTCGAGAAATTCTGGGTGATGTCGGGTCGATGGAAAGCGAAGCCTTCCGAAATCAGGACAATCATTCCAGCAGTCCCATGCACATGGCGGATGTTGGAACTGATAATTTTGAACAGGAATTTACCCTGGGCCTGATTGAAAGCGAACGAGAGCTGCTGAAGGAAATTCAGGAAGCCATCGCCCGGATAGAGGATGGCACGTTTGGCGTGTGCGTCGCGACCGGCAAAATCATCGGCAAAGCCCGGTTGGAAGCCAAGCCATGGGCCAAATACTGTATTGAATATGCCCGAATGCTGGAAAGCGGAATGCTGCCGCGTAATGGCCATGAAAACACGATCGTGGAAATGTCGGATGAAGAAGACGAATAAATAAATATTGTTTGACTGAATTGTTTCGGCTGGACGGCATCATGAATCAACCCATCAGCTCGGTTTCCCACGTGCCTGAACCGTCCGATTCCTCACCGGTTACCGCTGCCCATGCGGTAATTCCATTAGCGAAATCATCTCCGGTTGCGTGGCTGCGATTTGTGTTCCTTGCCGTGTGTGGGCTGACTGCGGATTTATGGACTAAGCATCTGGCGTTTGCCAAGCTGGGTTACGGGCCAGGTTCCCATCATGTGGTTCTGATTCCGGATGTTCTGCAACTGCGTACCACATTGAATCCGGGAGCCGTTTTCGGCGTCGGGCCGGGTTTGGCTCCCCTGTTTATTCTCATCAGTCTTGTGGCAATTGGTTTTGTAGTCTATGTTTTCATGAACACGCAACGCCGCCAATGGGTGATGCATAGCGCGCTGGGGCTGATTCTGGCAGGGGCCATGGGTAATTTGTATGATCGTGCTTTCAATGGCGGCAAAGTGCGGGATTTTATACTTCTGCACTATTGGCCATGGATATTTAATCTTGCGGACGCCATGCTGTGCATCGGTGTACCGCTGCTTGTTGCCTGCTGGCTGTTTCAGGGTGCGCAGATGCACGCTGCGCTGCAGGATTAACGGTCGCAGGCTGCGGAGGCAGGACCGTTATTTGAAAGTCCCAGTTACGAGGTGATGGGTCATTATGGATACAAATTACCCGGTTGAAATTGTTATTGGATTGCTGGTGCTGCTGGGGTTGCTTTATCTGGCCCATCATGAGCGTACCGCGGGAATGCCCGCGTTACGGCAGACGGTCCAGCATGTTGTTCCTATGGCCGTCCATACCAGCAAATAACCCTGAATTTGGAAATGCGGATGAAAAATACGAGTTGGTCTATTTCCGAACTGGTTCAACGCATTGAATTCAAAAAAGCGATTGTCGGCGTCATTGGCCTGGGGTATGTCGGGCTGCCTCTGGTAAAAGCCTTTTCCGATTCCGGTTTTACCACCATCGGTTTTGATGTCGATGATGCCAAAGTTCGGATGTTGAACTCCGGCAAAAGCTACATTCGCCATATTTCTCCGAAAATCATTGGCACACTTGTGCGCGACGGCCATTTCACACCCACCATTGATTTTTCCCGCATGGCCCATTGCGATGCGCTGATTATCTGTGTTCCCACGCCGCTGACTGTTAACCGTGAGCCGGATATGCAGTATGTCTCGGGAACTGCCGAGGCGATCAGCAAATATTTACGCCGCGGGCAACTGATTGTTCTCGAATCCACCACCTATCCAGGCACGACACGCGAAGTTGTATTGCCGGTACTTGAGGCCGGCGGGCTAAAATCCGGAAAGGATTTTCTTCTGGCCTATTCGCCGGAGCGGGAAGATCCGGGCCGCAAGGATTTTCAGACGATCGATATTCCCAAAGTTGTCGGCGGCATGGATGCCGGTGCATTAAAAGCCGCCTGTGCGCTTTACGGTCAAGCCGTTAAAACCGTGGTGCCGGTGGAAAGTTGTGAAATTGCCGAGGCCGGAAAGATACTGGAAAATTGCTACCGCTGTATCAACATTGCGATGATCAATGAATTAAAAATAATTCTTGACCGCATGGGTATTGATGTATGGAAAGTCATCGCCGCCGCGAAAACCAAACCGTTCGGGTTTCAGGCGTTTTATCCCGGTCCGGGCCTGGGCGGCCACTGCATTCCCATTGATCCATTTTATCTAAGCTGGAAAGCCAAACAGTACGATGTTACGGCGCGCTTTATAGAATTAGCCGGCGAGTTGAATACCGCGATGCCATATCATGTAATTAGTAAAGTCGCCGAGGCGCTCAATGATGTGGGACGTGCCATTCGCGGATCCCGCATTCTGGTGTTGGGGCTGGCGTATAAAAAAGATGTGGATGACCTGCGCGAGTCGCCATCGGTTGTGCTTATTGAGCAGTTGAAGCACCGGGGCGCACGCGTGGATTACAATGATCCGTTTATTCCGCGGACCCATCCCCAGCGGCAGCATGATTTGAAGATGAAGTCCGTTGCGCTGACGGCTGCCAATCTCAAGCGGTATGACCTTGTGCTGATCGCGACGGATCACTCGCTATATGACTGGCGTTTTATCGCACAGCACGCCCGGCGTATCGTAGACACACGCAACGCCATGGCGGGTATCCGCCTGGGCCGCGGCAAAATTACCCCGGCCTGAGCCGGCAAAACCTCTGGACGCATTGAATAAAACAGGCCGGATTGCTTCCAACCGCAAATAAACAGGTAATCCCCGTATAATCATTCTGTTGTGACCGTCGCAATTGTGAGGAGTATTGGAATGAATCGCCGGTATCTGCTGCCTTTTAAAACCAAACGCCTGCCGCAAATTCACACCGATATATTGATCATCGGCGGGGGTGTGGCCGGCTTGCGGGCGGCGGCGGCAGCGGCGGCAGAATCACTGGATGTGCTGGTGGTGTCCAAGCATCAGTTGTCGGAATCCAACACGTATTACGCGCAGGGCGGCATTGCCAGCGTGATGCAGGCGGATGACAGTTTTCAGAGTCATATTGAAGATACGCTGACGGTGGCATGTGGGCTGGGTGACAGGCCGGCAGTGGAAACGGTGGTAAGGGAAGGCCCGGCGCGCATTGAAGAGCTGATACGGTGGGGGGCGAATTTTGACCGTGAAACGGACGGCCGGCTGGCCTTTGCCCGCGAGGGAGGGCATTCCTTTGCGCGAATTGTCCACGCCCTGGGCGATGCCACCGGGCGCGAATTGGCCAACTGCCTCATGGGAGTGGTTCGCAGGCATGAGCAAGTATCGATACTTGAGCATACGTTTGTTCTGGATTTAATAACGCAGGAGAATCGTGTTCTGGGCGCTCTGGCATGGAATCAGCAACGCGGATTATTTGTCATGTTCGGGCGCAAAACCCTGTTGGCCAGCGGCGGAGCCGGAGCTTTATATCGCGAAACAACCAATCCCTCCATCGCCACCGCCGATGGGCACGCCATGGCCTGGCGGGCGGGAGCGACACTTCGAGATATGGAAATGGTACAATTCCATCCCACGACCATTTACATTGCCGGCTCGGCGCG
>JAKBAC010000135.1 GCA_021809365.1 Planctomycetota bacterium | reverse complement strand
CACCAGGCTAAGGATCGCCGCGATAATAAAAACCCCGGCCCAGGAAAGCCACAGGGCCAGCGAACCCACAATGCCGCCGGCGATAAAGCCGGTGGTAGACCAGTTGATATTATAGATGGTAATGCGTTTGGTTAAACGCAATTTGCCCGGCACGCAGGTCAGGGCGGATTCAACGGCGGGCCACAGCGGGGCCGTGAAAAAATTGATCATCAGCAGAAAAATAAACACGCCCGCCAGGCTGCGCTGCATCACCGCCAATGCTCCAAACGCACACACGGGAATACATATCAACGCCATATAACTTCCCAGGCGGCGTTGCCCCAGTTGATCCACCAATCGCCCGCCGTACAAGGCCCCGATCGTGTAAACCAACCCCCCGGCGGCAACCATACCAAGCTGCACTTCAGCGGGTTGATGCAGTTCATAAGCGGCAAAGAAAAAAACCGCATTGGAAGTTAAGGCTGTCATAAACGACGCCAGCCAATGGGCGATATACCACGGCAGCAGCGGGATGCGCTGACGTGCCGCTTCAGGGCGTGCAAGCGTTAATGGAGAGGGAATATTGCTCACGGAAAAATACCCCGTTGTGTATAAGCTCGTGTCACATGATCCACCGCCACGCAATAGGCCGCCGTGGAAAGATCGGTATCATATTGATGCGCCGCCAAGCGCACGCGCCGGGCCGCCAGCACGATGGTTTTTTGCAGTTCACGGTCCACCTGATTGAGGTCCCAATGCACGCCGGCCTTGTTCTGCACCCATTCCAGATAACTCACGGTCACGCCGCCGGCATTGCATAATATCGCCGGCAGCAGCGCAATGTCGCGCTGCCGCAGAACTTGCGCCCCCGCGGGCGTCACCGGGCCGTTGCCCCCTTCCGCCAGCACCCGTGCATTGAGCCACTGGGCTTCAGGTGCATCAATCATGCGCTCCAGCGCAGCGGGAATAAACACGTCCACTTCCGTGCGGTAAAACGCTTCCCGGTCAATAATCTCCACGCCGGCAGCGGCGAACCCCGCCAAGCCTCCGGTCTGTTGCACGTGCTGTTGTAATTCCGTTATCGGCAGGCCATGGATATTGCGCAGTGCACACGTATGATCCATCACTGAAATCAGCTTGGCTCCATGTACAGCAAGCGCTTGCGCGGTGTTACTGCCCACATTGCCGAAGCCCAAAATGCCCAGCCGCAGCCCGGCAGGTTTAAGGCGAAATTCCGGCAGCAGTTCCAACAGGACATAACACAGTCCCTGCCCGGTGGCCTTTTCACGCCCTTCACTGCCGCCGCAACCGACGGATTTTCCGGTGACCACATGCAGCATTCCCTGCTGGCGACCTTCCTGATGGGTGTTGAGATACGTATCCATCATCCAGTCCATAATCTGGGCATTGGTTCCGACATCCGGAGCGGGAATATCAATTTCCGGGCCGATGTTCCCGCCCAGCGCGGAAGTAAACCGACGGGTCATGCGCATGAGTTCCATCGGTGAAAGCTTTCGTGGATCAACTTTAATTCCCCCCTTGGCCCCGCCAAAGGGCAGCCGCATGACCGCACATTTCATGGTCATCCAGACCGACAAAGCCTTCACATCATCGAGGCTCACATCCGGGTGGTACCGTATGCCGCCCTTATACGGCCCCAGGATATTGTTATGCTGAATTCGATAGCCCTTGAACAGACGATAATGCCCGTCGTCCATCATCACCGGAAAATTAACCATCAGTTCATTTTTCGGTTGCGATACAATGGCTTTGACAAACCCGGGTGCCTGAATAACCCCGCAGGCGTCGTTAACTGACTCTACTGCCATGGCAAAAAGCGAATTGGGATCAGCCGGTTCCATGGCCTGAGCTTGCGGCAATTGCGTTGTGATGTTCTGCATAGGCATAATTCGTCTCCGTCAGGCACAGGGGCCGTTAAGTAGTGAAGTAGCATCATACCCGTGACCGCGTACTGGTGGCTAGGTGGGGGACGGGGGAGGAGATGAGGAGTTAGGAGTTAGGAGTTAGAATTCTTTGAAGCGCTGGCGCTGCTAAATGCGAGATGCGGGAGTCGGCAGGTTTTTCTGCCGAACAAAATAGCAGCGCCAGCGCTTCCGAAAACATTCTAACTCCCAACTCCTAACTCCTGACTCCTCGCCCTATTCCAGGTTCTCCGTCACGCGTTGCGCGGTGGGGCGATACTGGGTCGATATTCTGCCTTTTTGACAACTGGGGGATTCAAAGGTTTGGTTTGCCCCTGCCAGCGCGGCAGAAAAGGGGTGGAAATGTCTGGGCTAATTCCACTGCAAAAAACGCTTAAGTTGTTGAAATTTATGGATTTATGACTTTGTTGTCAGCCCTGATGCACTACTGGCATAGAAGTTGCATAGCTGGTTGTCTGTCGCCCGCATCGCGGGTTGGCGTTGATCAGCGGCAACTGCGGTCTGGTATCGGCGCAGTGCCTCATTATGGTAGCGGTAGCATTCCGCGGTATTTTGCGAAGGAGTCTTTCAATGGCAGTTAAGCAGATTTCGTTTGATGAATCAGCGCGTAAAAGTTTACTTGAAGGCGTAACCAAACTGGCTTCCGCCGTTAAAAGCACGCTGGGGCCGCGCGGACGCAATGCGGTATTGGATAAGGGATGGGGCGCTCCGACCGTAACCAAAGATGGTGTATCGGTTGCGGAAGAAATTGAGTTAGGCAATAAATTTGAAAATGTCGGCGCGCAATTGGTAAAAGAAGCCGCCACTAAAACCAGCGACATCGCCGGCGACGGCACCACCACAGCCACGGTGCTGGCCGAGGCCATCTTTAAGGAAGGGTATCGCAACCTGGCCGCCGGAGCCGACGCCATGGCCCTGGCCCGCGGCATTAACAAAGCCGTTGAAGCGGTGATCGCAAATCTCAAAAAACTTTCCAAGCCCCTGAATGTTGCCGATAAAAATGAAATCGCCGATGTCGCGGCGGTCAGCGCAAACAATGATAAAGAAATCGGCAACATCATGGCCGATGCGTTCCAGCGCGTAGGGAAAGACGGCGTTATCACGGTTGAAGAGGGTAAATCCCTGGAAACCTACGTGGATGTCGTGGAAGGCATGCAGTTTGATCGTGGTTATATTTCCCCGAACTTCATCACCAATCAGGATGATATGACCGTGGTGCTCGATAAACCTTTTATTCTGATCTTTGAAGATAAAATTTCCAGCGCTACCAAGCTGGTTCCCATTCTGGAAAAAATTCAGGCGGCCAAGCGCCCCCTGCTGATTATCGCCGAAGACATTGAAAGTGAAGCATTGGCCACGCTGGTGGTCAACAAATTGCGGGGCATTTTGAATGTGGCCGCAGTCAAGGCTCCGGGATACGGTGATCGCCGCAAGGCCATGCTGGAAGACATTGCGGTTCTTACCGGCGGTCGTTGCATCATGAAGGACCTGGGCATCGAACTTGATAAAGTCACGGTGCAGGACCTGGGGCAGGCCCGCAAAGTGGAAATTGATAGCGACAATACCACCATTATTGAAGGCGTGGGCAAGACTGAAGCGATCAAGGGGCGCATTGAGCAAATTCGCCGCGAAATCAGCACCACCACCTCTGATTATGACCGTGAAAAACTCCAGGAACGTCTGGCCAAGCTGGCCGGCGGTGTCGCGCAGATCAACGTGGGTGCCGCGACTGAATCTGAAATGAAGGAAAAGAAAGCACGCGTGGAAGATGCACTTCATGCCACGCGGGCGGCGGTTGAGGAAGGTATTCTGCCGGGTGGTGGAACCGCTTTGATCCGCAGCCTTTCCGTGCTGGATGACATGAAGACCAACAGCGACGATGAAGCCACGGGCGTGGCCATTGTTCGCCGGGCGCTCCAGGAGCCAACCCGCTGCATTTCGCATAATTCCGGCGAAGATGGTGCCGTAGTGGTCAAAAAGGTGCTGGCTGGTAAGGGCAACTTCGGCTTTAACGCATTAACGCTGGATTATGAACCGGACATGATCAAAGCCGGTATTATCACGCCGACCAAAGTTGAACGCAGCGCCCTGCAGAATGCCGCAAGCGTGGCGGCCCTGCTGCTGACCACCGATGCCATCATCGTTGAAAAACCCAAGGCAAAAGATGCCGGCGGCCCTCCAGGGGGCATGGGCGGCGGCGGCATGGGCGGGATGGGAGGCATGGGTGGCATGGGCGGGATGGGGGGCATGGGAGGTATGGGTGGCATGGGTGGAATGGACATGATGTAATTCGGGTGCGTGACCTGGATGCGGAAAGTTCCGGAAGCAAGCGGTGTCATGCCGCGTAATATATACAACAACCTAACAGGAGAAAACTCACATGAAGCTTAGTCCTTTGGATGATCGGCTTGTCATTAAACCCGCTGCGGCGGAAACCAAAACCGCCAGCGGCATTGTTCTGCCGGAGACGGCCAAAGAAAAGCCGACGCGCGGCAAGGTTCTGCATACCGGACCGGGGCGTATGCTGGACAGCGGCGTGCGGGCTGCAATGTGTGTCAAAACCGGCGATGAAGTTTACTACGGCAAGTACGCTGGAACGGAAATTAAAATCAATGACGAGGCCTTCGTGATTGTCCGCGAAAGCGACCTGCTGGGCGTAGTTGAGAAATAATGGAACGGGTGCATCCGTACCGGGCGTTGATAACACGCCAGGCAGATGTGTGCGTTGAAAAGAACAGAAGTAAAATTTAATAGAGGTGCATAACCATGGCAGCTAAACAATTAATTTTCGATCAGGCGGCTCGTCAGAAAGTTCAAATGGGCCTTTCCAAACTTGCCCGTGCGGTAAAAGTCACGCTCGGGCCTTCGGGGCGTAATGTCGTGATTTCCAAAAGCTGGGGTTCGCCCCAGGTAACACGTGACGGCGTCACGGTGGCCAAGGAAATTGAACTGCCGGAACCCTTTGAAAATATGGGTGCCAAGCTGGTTAACGAAGTGGCCAGCAAGACCAATGATATTGCCGGTGACGGCACCACCACCGCCACCGTACTGGCGGAAGCCATTTACTCCTCGGGCCTGCGGCATGTCACCACGGGTATGAATCCGGTGGTGGTCAAGCGCGGGATTGATAAAGCTGTTGAAGCCGCTACGGAAGCCATTAAGGCCTCCTCGCGCAAAGTCAGCGGCAAAGACGATCTGCGCAAGGTTGCGACGATCTCGGCCAATTCGGACGTGGCGATCGGCAATCTGATCGCCGATGCCCTGGATCGGGTAGGTAAAGACGGTGTCGTGACCATTGAAGAAGGCAAAAGCACGGAAACCACCATGGATGTGGTGGAAGGCATGGCCTTTGATAAAGGGTATTTGTCCCCGTATTTCATGACCAATCCCGGCACGCTGGAATGTATTCTGGAAGATGCCTACATTGTGCTGTTTGAAAAGAAAATCAGCACCATCAGCGAAATTCTTCCGCTGTTAAATAAAATTGTCACCGCAGCCAAGCCTCTGCTGATTATCGCGGAAGATGTGGAATCTGAAGCCCTGGCGACCCTGGTGGTCAACCGCCTGCGAAGCATTCTGCAGGTTTGTGCGGTCAAAGCACCGGGCTTCGGTGATCGTCGCAAGGCCATCATGGGTGATCTGGCGGTTGTGACCGGCGGTAAATTTATCAGCGAAGATCTCGGTGCCAAACTTGATTCTCTGGAATTATCTGATCTGGGCCGCGCTAAACGCGTCGTGATTGATAAAGACAACACGACGATTATCGAAGGCGCGGGCAAGAAAAAAGACATTGAATCGCGGGTGGCGCAAATCCGGCTGCAGGTTGAAAAAACCACCAGCGATTATGACCGTGAAAAACTCCAGGAACGTCTGGCGAAACTCACCGGCGGTGTGGCGGTGCTGCGTGTCGGCGGAGCCACGGAAACGGCCATGAAGGAAGCTAAATTCCGCGTGGAAGACGCCCTTCATGCCACCCGTGCGGCTGCTGAAGAAGGCATTGTGGCCGGCGGCGGCGTAGCGTTCCTGCGGGCCATGTCCGCTGTGGAAGCCGCCAAGTCCAAAGGCCGTGGTGATGAAAAAGTCGGCTTTGATATTATCCTCTCCGCGTTGCGGGCACCGACGATTCAGATTTGCGAGAATGCCGGCGAAGACGGCACGGTGGTCGTAGACAGCATTCTCGAAAAAGAAGGTGCCTACGGCTACAACGCCGCTTCGGGTGAATATGGTGACATGTTCAAACTCGGCATTGTTGATCCGGCCAAGGTAGCACGCACCGCCTTACAAAATGCGGCGTCCGTTGCCGGGCTTTTGCTGACCACGGATGTACTGGTCACCGAAGTTAAGGATGAAAAGGAAACCATCGCCGGAGCCGTGCGATAAGCTTTTCCAAACGTAAATGTGCGATATCAGCGGTATAATCGCATAGCGTGATAACATCGGAGCCCAGAGATCGCCATGGTCTCTGGGCTTCAGTTTGTAAAGCCCGGAGCGAAGTCCATACAATGGCCACAAAACGTGATTACTATGAAATTCTGGATCTTCAGCGAACGGCGTCCGCTGATGAAATCAAAAAAGCCTACCGCAAGGCCGCTTTGAAATTTCATCCGGATAAAAATCCGGGAGATAAAGAAGCGGAAATTCGCTTCAAAGAATGCGCGGAAGCCTACGAAGTGCTGTCCGATCCCGAAAAACGCTCACGTTATGATCAACATGGTCATGACGGCCTGCGCGGCTCGGCGGTGCATGATTATCAGAACATGCAGTATGACGATATATTCTCCATGTTCAACGATATATTCAGCGGCGCGGGGGCCGGAAGAGCTTCGCAGGCGCGGCGGCCCAATCGTGGCTTTGATCTGGAAACGCTGACGGAAATCACGCTTCAGGATGTGGCCAGAGGGTGCGAACGTGAAGTGGAATTTACCCGCCAGGATATGTGCAAAACCTGTGAGGGCACAGGTGCCAAGCCCGGCACCAAGCGCAAAATCTGTTCTACCTGCGGGGGCAGAGGGCAAGTGGTACAGCGCGGCTTTGGCGGCATGTTTCAGATGGTGGGGACCTGCCCCGGGTGCATGGGACAAGGTTCCACCGTAGACAAACCGTGCCCGGATTGTGACGGGGCCGGGCGATCGCCGCTGAACCGGAAAATCGTGGTAAAAATTCCCGCCGGTATTCATGACGGCCAGGCCGTGCGCGTGCGCGGCGAAGGTGAACCCGGCGAGGGCGGACATAATCGCGGTGATTTGCATGTATATGTGAAGGTCAAGCAACATCCATTTTTTCAACGCCAGGATGATCACCTGCTGATGGAAGTGCCCATCAGCATGGCGCAGGCGGCCCTGGGGGCGGATGTGGAGATTCCCACGCTCTTCGGGAAATCATCGCTGCATGTTGCACCGGGCACGCAGCCGGGGCAGGTGCTGAAGGTCAAGGGCCTGGGCCTGCCGGATTTGCGCGGCGGTCGCACCGGAGATCTCATCGCGGCGGTTACCGTGGAAGTGCCGCGCAAATTAAACAAAAAGCAGGAGCAGTTGTTGCGCGAGTTTGCCGCCACGGAGGAACGTGATGTGCTGGCCGCGCAGACGAGCTTTTTTGATAAACTCAAAGATTATCTGGTAGGTACCCAGGAACCCGACGGGACGCCCACTGAAAAAAATAATTCCTGATAAACGTCGGTACGTATACAATTGAGAGGTGAACTCATGACCCATAAACGTCAACATCCCGAATCAGATTCGACTGATGAATCTCCATCGGCCAATCCAGATCGGCAGTCCTCAACGGATGATGAATCGCGACAGAGTGACGCTCTGGTTGCGGCGATTGCGGAAGCCAGCGAGTTACGCGAACGGCTCTTGCGGTGGCAGGCGGATTTTGACAATCTGCGAAGGCGCAGCAGCGGGGAAATTCTGGAAACGCGCCGCAATGCCGAAGGGGCTTTTGCCAAAGACCTCCTCGATGTGCTGGATCATTTTGAAACCGCTTTAGCCGTTGATCCGGCCAGGATGGATCCGGCCACGCTGTTGCAGGGTGTGCGCATCACCTACGACGAATTGAAAAAAGTGCTCCAGCGGCGCGGCATTGAAAGCTTTGACCCCACCGGACAGAGCTTTGATCCGAATTTGCATGAGGCCATTGCACGTGAAGTCAATGCGGCGGTCGAACCCATGACCATCGTGCAGAGCTTCCAGCGCGGTTACATGATGGGCGATAAAATTCTGCGGCCTGCAAAAGTGAAAGTCAGTACCAAGGATTAACGCTTCCATCCTTTGCGGCTTCCGGCACAGATTGCCGCTACCTTCCCGGGCAAGGCGTTGGATCCATGCTTCGCCGATGCGTCCAAACTCCTGGAGACAAAGCTATGCCAACGTATGAATATCGCTGTGAAAAGTGCGGCCATGCATTTGAAGAATTTCAATCCATCACCGCCCGGCCGATAAAGAAATGCCCGAAGTGCGGCAAGCTTGCGGTCAAGCGGCTGATCTCGGCGGGGGTGGGAATCATATTCCGTGGCAGCGGCTTTTATGAAACCGATTATCGTTCAGATCAATATAAGCAGGCGGCTAAAAAAGAATCGGACGCCGGCAAGCCCGAACCCGCCGCCGCAGACGCGAAAGCTGACGCCAAGCCCGGTACAAAATCGGATGGTAAACCCGACGCCAAACCCGATTCTAAACCCAGTGAAAAAGCGGAATCCAAACCCCCAACTCCCGCCGCCAGTGCGCCTGCGGTGGAGAAAAAATCCGCGCCGGCACCTAAGGCATCAAAGTCAGCAAAAAAATAACGGAATGGACCGCACGCAAGGAACGCTTCGCACATGACTGATTTGCAACAACCTGTTCCCCATCGCGTGTGCCCGATATGTAAAGCGCCCGCGGATATCAACAACGAAGCGTTTCCCTTTTGCAGTTCGCGCTGCCGGTTAATTGATTTGAACCAGTGGATGGAAGGGCGGTACTCGGTCACGCGGCCTCTGGACCCGCAGGACATTGATGAGGGCCAAACCGGTGGCGATGATGCCGCCCAGAAGCCTTGAAAAAGTATGTGCGGCGGTGTGGCATTATTTCCGCACCACGCGACGTGCCGGAAAACACCACAAAGCGGCCGGCTTTGCCGGTGGTACCGTTCTGGATTGCAGCGCAAGCAGGAACATTGACCCGGTGCCGCGAACCAGCCACCGGGTTGTCACCACGGTGCTCGATGGCCCAGGTCGTGGCCGCCGAGCACC
>JAKBAC010000012.1:27484-39906 GCA_021809365.1 Planctomycetota bacterium | reverse complement strand
GGATTTTAATCTGGATCTCGCCCAATGCTGGATGATCGGAGATCAGCCGCGGGATGTGGCCGCCGGAGCCTCGGTGGGGTGTCGCACCATTTTACTTTCTGATCCGGAAAAACAGTTGGAAGGCAATGACAATGTTCCCGCGATAACGCCGAATTTTATCGTGCGTACCCTGGCGGACGCGGCGCGAATTATTGTCCGCGAGGGCAACAGCCCCAATCGTGATCCGGTTCCTGTGCCGTTACGATCCACGGAAGATGCGCCCCCCACCGCTCAAAGTGATGCCAAAAACGCGACTGCGGATACCGAAAAACATGCCGCACTTCCGGATGTGGACACTTTGGCTGCGGCAATCGCGGTAAAAATAACGCCGCACCCGGCGGAACCGTTGAAGCCGATTCTCGAAGATATTCTTCAGCAACTCCGCAACGCACATCGCAAAAGCGACATGACCGAATTTTCTCTTTCATTGCTGCTGGCAACCGTTATTCAATCCGCCGTGGCGGTTTGTCTGGCTGTGGGGATATGGGACGGCTTAACCGCAACGCATATCGTGGCCACCGCCAGGAATCCATACTGGTGGAATTACCGCGTGTTGTATCAGCTTACGGCATTGGAATGGATGGCCGGCGGATTAATCCTGCAAGTCATGGTGATCGCATTATTGCTGCGGCATCGTAATAAGCAGTGATTCGGAGAATTGGAGACCACAATGATGCCGCGGCGTCCCATTATTGGCATATCTCCTGATAATCAGGCTGCGGATCAAGCCAGTCCGGTTTATGAACTGCCCGCGACGTACCCGCTGGCCATCGCACGGGCCGGCGGTATCCCCATGTTGCTGCACCATACCCATGACCCGGGCTTGCGGGATGCGTATATGGAAATAATCGATGGCCTGCTGATCCCCGGCGGCGATGATCTTGACCCCGCACTTTATGGCCAGCTCCCCCATCCGAAAACACGCCGCGTCGATTCGCGGCGGCAGGATTTTGATCTGGCGATGTTATCACTGGCCGAACGGAAAAATATGCCGGTTTTGGGGATTTGCTTTGGTTGTCAGGCCATGAATGTACAACGCGGTGGCACCCTGCACCAATACATTCCAGATTTGCCGCGCGATGTTCCATTGCCTCATGCCGCCAGTCCCGCCGACAGCACGGATAAAAATGTCTGGCACAACGTGTCCATAGCTCCGCGATCCCGTCTGCACGCGATACTTCAAACGGATGAAGCCAAAGTAAACAGCCGCCATCGGCAGGCGATTGCCCGCCTGGGCACGGGGCTGGCGGCGTGTGCGGTAAGCCCGGATGGGCTTATTGAAGCCATTGAAGACAGTAGCCTGCATTTCTGGCTCGGTGTGCAATGGCACGCCGAAGGCTTGGATGCCCCGCCGCACCGGGAGTTATTCAATGCCTTCGTGGCCGCGGCAGCGGCAGCAATAAAATAATTGCCAGCAGTCCAATGTCAGGGGCGCGACAATAATTCCGGGCGAGGGGCGAAATCGACGGCATAAATGCCGGCGCTAAGAGAGGGGTTTGTCCCGGACACTCACGCAACCAGATCTTTGGTTCGGATTTATTGGCACGCTCAATGTCGGGGGACAAAACGTGAAGGGACAAAGCGCGAAGGGTGCGGAAATGCCGCCGTTCGCGCATAATGCACCGGGAGTTCACCGCCGGGCGAACTGGTTGCCGGGCATTGAACTATTGCAGGAGCGTTATGGCTGTTTATCGTGTTGAAATTCATCCTCGCAATCCCGCGGATGATCCGGCGGGCGCGGCGGTGCTGGCGGAGATTCGACAACTTGGCGTGGCGGAGGTACATGGCGTCCACACCGCGCGGATATTTTTGCTGCAAGGTGCGGACGACATTCTCACATCCGGTCAGATTCATAAAATCGCCACCACTCTGCTGGCTGATCCGGTAACCGAACGCGTGGTGATCGGCCATGAGACAGTGGGAGCGGGTCGGCTGGCGGAAATACACTTCAAACCCGGCGTCATGGACCCCGTGGCGGCCAGCGCTGAAATGGCCATTGCGGATTTGCTTGATCTGCCGCGACAATCCGCCGCTGTTCAGGTGCGCACGGGCCGACGGTATGTCTTGACGGGTCATTTAACGGCTGAAACGGCATCGCGCATCGCCCGGCGATTGCTCGCCAATGATTCCGTGGAACAGATTCACGATCAAGCCTTTACCCCGGTGGAATTTCCCCGTGGTAAAGCGTATCAATTCCAGCGTGTTGAGGTGCCAATCAGAACACTCACGGATGACCAGCTTCAGCAGCTTTCACGGCGCGGACATTTATTTCTTGACCTGGCGGAAATGAAAGCCATCCAGCAGCACTTCCGCAACCTCAACCGCGAGCCAACCGATGCGGAACTCGAAACGCTGGCGCAAACATGGAGCGAACATTGCGTACATAAAACACTCAAAGCGCAGGTACATTTTTCCCATCATCCCGCGGCCTCTAGTGAACAGAATCTCCATGAACATCGCACCGCCGGTGATCGCATGGAAGTCATTGACAATCTAGTGAAATCAACTATTTTCCGCGCCACCAAGGAACTGAATCTGCCATGGGCGCTAAGTGTATTTAAAGATAACGCGGGGGTGATCGCCCTGGATGACCAGTGGGCGGTCTGCATGAAAGTTGAAACGCACAATCGCCCCAGTGCCATTGAACCTTACGGCGGCGCGGCGACCGGCATCGGCGGGTGCATTCGCGATGTCATTGCCACCGGTGGCGGAGCCAAGCCGATTGCCGGCACGGATATATTCTGCTTCGCGGATCCATCCACACCTGCCGAGCAAGTGCCGGTGGGCGTTTTGCATCCACGCCGCATCGCGCAGCGGGTGGTGGCGGGCGTGCGGGATTACGGCAACCGCATGGGCATTCCAACGGTGAATGGCGCGGTGTATTTTGACCAACGCTATATCGGCAATCCGCTGGTATTCTGTGGATGTGTGGGATTGTTACCCAGAAATCTGGCGGACAAGCGGGACGCCCGCCCCGGTGATCGCATTATTCTCATGGGTGGCCGCACGGGCCGCGATGGGATTCATGGTGCCACATTCTCCAGCGATGTGCTTACGGACAAGCATGGCGATGAATTCAGCCATGCCGTGCAGATCGGTAATGCCATCACTGAAAAGAAAATGTTGGATGTTATTTTGCAGGCACGCGATGTGGCCAATGGACCGCTGTATAACGCGATTACCGATTGCGGTGCCGGCGGGTTATCCAGCGCGATTGGTGAAATGGGATCGACCACCGGTGCCACCGTGGAGCTGGATAAAGTGCCGCTGAAATACGACGGACTCAAATACGCTGAAATCTGGATCAGCGAAGCGCAGGAGAGAATTGTACTTTCCGTGGCCCCGGAAAACGTCGCGGCTCTTCTGGACCTGGCATCCGCGGAAGATGTTGAAGCCACCGACATCGGCGTATTTGACGGCTCCGGGCAGTTGACACTGGTTTATCAGGGCCAGAATGTCGGCTCCATGGATATGGCGTTCATCCATGACGGCCTGCCCAGCCCCATTCGGCAGGCAGTCTGGCAGGAACCCGTTTTAGCCAAAGCCACGCTTCCGGAACCGACGGATTACGCCCACACGCTTTGTCAGTTATTGGCAATGCCCACGCTGGCAAGCAAGCACTGGATCATCCGGCAATACGATCATGAAGTGCAGGGGGCTACGGTCATCAAACCTCTGATCGGTCCGGGCGGTGACGGACCGGGTGATGCGGCCGTGATCGCTCCGATCCCCGGAAGTAGGCGGGGAATCGCGCTGGCCAACGGATGCCAACCGCGCTTGGGTGATCTGGATCCCTATCAAATGACGTTAAGTGGAATTGATGAGGCGATCCGCAATATCGTCTGTGTGGGTGGTGATCCGGAAACCACCGCGCTTCTGGATAATTTCTGCTGGCCTAAATGTTCCGATCGCATGCACCTTGGTGCTCTGGTGCGCGCATGCCAGGCGTGCTATGACGGGGCCATGGCGTTTCGCACGCCGTTTATCTCCGGAAAAGATTCTCTGTCCAACGAATTTATCACCGATGAAGGAAAACGCATTTGCATCCCCTACACACTGTTGATCAGTGCCATCAGTATCGTAGCGGATGTTTCACGCTGCATCACCATGGACGCCAAGGCGGCGGGGAATTATCTGCTGCTCGTGGGTCAGACCCATCGGCATACGGGCGGCTCCTGGTATTATGCGTTGCACAATCAAAATGGCCGCAGCGTTCCGATTGTGGATTTGGCCTCGGCACCGGCTGTGCATCGGGCCATCGCCAAACTGATCGTGAACGGACAGGTGGTGTCCGCGCATGATCCATCGGAAGGCGGACTGGCCGTGGCATTGGCGGAGATGTTGTTCGCGGGACGATTGGGCGCGACCATTGACCTCTCCGGCGTGCCGCATGATGACGATGTGGATCGCGATGACCTTCTCCTCTTTTCTGAATCCCCCACGCGGTATGTGTTGGAGGTAACCCCGGAGCATCTTGATGCCGTTTTACGCGGCCTCAGAGGCTTCGCATTCGGCATTCTCGGCCGTGTGACGCAGGAACCCAAGCTGGCGGTGAAATCCATCGGCGGAAGAACTCTTATAAACACAGACGTGGAAACCTTCCGCCAAGCCTGGTTAAAACCGCTGGACTGGTAGGAATCACATGGTTTTGGCGGATGCAAACTGACTGCGAATCTGCCGCACCTGTTCGGAGCGGGCGGAGCTTAACCAGATATGTGAGCCATCAGAGCGGCAGTCCACCCAGTCCAATTGCCGTAGATAGGCCAGCGTAGGTGTCAGTTTTTCCGGGGGCTCATCCGGCTTTTGCAATTCTACAATGTCCATACCACGGTCCCGCGCCGCCAGCGCCAGAAGCACCTCGGCGGCACGCGGTAAATCGGCATTGGCGGTCAGTAATTGCAGCAATTTACGCTGCGGCATGGCTCGGACGATCAGCCGCGGGCCAATAAAAAACGGTCGAATGGCCCAGTGTTCGCCATCGGACTGACCATCGCCAAGTTGCATGCCCATCGGCCCGAAACTCTGCAAATCGATCTCACTTTGCAACGTGGCCACAACCCGCCGCCCATCATCATCCTCCCGCGTTCGGATAATGGCGGCATCCGGGGCGATATTGGATTTTTCACGCAACAGCAGCAGAGGAATGAAAATGGCGGCGAAAAACGCGACAATCGCCATCCACCCCAACCAGGAGCCGTGCCCACCGGCATATTGGTGATAGGCGAAGTACGCCATGGAACCGAGAATGATCGGCAAAATCAGACTTAAAGGAATGCCGAGGATCAGCATCCAGAGCAATTCCGTGCCGCGCGCTTTTTCGCGGCGCTTGAGCAGCTGCGTCATTGATAAAAGTTCCATGCCCGCCATGCCCGCATTGTCCATATATTTGCCCGCGCAGGCAAGTGTACCAAAACATTATCTCGCAAATGGGCGTGGCAATAAATCCGGGCACTCGTGGATATTCCGCGGAAAACGCGCGGTGCAAGCACGCGCGGCTGAAAGGGGATGGGGCGTCCCGGTACCACGGTTCGATTTTTTTGCCACGCGCTGGTCAATTGTCGCTCCACTTTTTAGTGCGGCGGTGGGGAAGGCTCGATGGGATCGACCGTGGCGGCGGCAAACCAGGCGGCGACCTGGGATGTGCCGCCACATTCGGGACATTGAATTTCCGTATTCATAAAGGACGCCTGGCAATTGGGACATTGGCCATGGGAAGCGAATATATCAAAATGCGTTCCGCAGCTTGCGCAGGTCCAGAAATCACCCCTCCGTGCACCCTTATCACAATGGGGGCAATGATAGCGTGTGTGCCGGGGAATCTTATTCATCACAAGCAACCGGGTTGACTGCCGATAAGCCGAGACTGCCTCAAAAATCAGAAAGGCCGAAATGGCCATCATGTATATCTGCCCGCTCTGGAATGCAAACACCCCCAGCAGCCCGGACCCTATGAGGCCGATCACGGATGCAATACGCAGTGCCAGTCCCTCACCTGTGATAAACCAGAGCAGCGACCAGAGAATTTTCCCACCATCAAGGGGATATACGGGCAGCAGATTAAATACCAGCAGGATGATATTAATAAGTACCAGTCGCGATAAAAACCTGCCGAGATTACCAACCCCGGCGGGTGTGCTCAATATAAGATTCACGAGATTGTCCCAGGTCAACGGAACATGCCGTGCGACGGTGATCCAGAATATGCCGATTGTGATCGGAATCAGGATGACATTGACCATAGGCCCGGCCACAATGCTCCAAAGCATCGCTCCCGGTCGCCACGGCGGTGATACATAGGCGAAACCACCAAAGGGCCAGAGGATAATGGTGTCGGCCTTGCCGCCCACGGATCGGCAGGCCAATGCGTGACCGAATTCATGAATCAGGACAATGCCGAAAAGAGCGACGATCTCCAGCAATCGCCAGGAGGGGCTGGTGTAATAATTGCCGCCGGAGCTCATTTCAAAAAGCACGATCAGAAACCACGTCATGTGCAGATAGACGGTAATACCGAAAATTTGAAACAGGCGTATTGATCCGGCGCGCATCACTTGGCTCCAAACGGGTAACTGTTACATGCCGCGACCTGGTTCTATTTTAGCCGCGTGTGCCTGCACCGCGCGTTGTGCGCAAAAATGCCAACCCCGACAAACTGATTGTCGGCAGTCGTGCGTTTCGCTCCACTCAATGGCGCGTACCCGCGATTATCTGGCCGCCTGATAAATCTCAGCTACCTTGATCCAATTCACAACTTCCCACCAGTTCGTGATGTACTCCGGTCGGCGATTCTGATACTTGAGGTAATAGGCATGTTCCCATACATCCAAACCGAGAATTGGTTTGCCGGACAGCCCGCACACCGCTTCACCCATGAGCGGATTATCCTGATTGGCGGTTGAGCCAATGGTTAATTTACCATTTTTCAAAACCAGCCACGCCCAGCCGGAGCCGAAGCGTTTGGTGGCAGCCTCGGCAAATCGTGTTTTGAAATCAGCAAAGGTACCAAAACTGGATTTGATGGCCGCACCGAGTTCCCCGGTTGGTTCACCACCGCCACCCTTGCCCTTTGGTGCCATAATTTGCCAGAACATGGTATGGTTGGCATTGCCGCCGCCATTATTTCGCACCGCCGTGCGGATGTCTTCCGGAACGGATGCCAGATCGCCGATCAAAGCCTCAAGCGTCTTGGCTTCCAAGGCGGGCTTTCCGGCAATGGCGTTATTGAGGTTGGTGACATAAGCGCCATGATGCTTTCCATGATGTATCTGCATGGTTTGTGTATCAATGATCGGTTCCAGCGCGCTGAAATCATAGGGTAGTGATGGAAGTTGAAAAGCCATGATGGGTACTCCTGTAAAATCTTGCCTACGGGCGAAACGTATGGCCAACAGGCCAGTTCGCCTCTATTGAGTTATAGTGACACAGCCCCCCGCGCGTCAACCGCAATTCGGTTGTTTTTTCAAGGAGCCAGCGAATAATCGACCAATTTATTGCCGGAAGTCAATTGGACGGTGGCGTTGCTCCGCTCACTGACGGTTGCTTCCTTATACCAAATCCGCATCTGTGATGCACTCTGCGTCCAGATGACAACGACGTAACGGCCCGGCCCGAGCTTCACGGGTTTACTGATCTGGCCTTGCGCGTTGACTGTGCGCACGGCCACACGCTGGTTGAGCATCAGTGGCTCAATGGTGCCGTGGAAATACGTCCGCATCCGCGTCAAGCATGCGCTGGTGCTGGGTCCCATTTGTGATGCCATAAATACCGGCAGCAACTGGCTCCAAGAGCCTTCCCGCTGGCCCACCATTGACAGCGCACTGTTCAGATACATCTCCAGCATGATGAGGTTTGGTGTGCCGTGAATAGTCGCGGCCGCCCATGGCTCTTTACCATTTTTAATAGCTTGATGAATGCGTCCAAGCCGCCCCGCCGCATCCTGCATGGCAACCCGCACGTGTGATAGTGCGGTGTCCGCGGTAATAACCCAGAGATGCACCGGTGCCCCGGAGAGCGCCTTGGCGGCCAGTTTAATATCCAGCGACGAGTTGTTATAAGGCAGTTGCGGATAATCGGCGCGTGGCAACAGCGCGATCTTGGTACCGCCAATGCCCATGGCTACATTTACCGCCGCCGTCTGCTTCATGCGCAACACCAGCGGTTGATCCGTCGACGGAATAGTAAATATCCAATCCTGTATCACCATCTGGTGACCATGGACATTCCGATAATCCAACACCAGAGGATCATGGAGTTTCAGCGGAATATAGTGTCGGCCAAATTCAACATACCCTGTGGGGAAATACATGTTCCCACCGGTGGTAATCAGTTGAACCTCCGCCGGCGTCAACCGGAAATAATCCTGATCCGAGCTGACATCGGGCGGGGTGCTGCCATGATACACTTCCGTGCGCACCAGGATGACCTGTTGATCGGCGGCGGGAATATGCAATTGCTTAACCTTGTCGGCGGGCAGCGGTCCGGAAAATTTGACATGCAGGAGGCTTGGTGCAAGTGTTTTTTTCCCGGCATACTGAACGGTATACCGATCCGCATAAAACTCACGCAGGGGATGCGGATGATACTTCGCAAAAGAATGCCCCCCCAAGCTCTGCCCGCTGACCATATCCCAAAGGCTCACCACGAAGCCATCGGGATCCAGCCACAGGCCACTGGGAGTATTTTCCGCGAGGTCCTTGGAACTGCTGTATCGGTTATAACCCAGAATGCTGGTAGGCAGGGGCAGCATCTGAATTCCCACCATCAATGAGCCGATAATAATCATGGCGGTAAAAAAACCGAATACACCACCCACGATCCGGTTTGGCCATAGCGGCAATTGTACATCCCCGCGAACCAGATAATCAAAAGCGGTGCGAATCAGTAGAAATGCCAGAAAGAAAATCAGCAGAAAACTTCCGCCATAGGCCAAATCAGGCTGATGCGCGAGAATAGGCTTGGCCCCGGCCCGATACAGGCCCATAGCCAGCGTGGAAGCAAAAAAACTGGCCGCCAACAAAAGCAATGATGACAGCGGCCCTTCATTGGCCATATACAGCGTAAAGAGCACAATGAATAACAGGACGATGAATTGCACAATCATCTATAACTTCCAATGCGCTACGGCGAAGAATCACGGCTCTGGCCGCCGATTCCAATCGCCACCTTCAATCAACCGCGTCCGCTACCGCCGGATGCGGTGCCGCCGGGGCTGGACCCACCGGCTCGTGATGCACCCGGGCGGGAGCTGCCGGGGCTCGTTGCGCCCTTCACTGAACTGCCCCCGCGGGAATTACCGGCTTGTGTTCCCCCAATGCTCCCACCGGCTCTGCTGCCTCCCGTTCGTGAACCTCCGGAAGCTGATTTGGGCTTCATGGAGGGCTTCTTTTCCGGTGTACACACGCGTATGACCTCCTGAATGGAGGTAATTCCAAGAGCGAACTTCCGGAATCCGTGCTCCACCAGAAACATCATATTGTTCTTGCGGGCCAATGTGCGAATTTCTTCGGAAGGGCGCCCTGTGGCGATGGCGCGTCGAATATCGTCATTGATGACCAGCACTTCAAATATACCGGTCTGGCCGCGATAGCCTAAACTGGCGCAGTCCGGGCATTTCACCAGATTTCCCTTCTGATCGTGCGCTGGCTGGGTGTTGGCCCGAAAAGCGGCAAGTTCCCGGCCGACAGGCAAATTGAGTTTGGCAAGCATAGCCTCATCAGGCTGATAACCGATCTTGCATGTGGGGCAGAGCAACCGAACCAGCCGCTGGGCGATAACGACTCGCAAGGCCGAGGCCGCGGTCTGGTTATCCGGCAGAACCTTCCGCCACAATTCCAGCGCGGCAATTGTGTCATTGGCACGCAGGCCGACATACACGCGATGTTCTTCACTGGAATATTTTGCAATAAGCTCCGCACTGGCGGCATCCGGACATTGTGCAACCATGAGCACATGCGGGTCTTTAAGCATGAGGCTCTGTAACGTTTTGGCATGGCTGGCATTGACCGCCGATGGATCAAATTTAGCGGTGGTGATGGAATCAAAATCCGCCCGCGGATTGATCTCCAGCGTCTGGATGCTTGTGGTATAAGCGTCATGCCCGGCCAGCAGGGAATAAAGTGTGGTGGTGCGACCCATGTGCGCAGGCGATGAAACAATCACCAACCCCTCATTTCCCTTCAGCGCGTCGCGCAGGCCGGTGAGCTGCTCGGAAGACAACCCAAGATGTTCCAGCGACATTTTCCAATTATCCTTGGCATTGACCTGCAGCCAAAGCCTTTCACCGGCTGTGGTGCCGCTGCAATTGGCGGTCCAATGCACCGCATTGTTATCCGCATCGCGTGTCGTAAAGATCGCGGATTGCGGACGGCGCCGTTCTTCCAAAGAGAGGCCGGTCATCAGCTTCGCCGCTTGAATCAGCGGCTCGGCATTGGATCGCTGCATCCCCGGCTGCGGATAGGCCACGCCATCGGTTGTAAAGATCAGTTCATAAGCGTGTTCGGCGGGCACCAGATCAATACGCCCGGCGCGGTTTTCCAAAGCTTGTATCAGCAACTGATCCAGCAGCGCGACACCATTGTACGCGGGGTCGTCAATGGCAGGCAGCGGCACCGGCTTGGCCCCCTTCCCTTCATAACGCAAGCCGAGCTGGTTCATGGATTTTTGTGCCTGCCGATTGGCGGAAAAACGCTCCATGCGCCAGGCAATAGCTCCCAGCAGGTCGCCGGAGGAACCCAATATCTTGACGCGCGTATGCCAATAATAACCCAGCAGCCCGGCGGGAATGAGAATATTCAGAGCCAGCGCGATCCAGAAGTTGGGAATCAACAGCCAAATCAAAAGAATAATTGCCACGGAGGCCAGCAATCCGCCCTTCCATAACTGCATCGGCAGTTCAGGCATGTTGGGCAGGTCGTTGTCGATCCACACAAGAAAACGGCCCCACAGCAGTAAAATGAAGACGGCTGCGGCGACATATATGTAGTCTACGTAAATCAAATCCAGCATTCCTACCTTAGCACCGCCGATTTCGCATGCGGACACCCTGGTACGCCCGATGGAAAACTTACCACAACCAGCAAATTTTCGCCAGCCCAGGCGCTCCGGGAGACAACACTTTACAGCACCATGGCAATAAGGTACCCTCTGCCCCGCGCGCCAACCGCTTCCATACCATTTCGGCACCATGCCGACGACCTGCATGAACTCGTGCTCTGTCGCGCCTAAATATTAGGATTACGGAGGAAAAAGGGCGCTTAGCTGGATTTGATTCCCTTCATCCGCATGCGCAATTCATCCGGATTCGGTGAGGCCAGATACGCCTCCTTATGCGTAATGGTTTCACTGGCCACCAGATCGCAGAGCATATCATTAAAGTCAATCATGCCGGCTCCCCGCTCTGATCGGATTACCTGCGTAAGTTCATTTTCCCGGCCTTCAAGAATGTACTTTTTAACGGACGGAGAATTGAGCATGACTTCCACCACAGGCACACGCCCTATAGCCGGATCAATCGCCGGCACCAGCTTCTGGAAGATAATGGCCTGCATATTATTGGCGATGGCCTGGCGCATATTCATGTGCATTTCGGGCGGAAAGAGTTCGAGAATGCGGGTGATGGCACCTGGCGCGCTGGCGGCGTGAATGGTGGAAAACACCATGTGGCCAGTTTCAGTGGCCTGCACCGCCGCCTGAAAAGTCAGGCGGTCGCGCATTTCCCCGATGAGAATCACATCCGGGTCTTCACGCATCATGTAGCGAATCGCCATTTCAAAGCTCTCCACATCCAGCCCGACTTCGCGTTGGTTAATCAGCGCCTTCTGATCGGTATAGGTGTATTCAATCGGGTCTTCAATCGTAATAATATGGCAGGAGCGGCGCTCGTTGACCTGCTGCAGCATCGCCGCAATCGTTGTACTTTTTCCGCTGCCGGTGATGCCCGCCAACATGACCAGGCCCTGTTCATGCCCGGCCACACTCTCAAACACCGCCGGAAGATGCAGTTGCGAAAAATTCGGAATTTTCGGATTGATTCGCCGGGCGGCAAGACTCACCATGCCGCGCTGGCGAAAAATGTTGATGCGGAATCGCTCGGTCAGCGTAACAGCATACGCCAAATCCAATGATCCGCGATGTAAAAAATCACGCCATTGCTCAGCCGAAAGAATCTCCTCCACCATGGATTCGATTTCCGCGTTGGACAGCGCCGCGCCCGTTGTCGGCATCAACCGACCGGATTTGCGTACCCGCGGCAACACATCAGCTTTGATGTGCAAATCACTGCCTTCAACTTTGGTCACCACTTCCAGGTATCGATGAAGCCTGGGAGGCGTATCACGTTTCCTGGTTTGTGAGGCCTCAATCTCGGTTCCTGGTAAATCGTTCGC
>JAKBAC010000012.1:0-27474 GCA_021809365.1 Planctomycetota bacterium | reverse complement strand
GCCATGCCAATTGAATCCTTGTAATCGAATTCCCATTCTCAATGATCACATTCGGTACCTTCCATCTCAACCATCCGATCCACGCCAAAGGTCCAGCGGATACCCTCGTCGCGGCCACGCCTTATCCGCCCATCAGCGCGAATCCGACGATGTCCAATGCTGATTTCGCGGACCAATATACTCCGCGCGCGGACGAATCAATTTATTGTTGGCGTATTGCTCGAGAATATGGGCAATCCATCCGCTGGTTCGGCTGATTGCGAAAATCGGCGTAAAAAGATCCGCTGGAATGTTGAGATAATGATAGACCGAAGCGCTGTAGAAATCGACGTTGGGTCTTAAATTCTTGGTTCTGAACACCAATTCTTCAATGCGGATGGACATATCATACCAGCACTGCTGCCCGGTCAGAACGCCCAATTGCCGCGACATTTCCTTCAGGTGCCCCGCCCGCGGGTCGCCGTTTTTATAGACCGCATGTCCAAAGCCCATGATCTTTTCATGGTTATCCATCTTGGCGCGGATGTACGGCTCCACGGTTTCAGGTTTGCCGATTTCATTGAGCATGCGCATCACCTGCTCGTTGGCACCGCCGTGCAGCGGGCCTTTGAGAGCACAGATCGCCGCCACCAGTGCCGAGTGCATATCCGTCAATGTGCCGGCGGCAACGCGCGCGGCAAACGTGCTGGCGTTAAGTTCATGATCCGCGTGAAGAATATAGGCCTTGTCCAATGCCCGCGTTGCCAGCGGTTCCGGTGCCCGTCCCGTAAGCATGTACAGGAAATTCGCCGCCAGATTCAGATCCCTCCGCGGTGCCAGAGGTTCGCGATCATTGCGAATCCGATCATAAGCCGCCACGATGCTCGCCAATTGACCCAGAATGCGAACGGATTTACGTTGATTGGCCGCGTTGGACATGTCTTCCGATTCCGCGTCAAACATGGCCATGGCGCTGGCAGCCGTGCGAACCGCTTCCATCGGCGTCGTGCGACGTGGGAAGGATTTCATCATGGCCAGCAGGGCATCGGGCAATTGCGACTGTTGCGCAATGGAGCGCCGAAAATTATCAAGCTCCGCGCGCGACGGCAATTTGCCGTACCAGAGCAAAAAGACCACCTCTTCAAAGGTGGAATTTTCCGCCAGTTCATCAATCACGATTCCACGATATGCCAAAACGCCATTTTCTATGGAACAGATCGACGATGTTAATGCCACCACATCACGCAGACCGCTGTTTGTCCCCGGGTTGCTTGTCGTGGTTGCCTGCGTCATATATCACTCCTGCACGATTACCAGTCTCGTTAATAATACACACTATCATTCGGCGCGTACAGTTTTAAGCGCAATAAAAAAGCCGTGTGGAGGAGGGTAGGTCCACACGGCCTGGCGGAGGAGGAAACGAGTTTAGTGATAGTGTACGGTGCAGATCTCGCCAGCACAGACCTCCAAGTTGTGCCCGGGAAGCGGCGGGTCTGCGCCATACACAATCCATATTCACTTGTCATAATCGATCCCCGTTTACAACCACGGGGCCCGACCAGCTTGCACTCTCTATCGCTCTCTAACACCCTCTATCACTCTGGCGGTCTTCGCCGCACGCAAGTTACTATATTGCAACTGTCGTGCCAGTATTTTCAGGACGCCATTTTTTTTCATAGTAATACCGCACCGCCGCGAAAGCAGTAGTACAATGCCGCCACTTTTCCGCGTGAAATCACCGGAAAGTACGGGAATTATTGGACACCGCCATCCCGCCTGACCGGACTAATCTGAAAGTTAGGGAGAGGATAAGATGCGTTATCTGAATTGTGGTGCTGCCTAATGTTGTCGCATCAATTCCATTCGCTGCGCATGGTACGTGCAGCAAAGTTGCAAGACAATCCGCTGCCTTCACGCTATAACATCAGCAGTGTTTCAAACCGTCAGCAGACGATAGCTTGTCCGACGATGGCGGAACGCAGTTGCCTGTATGGCCTTGAAAGCAAGTAAGGATCGCCTGTGAACAATACCGCCACCAAACCCGGAGCGTTTGACCCGCTGGGAAAAATTGAGCGTTTTGGCCTGATCGCTTTACTCATTGGCGTGTTTGCCTTCGGTGGCATTACGGAAGTGCGCTCGGCATTTCTCAAACGTCGAATGACGGATGTGGATACTTATTTCCGCGCCGCCTGGGCCGTGCGCGTCCACAAAGACCCCTACAACGTCACCGATACCAATGGCTGGCATTACAACTACCCACCCTTACTGGCGACACTCCTGTATCCTCTGGCCGATGCGCCGGCAAAATTCAGCCGCGCCGGATTGCTGCCATATCCGCTGTCCGTCGCGATCTGGTTTTTCATCAGTATCGCCTGCATCTGGTGGGGAAGTCATATTCTTTCGAACGCGCTGGAGAAAACATCCAGCGATCCGGCCGTGCGCAGCATGCCGCGCTACGGCCGCCGCTGGTGGGCGCTGCGCATTATTCCAATTCTGGTCTGTCTGCCGGCAATTGGCCGCGCCGTCGTGCGTGGACAAGTCAACAGCGTCTTGTTGATGCTGTTTTGTTTTGCCGGGGCCGCCCTGGCCACACGCAAAAACTTCCGGGCCGGGTTTGCCAATGGGCTGGCGGCGGCGTTAAAAGTGTTTCCGGGATTTTTAATTCTTTATGGACTGTCCCGCCTGCAATGGAAATATCTTTTCGGCATGGCCGTGGCATTACTTGTGGGATTGTTTGTTGTGCCCGGAATTATCATGGGGCCGTACCACATGATGGCGGGATATCAGCGCTTTGCGCAGGTGGTGCTGGAACCGGCACTCGGCCTGAATCACAATACCTCGCGTGACAAAGAACTTCTAGATATCAACAAGACCGATTCCACTTCTTTTGAAGCCATGATTGATCACACGGTATATTTCGGTCGCAGCGCCCCGGCCCCGGTCAAATGGATGAAACTTGCCCACTGGGGCATTTCCGCTGTGCTCGTGGCTATCACACTCCTTGTGGAATGGTGGCGGCGAAAAGATGATCCCATTTACCGCAATCTATTTCTCGGCGTACTTATTACCATCATGATGCCGATTATTCCCATCTGCCATCCGCACTATTTTTGCATGGTGCTGCCGCTGGTCACTGTCTTGCTGGCCGCACGATGGGAACGTGATCGCACACTTCCCCTGGGCGGCCCATTGGGATGGGTGCTGATATTCTTCGCCGCTTCACATATTTTAACTGTGCTTCCCCCACCGTTTTATATTCTGCGGGGACTGGGGCTTGTCACCTATTCCGCGCTGGCTCTCTGGGCCGCGGGCCTGATAGCCATGTGGCGCTGGCAAACGCCGCAGTTGACAACGGCAACGTTGTCCAACCCGGTTTACCCGGCCACCCCAACTACGTAAACGATTACAAGAATTCTGTGGCGCAAGCTGCCCGTCCGATGACCGCGATACCCAATTTATCCGCCAATTCAAGCAATTCAGGTTTATCCAGCATGATCGTCCGCCCCTCTTCCACCACGACCGCCGCCGCTCCATATTTCTTCAGGCGTTCAATGGTGGCCGGACCGATGGTTGGCACATCAAAGCGGATATCCTGATTCGGATTACTGGATTTGCACAACACCCAACCCCCGCGCTTACAAAGCGTTCCGGCCCGTTCAATCATGCGATCCGTTCCCTCCACCGCCTCCACCGCAATAATCTCCCGATCTTTACAGGCCAGACTCTGCCCGATCAAAAGTGTATTGATCCGCCGCAGCAGGGGCCATGCGAAATCCACATCGGCAAGCACGTCGGCTCCGGGCTGGCAGCGGGTCATGACACCCGTGGACGCCAGCAACTCCGGTATGTATGGCAACGCATCCATTATCGCCACTCCGCCACTGGCCAGTTCATCCGCCACCGCCCGCAGCAACCGGTCGCTGCGTTTGTCATGCCGCAATCGCACCAGCCAGAGCCGCGCGGTCCGCCAGTCCGGAACATAACGAAACATGTGAAAGCGATCATACATCCTTTCCTTGGCAACCCGCCCCACCATCACTGTGCGCGTGGCACCGTGTCGCCGCAAAATCCGAATCCATTGATTCAGTCGAATCAGTCCAACCCGCGCAAAAACATCGCAGATTTCCTTCAATTCATCTTCGCGACTCTGTCCGGACAGGCCCAGACAGATCACCCTGTGCCCCGCCGCTTTGAGTCCCCGGGCCACGGCTATGGGCAATGTTCCCTGACCCGCAATAAGGCCCATTGGCGGCGATTCAAGTGGCGGCATCAGGCGGTTCCTTTATCCTTCAGCCGGGCCTGCACCGATCGGCCGTGTGCGTCAAAACCTTCCGTCGCGGCAAAATCACAGATAGACCCGCCCAGATTCCGCAAAGCCGGCGCATCAAACTCCACCACGCTGATGCGCTTGCGAAAACTTTCCGCCGACAATCCACTGAAAAATCGGGCGGTGCCGGAAGTCGGCAGCACATGCGAAGGCCCGGCCAGATAATCCCCCGCCGCCACCGGCGTATGCGGGCCGATGAAAATCGCCCCCGCATTGCGAATTTTACCCGCGTCGCCTCGGACATCGTGTGTGGTAATCTGCAAATGTTCAGGCGCAAAATCATTGACCAGCCGAATCGCCATTTCCATATTCGTGGTAACAATCAAGGCGCTGGCATACTCCAATGCTTTGACCGTCAAGTCCCGCCGCGTCAATGCCGCCAACTGCGATTCCATTTCCAATTGGACCCGCCGCGCCAGGTCCAAGCTTGGGGTAATAAGCAGGCAACTGCCCGGAGCGTGTTCCGCCTGCGCCAGCAATTCCGCCGCCGCTACCCGCGCGTCCGCCGAATCATCAGCCAGCACAATAACCTCACTGGGACCGGCAAAGCTGTCGATATCGACGATTCCAAATAGCTCTTTCTTGGCCAGTTGGACGTAATTATTCCCCGGCCCGACAATTTTATCCACCGCCATAATTCGGCTGGTGCCAAACGCCATGGCCGCTACCGCCTGCGGGCCACCCATGGCATAAATTTCACGTATGCCCAGCCGCCCCGCCGCCGCCAGTACCGCCGGCGAAACCGCGCCGCCGCGCATCGGACTGGCAATACAAATACTTTCCACCCCCGCCACCTGCGCTGGTACCACCGTCATCACCACTGTGGAAGGATAAGCGCCCGCCCCACCGGGTACGTAAACGCCAACGCGCTTCAATGGCTCATATCGTACCGCCAACCGCGCCGCCTCACTGCCGACTCCCGGTGGGCTGATCGGGGCCGGTGTTGCCGGCAGCATGGCCTGTTGGTATCGGCGAACATTGGCGATCGCAACGTCCAACGCCGCCAGAAACTCTGGTTGAGCCTGCGCCAGAGCCATCTGAATTTGTTGCTCGCCGATACGCAAATCATCAAGTGTACAATCCGGATTATCAAAGCGGCGGGTATATTCCAGAACAGCATCATCACCCCGATGGCGCACGTCGGCGATCATGCGCCGCACCTGAGCACCCATGCCGTCCGCCTGCGCATCCAGCCCAGCCAACAGCATCGGAGTCAGGGACAGCCGCTCTTTTATCCGTAATAATTTTTCCTGTCCGTCCGGTTGATCGGCCCGAACAATCGGGATCGCTCGCATCAAGATTACGCACTCCAATTCGACCGCCAAATTATAACGCCTTTTGCGCCCACCGCACCAACTTCAGTTAAACCCCTCACCTCCGGTGCCGCAATGTGTCCGGGGGTCGGCGGCGGCGGCAACCGCAGAGCAGAGTTCAGAGCACATTCGGCTGGAACTCAATCATGCTGTCGCAAGATGATGCACCCCGTGCGGGCCAGTGCCCTCTTGCGCCTAAATATCAGGATTAATTGCCACGCCCGTCACCTCCCGATGCGAATCTCGGCGAAACGCGATATAATGAACAACTCGGTTGCGGCCAACGGAACGTCCGCAACCCGCAATGGCACTGAAGAATGGAACGGCGGATGGTGAAACTCGGCGTAAATATTGATCATGTGGCGACACTGCGGCAAGCGCGCCACGGGGTTGAACCAGATCCAGTCTGGGCGGCCATGGAGGCCCAGCTTGGAGGCGCGGATTTAATAACCGTTCATTTGCGTGAAGACCGCCGACACATTCAGGATAGAGATGTGGAACTGCTGCGACAAACGGTGCAGGTGCCGCTGAATCTGGAAATGGCGGCAACCGATGAGATTGTCCGCATTGCCCTGCGGATTAAACCCAATATGGTCACGCTGGTGCCGGAGAAACGCTCCGAAGTAACCACCGAAGGCGGCCTGGATGTCGCGGGCACCGTGCAATTACTTTCCGGCGTCGTGGCTAAACTGTCAGCGGCGGGGATCGCGACCAGCGCATTTATAAACGCCGACATACGCCAAGTTCACGCGGCCAAGGCCGCAGGCTTTGCCATTTGCGAGTTGCACACCGGCCCATACGCGCTGGCGGTGCCGGGCAAAGCCTGGGATGCGGAATTTGAACATGTGCGGTCCGCCGGTGAGGAAATTTTGAATTCCGGCATGCAATTGAACGCCGGGCACGGCCTGAATTACGCCAACGTCCAGCCGATTGCGCACTTGCCGCACCTCGGTGAATTGCACATCGGCCATGCGATTGTCAGCCGGGCTATTTTCACCGGCTTGCGGGAAGCGGTGGCGCTAATGAAAAAGGCCGTCACGTGCGCGATCTGAATCGTACGAGCTATACAACCTCAAGCGGAGACTACTGATGTTTCATGGCACATTTACAGCACTGACCACTCCCTTCCGTAATAATGCTTTTGATGCGGCGGCGTATGAAAAGCAAATTGCGTTTCAGGCCCGGCATCAACTGCAGGGTATCATTCCGGTGGGCACGACAGGCGAATCCCCGACGTTATCTCATACGGAACATAAACAGGTTATCGAAGTCGCCATTGAAGCCGCTCGCGGCACCGGCCTGAAAGTCATGGCCGGCACCGGGTCCAACAGCACGGATGAGGCCATTGAATTAACACAATATGCCGGCGCGATGGGAGCGGATGCCGTGCTGATGGTCAATCCGTATTACAACAAACCCACGCAGGAAGGGCTTTATCGCCATTTCAAGGCGGTAGCCAGGGCCGCCGATATTCCGATCGTGCTCTACAATATTCCGGGCCGTACCAGCGTCACCATGGCGGTTTCCACCATGCAGCGGCTGATGAAAGACTGCAACAATATCGTGGCGGTTAAGGATGCCGCCGGAAACATCGACTTGACCAGCGAAGCGGTAGGTGCGGGGCTGACCGTATTATCCGGCGATGATTCGTTAACCCTGCCCATGATGGCGGTTGGAGCCAAAGGTGTTATCAGCGTCGCCAGCAACATCGTGCCAAAGCAGGTGCGGAGCATGGTGGATGCCGCGGCAGCGGGCGATTTCGCCACCGCCCGCAAGCTGCATCATAAACTTTTCGCGCTGTGTAAAGCATTGTTTATTGAGACCAATCCCATTCCAGTGAAAACCGCCATGGCTCTTTTGGGGCGGGATACCGGTGAAATGCGCCTGCCCTTGTGTGAAATCGCCCCCGCCAATCGGGAAATTCTTAAAAAAGCGCTGATACAGGCGGGACTTCTGTAACTGTGGTTGAATTTCAGGATGGTGGCCGGCCGATGGCGCATACCCACAGACTCTTTCGTGGCTGATTAAGAGATTGCGTGTGCAATCCGCCAAATGTACCAAAGTTTTCGCTTAAGGAGCGGTTATGGCAAATGGCAATCGTTCAACGACATCGACACAGGACATCGCATTATTGATGATCCGATTCATCATCGCCGCGATATTCCTCTTTCATGGCTCACAGAAACTCTTTGGAGCATTCGGAGGACCTGGCATGAAGGGCTGGCACGCGGCGATTGTGGCCATGGGCATGCCGATGCCATGGGTCAGCGCGATTCTCAGCGCCTGCGCCGAATTTTTCGGCGGATTGATATTTCTGGTTGGCACCGGCCTGCGCATTATCGCCGTACCGCTGGCAATCAACATGATGGTGGCGACATGGGTCAGCAGCAAAAATGGTTTCGACATAATGCACCATGGGTGTGAGTATCCACTTTGCCTGCTGGTGATTGTTCTTGCCATGTTTCTCATGGGGCCGGGGCGCTTCACGCTTGGAGCCATGTTCCGCGGCGTGCGGCCCGGACAAGCCTAGTGCCGCCGCGCCGATCGTAACCTGGCGTTCCGATTGTAGATTGCAATAATCAGCCGGCGCGAAGCTTCACGCCTTACCAGATCCGGAAATGGAACCCGCGGGCGTTGCTGTCGGCGGAATTTCAACCCGGCCGAATATCATCCGCCCCGCGGATGTTTGCACCGTATTGGTAATCAGAGCGGATACTTCTTTTCCAACGTGCTCCCGCGCGCCTTCCACCACCACCATCGTACCATCATCCATATATCCCACGCCCTGCTGCGCCGCCTCGCCGAGCTTGATGATTCGAATGCGCATCGTCTCCCCGGGCAACGCAATGGGCTTGATAGCGTTGGCTAGTTCATGGAGATTCAGTATCTGCACACCATGTACCGCGGCGACTTTATTAAGATTGAAATCATTGGTGACAATGCGGCCATTTTCCTGCTTGGCCAGCGAAACGAGTTTCTGATCAACTCCCACAAGGTTTCCATCCCCCAGCGTGCCATCCCAGATATGCACATCCACTTTGGCCAGGGTTTGCAGCCGATGCAGAACATCCAGACCCCGCCGTCCGCGCCCGCGCTTCAGTTTGTCCTGCGAATCCGCGACCGTTTGCAATTCATTGACCACGAAGCGCGGAACAATAATCCGGCTTTCAAATATTCCGGTCGCCGCGACATCCGCGATGCGCCCGTCGATAATGACACTGGTATCCAGAATAAAGGGCCGGGTGCCGCGGGTGCCGCGCGTAAATTCCACATACGGAATCACGAAACGAAGATCATCACGGGTTTGGACAATAAAGGATACCGCCAGATAACAGGTCATCAGGCCGAGCAATAACTCAACACCTGTAATCAACTGACGTTTGTCATGCAGCTGCGCGGCGGTAAAAAATAATGCCAATACTTCACTGATCAGATAATCCAGCGCCAGAGACACCAGAATCCCCACCAGTATCCCCAAAAACAGGCCCGCCATTGCCGAAAGGTTTTTCCGCTTGATCACAATATCCAACATGATCACCGCAATGGCAACCACCACCGCGGCAACCATAATGATATACGCCTCCTTGCCCGCGGTAACGGTTGATGAAAGAAATGCCAGTGCCACCGCCGCAACCAGCGAAATAAACAAAATACGAATAACGGTCAAAATCATAACAGCCCCGAACTATAACCACCCACGCCGACGATACCGATGTCATTATTATCCATCTCAGTGTGTGGACCGATCAACGCTTTGCGCCAACATGCGCAGATGAATCAATCCCGACGCAGCCGCAATCCGCACCCGCGGATCCGTATTCGTCAGCATCTTCTCAAGCAGCCCGGCATTGGACGAAACTGGAATCGCCCCCAGCGCCAGCGCTCCCAACACCCGCAGATGCGTATCGGAACTTGCGGCGGCCTTCACGGCAATTGTTTCTCCCAGCGTACTACCGCGTTGACCCAAACCGCGCGCCGCAATCAACCGGGCGGCCGGAGAAGGGTCATGTAATCCGGCCAGCAGGACATTCACCGCCAGAGGACTTTCCAGCGTGCGGCACGTCGACAATGCCGCAAGATGATCCTGGGCGTATGGGCTTAAACTCAATGCCACAATGGAATTCACAGCCCGGTGGTATCCCAACCGTGCCAACGCCGACGTTATCGCCAATTTAACACCGTGACTGCGATCATTGGAATCCGTACGTAACAACGGGATGGCGGACTTATCGCCCAATCGCCCAAGTATGAAAGCCACATTGGCACGCACCACCGGGTCCTTGGACATCAGCATGGACGGCAATTCATCCATGTATGCCGCGTCACCAATGCGCGCCAGGGCATAAATCGCCGCCGGACGCACACTTACCATCGGCCCGGTCGCCAGCGCGATCAGTTGTTCCTTCAAATCAACCATCTTCTGATCGCCCGCAACCATGGCCGCCGTAAATCGAACCATCGGAGACGTATCGCTTAACGCGCGTTTGACCAAGTCTTGCGCCAGCGGACGATGCACATTCTTCAGACTCTCCAGAGAAATAGCGCGAAGGCCGGGATCTGAACTTTCAAAACCTGCACGAAGTACGGCGATCGGCCCCTTGAGGTGTATCCGCGGAGGCGCAGTGGAAGTTGCCGTGGCCGCACAACCTCCCAATCCCAGTGTCGCGAAAAAAGAGATCGCCGCGGCAGCCATGAAACGGTGCGGAGATGAGAATAATTTTGGGCATGAAACCGGACCGCAACATCCCAAGTGAGCCGCGGCCATAGGGTCCGCGCGTTGTGCGCCCAAACGCCTCCCGACCTGAAAATATTGTCGCGCCCGACGGTTTAGCGCCCTGAAGCCCGAATCCATTGCGGATCGCATCAAACACACTCCAACCATATACATCCCAGGATCACTTTATTTCCGATTCGCGCCGGCGGAGCTTTTTTTTGCGGATCGCGTGTTTATCAATCCGCAATACCATCGCCGCGCTGCAACCCAGCAAACCGCCATGATCGATAGTATAACCAGTACCGGCTCAAAGATATTCCCTGTGCGGGAAAACAGCGTAATCCTTGAATCCAACGGAAGGCGAGCTACCGCGAATCCGCGGACAAACGCACTATGCCCATCCTTTTTAACGAGTTTAATAATTTCCCCATCTGAATTCACAAAACCGCAATACCCTCCATTGACACATCGCGCAATAGGCACACGATTTTCCACGGCCCGCAACTGATCCGATTGCAGATGTTGCTGCAATTCCGGTCGGCTGTCATACCATCCATCATTGCTGATGTTCATGAGAAACTCAACACCCTTTCTACCACCGCGCACCCGCGCAAACATCCGAGCGGGATGAGACATGACATCTTCATAGCATATCGGCACGCCGAACCGCCACGACGTTTTTCCCGCCGTCAGCGTGAAACGATTCCACGTTTTCCCCGGCGTCAGCGAATAATCATCATGCGGCCCGAACGGCGTGAGACCCAGTAGAAACTTATGCAGCGCCGGCCAACTTTTTTTGAACGGCACATATTCCCCGAACGGCACGAGATGACGTTTGGCGTAATATCGCGGCAGCTCTCCGGCCTGAGGCGTAAAGAGCACCGCAATGTTCTGCATTTTCCGTGTATGACCGCTGGCGGTAAAATGAATGCCGCTCGAACCGACCAGCAGGCTGACGTTGGAACGCATCGCAAATCGCCCCAGCTTCAGAGCGAATTCCTGATCGGCCTCCAGCAGGTGCCGACCACTGCGGGAAAATTCACCCGGACTTTGACTGAGCCACGCGGAATTCAAAAATCCCGGAATGGATGTTTCCGGCCACGCAATCATATCGGGATGGAACCTGGCGGCCTGGCGTGAAAGGCTCAAATACCCGTTCACCATCGCCTTTTCCTGCGCGGTATCCATGGCATCTTTGATGCTCTGCGGTATATAGCGCTGAATTACCGCAATTGTCGGGCCATCAGGATTCAGTGGTTGCGCCAGTCGATAGCCTCCATACATACACACCGCGATAAATACCACCACCGCGGCGCTCCACGAGGCCCATCGCCGAATGGGGCGCGGATCCATTCCATCGACCAGCGCTCCGGACGCAATACCCGCCAGGAATGTCAGACCATACATGCCCACGAGATCCGCCGATTGCAGCAATAATGTCGCCGGTGCCAGCGCCACACCAAGAGTAAACCATGGAAAACCGGTGAACAATGTCCCCCGCAAATACTCCAGCACCGTCCACGCCACCGGTACGGCAATGATTGCGGGAATTTTCAAATCCCGAGCCGGCACCCGCAGCAAAAACACGTACAACGGAAAAACCAGCGCCAGATAAAAGCATAACACCACATATCCGGGCAGCGTAACAATAATGAGCCAATACAGATTGACGGCAAAATACGCGTAACCCAGCACGTAGTACCATGCCCACCACCGCCACCCTGAGCGGCCCCGCAGCGCGCAAAGCGACAACGGTGCCAGAGCAATCAACGCCAATGGCCACAGGTAGAACGGCGGAAACGCCAGCGTCAGACACACGGGGGTCAGCAGCGACAGCCAGAACATGGTCAAGGTTCGCAATGGAGCGGCATTGGCCGATGTTGCCGGCTCGGTCAGGTACGCCTGGTCTGAAGTATCAGTCATCATCAACCCGTTACAATTGCGGCATCGCGGCAATTGAAGATTCGTTCATTATCGTATAATCCGTGCGCTGCCACCCTTAAATACGTGCATCAGTTCCGAAAGGTTGATCTGACTGGTATCTCCGCGCGTGCTCTGCAGCAAAGCTCCATGCGCCGCCCCAAGATCAACTGCATCCTGCGGGCTTGCACCGGTCAACAACCCATAGGCCAGGCCGGAGCAAAATCCATCTCCCCCGCCCACGCGATCTTCTATTTCCAGCCCCTCATAGCGTCGGCTGTGATAGAATTTTCCACCCATCCACAAGATCGCCGACCAGTTATTCATCAGTCCGGACTTCACCTCCCGCAAGGTTGTCCCGACCGCTTGGATATTCGGATATTTCTTCACCACCGCCCGCACCATTTTCTCATAGGCATCGGTACTTAATTCCGATAAATTTTCATCAGAGCCTGGCACGTCAAAGCCCAGAACTTTTTGAAAATCCTCCTCATTGCCTATCAACACATCCACATTTTTTATCAGATCGGTGGTGACGCTCCGCGCTTTTTCGCTGCTCCAGAGTTTGGAACGGAAATTAAGATCATAAGAGACCAGCGTTCCGGCGGCTTTCGCGGCAACAAGCGCCTCCGCCACCACGGCGGCGGCTCCATCTGAAAGGGCCGTAAAAATACCGCCCGTGTGCAGCCATCGCACACCTTTCTTAAAAATGCTGTTGAAATCGATCATGCCCGCCCGCATGTTCATCGCCGCGGAATGTCCCCGATCATACATTGTTACAGATGCCCGCACGCTGGTGCCCACTTCCGTAAAATTCAAGCCGATGCGATCCCGTCGGCCAACGCCGTCATAGTCCGCCAGAATAACGTGACTCATATCAACACCCACCGCCCGGCCATGATTCATCATCAGCCGCCCCAGTGGATTATCCACCAGCCGGCTGGCGAACGCGGTGCGTAAACCCAAACGGGCCAGACCATAAGCGACGTTATATTCCCCGCCGCCAACCCATACTTCCAGAGTGTTGGTGAATTCAATGCGCCCATGCCCCGGAGGCGATAAGCGTACCATGCACTCGCCGAGACTTAATTCGTCGTAGACACATTCCGCCGGGGACTTTATTTTCATTGAGCATCTCCTGAATTGCCGGACATATTACCCGCCGCCTTGCAACTGCGATAGCGGCGCATCAGCGCGTTGGTGGAGCTGTCGTGTTTCAAACCGGAATCATCGGCGGCAGCCAATTCCGCCGCGATTTTTTTCGCCAGCACCTTGCCCAGTTCCACCCCCCATTGATCAAATGAATCAATGGAGAAGATCACCCCCTGAACAAATACGGAATGTTCGTAGAGCGCCACCAGTGCGCCGAGAATCTCCGGCGTGAGTTTGGAGGCGAGAATGACATTGCTGGGACGATTGCCATCAAACGTCCGGTGCGGCACCAGCCATTCCGGCGTATCTTCCATACGCACCTGATTCTCGGTTTTTCCAAACGCCAGTGCCTCAGCCTGCGCGAAGACATTGGCCATCAGTAGATCATGATGATTTCCCAGCGGATTGAGCGACTGCGCAAAGCCGATGAAATCGCACGGGATCAGCTTGGTGCCCTGATGGATCAACTGATAGAATGAATGCTGGCCATTGGTGCCCGGTTCACCCCAGAAAATCGGCCCGGTTTCATAATTTACCCGCGTCCCCGAAAGCGTTACGCCCTTACCATTGGATTCCATGGTCAGTTGCTGCAAATAGGCGGGGAAGCGTTTGAGATATTGATCATACGGCAGCACCGCCACGGTTTGCGCACCGAAAAAATTGTTATACCAGATTGACAACAGACCCATGATAACCGGCATGTTCTGCTCCAATGGTGCCGTGCGGAAATGGGTGTCCATGGCGCGAAATCCAGCCAGCAGTCGGCTGAAATTCTCCGGCCCCACCGCCAGCATCGTGGATAGGCCGATGGCCGAATCCATGGAATACCGCCCGCCCACCCAATCCCAGAAACCAAACATATTGGCCGTATCAATGCCGAAGGCCGCAACTGCGGTCGCGTTGGTGGAAACCGCGACGAAATGTTTCGCCGTATGCGCCGGGTTTCTGGCCGCCGCCAGCAGCCAATCCCGCGCGGTATGGGCATTGGTCATGGTTTCCAGCGTTGTAAAAGTTTTGGAGGCGATGATAAACAGCGTTTCATCCGGCGCTAAATCGCGTGTGGCTTCCGCGAAATCAGTGCCATCGATATTGGAAACAAAGCGAAACGTCATTTCCCGCTGGGAATAATGCCGCAATGCCTCATACGCCATCACCGGACCTAAATCCGAGCCACCAATCCCGATATTCACAATATTGCGTATCGGTTTGCCGGTATAACCTTTCCATTCGCCCGCCCGCACCCGACTGGCGAAGGCGGCCATGCGATCCAGCACCTCATGCACCTCCGGCACGACATTCTGTCCGTCGGAGATATAGTGATCCGTGCGATGCGAACGCAGGGCCACATGCAGCACGGAACGATTTTCGGTAATGTTTATTTTTTCACCGGCGAACATCGCGGCAATGTGCTCCTGCACACCCGATTGCCGCGCCAGATCCAGCAGCAAAGCAACCGTTTCATCGGTGATCCGATTTTTGGAATAATCCAGAAACAGACCTGCCGCCTCCACGTTGAACCGCTCCGCTCGCTTTGGATCCCCGGCAAACAAGTCGCGCAGGTGCAGCAGCCCGGCAGTTTCAAAATGCTTCAGAAGCGCTCTGAACGCGGATCGTTCGGTCAGGGGCGTGGACATTTTATTGTTAATGGAAAAGGTGGCTGGTGTGGACATTGAAACCTCCATACATTTTCATACGTTGATATTCGCGATTATTTAAGACGCCGCCAGTGCGGAACTCTTTTGTTCCACCACCGACAGCAGATCATTCCATGATTTAACAAAGGATTCCGCCCCCTCCTTCTGCAGTTGTGGGCCAAGTTTCTCCACCGTAAAGCCCACCTGTGCCACCTGATCCAGAACCTTGTCGGCCAAAGCAGTGTTCGGAGTCATCACGGAACCCACTTTGCCATGATCGGCAAAGGCCAGCAGAGTTTCTTCCGGCATGGTATTGATGGTGTCCGGGGCCGCCAGTTCGGTAATGTAAAACGTGTCGGGCGCAGAGGGGTCTTTGGTTCCCGTACTGGCCCAAAGCAGCCGCTGCGGCATGGCTCCCGCCGCCAGCAGTTTCTTCCATCGCGCACCAGTCAGCAAATCGCGATACGCCTTATATGTTTTGCACGCCACCGCGATACCAAGCTTGTTACGCAGCGTATCGGGCACCTTACCCATCACCGCTTTATCCCACCGGCTGATAAATACGGAGGCCACCGACGCTACGCGCGGATCAAGTTTGGCCCCGATGCGCCGCTCAATGCCGCGCATATAAGCCTCCGCGGCGGCAACATACTGCTGTGCGGAAAAAAGCAGCGTGACATTCACCGGTATACCGCTGAAAATTGCCTCCTCAATGGCCGGCAGCCCCTCCGATGTGCCGGGGATTTTAATGAAAAGATTCGGACGTTTCGCCCGGGCAAATAGTTCCTTCGCCGCCGCTATTGTTTTGGCCGTGTCATACGCCAGCAATGGCGAAACTTCCAGTGATACAAAGCCATCGACCCCATGCGTTTGATCATAAACTGGCCGAAATAAATCCGCGGCATTTTGCAAATCCTCCAAGGCCAGGCTGAAGAATATCGCTTCAGATGAGGTTGTACCCGCATCATGCACAGTACGAATGGCATTGTCATAAAAATCGGACTTGCTGATCGCATGGTCGAATATGGTAGGGTTACTGGTGAGGCCGGTAACCGATAGCTCGCTGATGTACCGCTGCAGCGTACCGCTGGTCAGCAGCTTACGTGTGATATTATCCAACCACAAGCTCTGGCCCAGATCATGCAAATTACGTGTGGGCGAGATTTTCTTTTCAACGGTCATCGATCACCTCTTCAAAAGGCCAACATTCATCTCACCACCATCCGGCGGTCCAATAAAAACCGGTGAGAACCGGCAGCGGCGCGGCCCAACCGCGCCATACCATTCTATACACTCGGCCATGAATGCGAAAATATTCTCTGTCGTCTGTATCGTTCCCTCGTTCCGGAGCGTAACAGAAAAACAGTACCCATGACAATTCCGCCATGGTAAACTGTTGCGCCGAGATGACATTGTATTGAAAATCGCGAGGTATCCCATGCAATATTCAAGAAGAGCGGCCATGGTTAATTTCGCTGGTCTGTTGCTGGCCGCCGCGGGCTGCGCGACCCGTCCGCTCACGCGGATCATGGCCCCGGTCACATCGCCACTGGCGCGTTTGATGCGCGGCAATGCGCGGTTCGTGCGGGGGGACATGCTATACGGAGATTCCACGCCGGCTCGCCGCGCGCAGTTGACCAAAAGCCAGCATCCATTTGCTGTAATCGTGGCTTGCTCAGACTCGCGCTCATCTCCGTCGATTATCTTTGATCAGGGATTGGGCCGACTTTTTGTTGTGCGGGTGGCCGGTGAAGTAATTGATGACACCGCGGCTGAAAGCGTGCAGTATGCCGTCGAACATCTGCACGTTCATCTGGTCATGGTACTGGGGCATGATGACTGCGGTGCCGTCAAGGCGGCACTCAACCCCGGCCCGGCCAATGCGGAACTCTCCGCAATCATCAAGCAAATTGAACCCGCCATTAAGCAGGCCGATGCGCAAGGTCCCCATGACCGGCTGAATCATGCGATTAATCTCAACGCAATGCTCCAGGCACACAAGTTGGCGCATTTGCCGGCGCTGGAAAAGCGGATGCGCTCCGGCGATCTGACAATAGTCGCGGCCCGCTACAAATTGGCCACTGGCCGGGTGCTGCTGCTGGATAACAATTCGCCGCAGTCCGCATGCGGTGCGTGTATTGGATTCCATGCACAGGGCGTCGCACCGACTTGATTGACCGTGCAGCGGCCAAGCGACGAAACATCTGCTCATCCAGGGGATTTGTCAGCGCGATGATTTGCGGCGGCGCAACAGCGGTATGGCTGTTATACTCAATAAAAGCAACGCCAGCGATGTCGGCTCCGGCACGTATGTAACCGTAAAAGTGCTGCCGGAATTGCTTAAGGCAGATGGTATTGCAAGCGGTATGTAGTTGGGTGCCGAATTTTGTTTCACCATTTCAATTGAATTAACCGACGCCGTTGAAGGCAATCCACTGATTGAGCCGGCCAGAGTTGCCGAGGCATTGGTAAATGTCACGCTGCCAAAATCAGCAAGTGTCGACAGCGATTGCGTGCCATTATAATACTGAATCGTTGGAGCCTCCGCGATCCATTCGGCGGAGGTTCGGGCGTATGTGCCCAAGAGGGACTGGGTAATCGAAGAAGACTGGCCGGATGTCATATCGGTAATTGCAAGGGTGAACGCGCTCAAGGTACCCCTGCGGCTCGCTCTAGTCCCGTCATAGGTCACTGAGGCTGAAATTGTGTCGCCCGGGGAAACCGTGAATACCTCAACCTCCGAAGCGGGATACATCTCATACCAGGCATAATACGTAGCCGTGCCGCCGCTGATCTGGGCCTCCACCCCCGTTTGCTCAACAGTATTAGAATTGAATCCATCCAACCCTACCCAGAACGCGGAATACGCACCACTTGATGTCCCCGGCGGTTCCTGCACGGTTGGTACGGTCCATTGACCGGAGACAGCCGTAAAGGTGTCACTGGAGCCTGAAGATACGACATCCGCATATCCTCCCCAGTTGGTCGAGTGAGTCAAGTAATATGTACCGGCGGCAATCGCCGGCACCGTGGTGGCGCTTGCATGATTGCATTGGCCCAATACTCCCGCCGCCAGCAACGAACCCAGAAAAACCGGAGCCCAATTCCGTGTGCTCGATCGCTCGCCCAATGGCAAGTTCGCGTAAGCTAAAAAACCGCAAGACGACAAACGCATAACATGTCCTTTCATTATCCCGCCAATGAATAATGCTCCGCATCAGGCCTGAGTCTGTTTGCCCGCATTCATTATAAGCGACCATCGCTGCATTATTTTTTACCGCATCGGCTATTCACCATCATCCAGCCAAGAGTAAACCCTCGCGCGTTTCATCGAGCGCTTATTCTGAAAAATAGTATGACATTCTGAATTCCAATTAGCAAGCCTTAAAATTTCATGCAAGCAAAAAGGGATAAAATTATCCAACCACCCAAAATTTGGCGCTGCCATAACACAAACCCATAACCGCACCCCCGTCAATCTCTTAGCATCGGCTTGCATCGCTGGGGTGTGGCAATAATTCCGGGCACCCGAGGCGGCGGCCCTTGCCGCAGAGCAGCGTTCAGGAGAAAGTTGAGGAGTAGAGCACATACCGGCAACGAACAACGAGCAACGTGTCACAGGACACTGCGCTTAACGAGCAACGAACAACGAGCAGACTCACCTGCAATCTACTTTCGCAACACCGGCGACTGCCGCGCACTACGCGCGGTGCAAGCACACGCGGCTAAAGGGGGATGGGGCGTCCCGGCACCACGGTTCGGATTTATTGCCACGCTCGGCTGGGTGCCGGGGCAGGGTAGGCGGTATGTGTGGATGGTTGATCTGCGGTATAATCTTTTTTGAGGATTGGCGGAACAGGGTGGAAACGGGCCTGCTCAATGCGGGATGGGCCGCTGGGCGGTATCCATTGACTTGGAAGGGCGGGTTTGTTGCGCTCGGAGTTTCCACCTGATGGCCATACTTGTCGCCCTGAATCATGTTACCCATTATCGCTATGACCGGATGATCACGTTATCACCCCAGGTGGTGCGCCTGCGACCGGCACCGCATACCCGCACGCCCATTCGCGCTTATTCCATGCGGGTTCTTCCGGCGAAACATTTTGTCAATTGGCAGCAGGATCCGTATGCAAATTATCAGGCGCGTCTGGTATTTCCGGAGGCCACACGAGAATTCAAGGTGGAAGTGGATCTGGTTGCGGAAATGACTGTGATCAATCCATTCGATTTTTTTCTCGAACCGGAAGCGGAAACATATCCCTTCGCCTATGACCCGGTGCTGAAGCATGAACTGGCACCCTATCTTGCGGCTGCCAAACCCGGCCCCCTACTGAGGGAACTGATCAAATCCTGCCGCCGCAAGGACCTGCGCACCGCGGATTATCTCGTTGAAATCAACGCAAACATAAACCATCTGCTCAAATATCTGATCCGGCTGGAACCCGGCGTGCAGACCGCGGAGGAAACGTTGAAAACCCGCACCGGATCATGCCGGGACTTCGCGTGGCTGCTGGTAAATTTATTGCGGAATTGCGGCCTGGCCGCGCGCTTTGTGTCGGGCTATCTGATTCAATTAACCGCCGACATAAAATCATTGGATGGCCCCTCCGGCCCGGAAAAAGATTTTACCGATCTGCACGCCTGGGCGGAGGTATATCTGCCAGGTGCGGGATGGGTGGGACTTGATGCCACCAGCGGCCTGTTTACCGGCGAGGGGCACATTCCATTGGCCTGTACGGCGGAACCTTCATCCGCGGCACCGATTACCGGAGCCGTGGATAAATGCGAAGCGGAATTCGCATTCAGCATGTCGGTACGCCGCGTGCGTGAGGACCCGCGCGTGACCAAACCGTACACCGAAGAACAATGGCAGGAAATTGACGCGTTGGGCCACACGGTTGATGCCATGTTGCGCCGGCAGGATGTCCGCCTGACCATGGGTGGTGAGCCGACCTTTGTCTCCATTGATGCGGTTGACGCGCCGGAATGGAACACCACCGCGCTGGGAACGCAAAAGCGGGAACTGGCCGGGCAACTGTTGACAAGATTGCGGCGGCGGTTCGCCCCGGGTGGATTGCTGCATTGCGGCATCGGCAAATGGTATCCCGGAGAATCGCTGCCGCGCTGGGCGTTGGCATGTTACTGGCGTAAGGACGGGCACCCAATTTGGAACGACCCGACACTATTTGCCGATGCCGGTACGCCACAGCATCATACCGACCAGACGGCCCGGACTTTTCTAAGCAATTTAACCGATCGGCTCAACGGAGATGTCTCCGTAAGTCACGCCCTGCCGGGCTTTGAGGATGTCTGGTATTATCTGTGGAAAGAACGACGATTACCGGTGAATGTCGATCCATTTAAGAATAATCTCAAAAATGAAGAAGACCGTCTGCGCCTGGCCATGGTATTTGAACAGGGATTGGACAAAGTGATCGGATACGTTCTGCCATTGCGACCCATCGGCGATCCGGGCGAGGGAATCTGGCAAACCGGGGCATGGTTTTTGCGGCCAGAGCGGCTGTATCTGATTCCCGGCGATTCACCCATGGGCCTCAGACTGCCCCTGGACTCGTTACCCTGGGTGGCGGATTCACAGTATCCGCATATCTATCCGCGTGATCCGATGGAGCCAATATCCGGCCTGCCCGATGTTCACGGCGGCCAGCGCTATCGGCGCGGTCAGCAGGCGTCCCCGAGCGGCCCGCGGATATTTCAGGAACAGGACTGGAAGCACGCGGAAGAGGGCATCGGGCCGGCGCTGGAAGAATATCGCCGACGGATACGGGAAGATCCTTCCTGGAAACCCCAGGCGGGGCAATCCGCCCCGCATGTGGTGCGCACGGCAATATGCGTGGAGCCGCGTAACGGCACATTGCACATCTTTATGCCGCCGGTCCGCTATGTTGAAGATTATCTTGATCTTGTCGCCCGCATTGAAGAAACCGCCGCGGACATGCGCACGCCGGTGATTATTGAAGGCTACAGCCCACCTCATGATCCGCGGGTAAAGCATATTAAAGTCACACCCGATCCGGGAGTTATTGAAGTCAACGTGCAGCCGGTCCACTCCTGGGATGAAGCGGTCAACGTGACCACGGGACTTTATGAAGATGCCCATTTTACCCGTCTGGGCACCGAAAAATTCATGCTTGATGGGCGGCATTCGGGCACCGGTGGCGGAAACCATATTGTCATCGGCGGAGACACCCCCGGCGATTCGCCCTTTTTTCGCCGCCCGGATCTGCTTAAAAGCCTGGTGGCATACTGGCACAATCATCCATCGCTGTCATATCTGTTTTCAGGCCTGTTCATCGGCCCCACGAGCCAGGCACCGCGGGCGGATGAAGGCCGTCCGGAAATGATCTATGAACTGGACCTCGCCCTCAAGGAAATTCAACATCCGCAAGGCTCGCAATCGCCACCGTGGCTGGTGGATCGCGTATTGAGAAATCTGCTCATTGATCTGACCGGCAGCACGCATCGCGCGGAATTCTGCATTGATAAACTCTATTCTCCGGATTCCGCCGGCGGACGGCTGGGACTCGTGGAGTTTCGCGGCTTTGAAATGCCGCCGCATGCCCGCATGTCGCTCACGCAGCAGTTGCTGCTGCGGACACTGATCGCACGCTTCTGGACAACACCCTATGACATGCCGCTGGTGCGATGGGGCACGGAACTGCACGATCGCTTTATGCTGCCGCACTTTGTGGCCGATGATTTCAACGATGTGCTGCGCGATGTGACAGCGCATGGCTTTGACCTCAAGCCGGAGTGGTTTGCGCCACATTTGGAATTTCGATTTCCCCTGCTGGGGGAAATTGATTCCATTGCCGCCGGCGGCATGAAGCTGGAATTCCGGCAGGCCATTGAACCATGGAACGTACTGGGTGAAGAACCCGCGGGTGGCGGAACCGTGCGTTTTGTCGATTCGTCGGTTGAACGCCTTCAGATTAAAATATCGGCCATGATCAACACCCGGCATCAGATCGCAGTCAACGGCATCGTGCTGCCGCTGAATCCAACCGGGCGAAACGGAGAATTTGTCGCCGGCGTGCGTTATAGAGCCTGGCAGCCGGCGGCATGTCTGCATCCGACCATCGGCGTACATACACCGCTGGTCTTTGATGTTGTTGATACGTGGAATGATCAGGCGGTGGCGGGGTGTGCGTATCATGTATCGCATCCGGGTGGCCGCTCCTTTGATCAATTTCCGGTGAACGCCTTTGAAGCGGAATCGCGCCGCATGGCCCGCTTTGTCAAGTTAGGCCATACGGCGGGGCCGCTGCGCCCGCGCAAGCTGGAACCTTCCCTGGAGTTTCCGTTTACACTGGATTTGCGGCGATGTAGGTGAGAATTCAGGGATCTGCAGGAAGTTAAACAGGCTCGTGCGTTGTCACAGCTGCAATGACAGGCTCATGGAATGGAACTCAAAGGCGTATGACACTGCAACAGGAACAACTTGCTTCATCACCGTCATTGGTCAATACCCAATTGTATGGTGGCTATGCCCCCGCGCCAGGCCTGTACGATGAAATGATGGACCCGTTTGGCGCTGTACGCCCGCATTGGCAGATGTTTTTAAGTTTGCTTGATGACCTGGGGCCGGAGAAACTGCATCATCGCTGGGAAACCGCCCGCCAACTTATCCATGATAATGGTGTGACCTACAACGTGTACGGTGATCCCGCCGGAATGGACCGCCCCTGGCATCTGGATTCACTGCCGGTCTTGTTTTCCGCATCGGAATGGGCCAACCTTGAAGCGGGTGTTCATCAGCGGGCACGCCTGCTGGAGGCCATTCTCGATGATCTCTATGGCCCCCAACGCCTGCTGGCGGAAAAACTCATCCCTCCGGAACTGGTGTTTGGCCATGGGCTTTTTTTAAGACCGCTGCACGGCGTGACCGTCCCATCGGGCCGCCGACTGCATACCTACGCGGCCGATGTTGGCCGCGGGCCTGATGGCCGATTTGTGGTGCTCATGGATCGCACGCAGGCCCCTTCCGGTACGGGCTATGCGCTGGAAAACCGCATGGTGATCTCGCGGGCGCTACCGGATGTTTTTCGGGATTGCCGCGTCCGCCGGCTGGCCACCTTTTTCCGCAGCTTTCGCCAGACCCTCAAATCACTGTCCAACCGTGAAAATCCCCGCATCGTCCTGCTGACTCCGGGGCCTTACAACGAAACCTATTTTGAACACGCCTATTTGGCTCGCTATCTTGGTTACACACTCGTGGAAGGGGCGGACTTAATTGTGCGCGATAATCATGTATATCTGAAAATGCTGGGCGGATTGCAGCGCGTGGATGTGATTTTGCGCCGGCAGGACGATGATTTCTGCGATCCGCTGGAATTGCGGGCCGACTCCGCGTTAGGCATTCCGGGTCTGGTGCAGGCGGTATATGCCGGTAATGTCGTCGTGGCCAATGCTTTAGGTTCAGGTCTGGCGGAGATGCCGGCGCTGATGATGTTTCTCCCCGCAATTTGCCGTCGGCTATTGAACGAAGATATGATCTTGCCATCGGTGGATTCTTTCTGGTGCGGTGACGCCGGTGCCCGGCAATATGTGCTGGATAATTTGCCGCGCATGGTGATCAAGCCGGCATTTATCAGCGGCCGGGAGAAGCCTATTTTTGGTCGCAACTTAAGTCAGGATGAACTGGAATTGCTGCGTACGCGCATCAACGCTTCACCCTCCCATTATGTCGGTGAACACTATGTGGATTTGGCCACCGCGCCGGTGCTCACGGCCAACAATGTTCAGCCCCGACATCTGGTTCTGCGGCTGCATTTAACCGGCGTTGAGGGCGGATATTCCGTCATGCCCGGCGGATTGGCGCGATTTGCCGGTGCCGCGGACTCCATGATTGTTTCCATGCAACGCGGCGGCGGTTCCAAGGATGTGTGGGTTCTCTCCGATGGCCCCGTGGATTCATTCAGTTTCCTTCAACCCCCGGGCCAGCCCGTTATCATTTCCCGCGCCGGCGGTGATTTGCCAAGCCGGGTGGCGGACAATTTGTTCTGGCTGGGACGCTATGAAGAGCGGGCGCAGGCCAATGCCCGGCTGGCGCGGGGAATTGTCATACGACTGATGGATCAGAATTTTGATTCTACCGCCGAACTTCCCACACTCTTCTCGGCGTTAAGCAAGCAGACCATGTATGCGCAACCCCCCAATCAGAACTTGACGCCGGAAGGCAAACTGGTGGAAATTCTTCTGCGTAACGGTCATGCCAACGGCTTTCCTTCCACGCTCAAGTCGATTTATCGCATTGCCGCGCTGGTGCGCGACCGCATGTCCATTGATACATGGCGCATCATCAACCGTCTGGATGAAGATTTTCCCCGCGCCGGCAAGGCCGATCCCGCGCTGTTGGATCTTCTGCCCGCGCTGGATCGGCTTATGATTACCTTTGCCGCATTTGACGGTCTGGCCATGGAGTCCATGACGCGCGGCTTTGCCTGGCGATTTCTGGACATTGGCCGCCGGATTGAACGCGCCATCGGCACACTAACGCTACTTTCGGAGACTTTGGTGCCTGTGGTGGATCGTGAAGGTCCCCTGCTGGAATCCCTGCTGGAAATTGCCGATTCGATCATCACCTATCGCCGCCGCTACACCACCAATTTACAGGTTCCACCGGTACTCGATATGCTGCTGGCCGACGAAAGCAACCCGCGCTCCGCCGCCTTTCAACTCGTACGACTGCAGGAACACCTGGCGTCGCTGGTCGCGGAGGATAGCCGAACGCGCCTGTCCGCGCCGGAACGCATTGTGCTCAGGCTGCTGACGGATATTCGCCTGGCGGATGTCAATACGCTGGGTCATACGGACGATGCGTATGCCACGCATCGGCGGGAACATCTGTACAACTTACTGCATATATGGATTGATGAACTGCGGATGCTCTCAGATTTAATCAGCCGGGCCTATCTGGTCCATACCTCAGAATCCCGGCAGTTGGGTTTCCAACTCACGGCCCCGGCGGCGGTAACGGGCGATTCATAATCCCCGGATATGAAAACTTGAATGCGGAAAATTGTCTATGCCGGTTTATAAAATCAAGCACGTCACGCGTTACCGTTATCAGCAACCGGTGACGATCTGCCATCACATCGCCCATCTTCTACCGCGTGAGGCGCGGGGCCACCTGTGGCGTTATGCGGATCTGGAAATTTCTCCCACCGCCATGCGCACGGATCGCCTGGATTATTTTGGCAATCGTCAGACCTTCTTCAGCATTCAGGAGCCGCACCATGAACTGCTGGTCACGTCGCGCGGAGAAGTGGAAATTCTTGCGCCATCGACTGGAATGCTGTTTTCCAATCAGCCGTGGGAGCAAGCGCGTGACAACCTGTGGAACAATTCGCCGACGGATTTTCCCGGAATCGTGCAATTTACGTTTCAATCAATAAATATCGCGTTACCGCCGGAGGTGGCGCAATATGCCTCCGCATCGTTTCCCGCCAACCGACCTGTCGTGGAGGCGGTGGAGGATCTGATGCGGCGGATTCATCACGATTTTCAATTTGATTCCACCGCGACAACCGTGGGTACCAGCGTGGCGGATGTCTTGCGGCAACGCAGGGGCGTTTGCCAGGATTTTGCGCACCTGGGCATCGCCTGCCTGCGTGCCATGGGCTTTGCAGCGCGTTATGTATCGGGATATCTGCTGACCACGCCCCCACCGGGTACGGCACGGATGGTTGGTGCCGATGCCTCCCACGCATGGTTGGGTGTATATGTGCCCAAACTGGGCTGGTTGGAATTTGATCCAACGAATAATATGATTCCCACCGAGCGCCACATTACCATCGCGTATGGGCGGGATTTTTCGGATGTTTCCCCCCTGCGCGGCGTAATATTAGGTGGCGGCAAGCATCTGGTGAATGTATCGGTTGATGTAACCGCGGAATAAGGATGTTGCGATGTGCGGACGATTCACACTGGCCAATCCGACCGCCGCTTTGAATGCCATGCCCTGGCTCCACGATGCTCCGCCGCTAAGCCCGCACCACAACATCGCCCCGGGCCAGCAGACGCTTATGATTCACGGCCAACCTCAACCCATCGCCCGTCTGGCCCGGTGGGGCATCGTCAAAAACTGGACCTCCCGGGCCGGTAATCTCCTTATTAACGCACGCGCCCAGACGGTGCTGGAAACGCCAACATTTGCCGATTCATTCCGCCATCGGCGATGCGTCATTCCCGCTGATGGCTTTTATGAATGGAGCAAGACCGGCACCACAGCGCAACCCTTTCTCTTCCAACTTACCTCCGGTGCCCCGTTTTGCCTGGCTGGATTGCACGAACATTCCGGCGGCGAAATGAATTTTGTCATCCTGACCACCAACGCCAACGCGACCGTCAAACATGTCCATGCGCGTATGCCCGTCATGCTCTCGCCCGCCGATGCCCTCGCCTATCTGACCACATCCGCCGACGCCCCGGAAATGCGCCATCTGTTTCAGCCATTTCCATCAGAACGCATGATCTCGCACCGGGTCAGCCCCTTGGTCAACCGCGTGGAAAATGATTCGCCAGCCTGTATGCAACCGTATCATCCACAATCAGGTCAGCAAGGCGATCTGTTCAGATCAACCTAAAGCCTCCTCAACGCCATAGCTCCAGCGGAGCTTGGAGAAGAACTTGAAAGTGCCAAGCACAAGATGCGGAAGCGCCGGCGAACACAGGGACGCAAATGCCCCATGCACCGCCGCGCGCCGTCCACGATGGCGCGATTTGTGATCCAGCTGATTGACGTTAATCAGTCCTATCGCCGCTTTTGACACCGGATCGTATTTCTGGGTAACCTGCCCCAATTATTTCCTCGCAAACTTATCCAGGAGGAACGAAGGTCTGTTGATCGGACCTGCCCAATACTGGAACTTCGCCCATTCGAGGCTCGCAATCACATCGGCAACATCCGACTGCCGGGAGGCCACGACGTACATGTAATCGTAGCGGAAAAGGGTAAAATACTTACCATGCGCAGGCACTACATAGGCCTCCCATCCCGCGTAAAGTGGAACCATCACGAACGCCGCAAGTTCGACAGGTTCGTTGGCGCTGAACGCCAATCCGCGTGCCCCGAAGGGGTCTTTCGTCTCCCCTATGCAGCCGCGTGAGAGCATTTGCATTGCTCGCACGTAGGCTGGGTCGTCATTCCAATCCGGATCGCAGTCGTGAAGCAGTACGAGCGTGTCGTGGCTCTGGAATTTAAGGATTTCGCCACTAGGAAACTCCAAGTGCGTCAAGCCCGAAATATGGACTGTTCGCATCAGGCGCCGTAGCCTGCGCGGAGCCATAGTGGTTCCGACCCTTATCAGCACGCCTTCCGGTGTTGAGCATTTGGGAACAACAGAAAAGGAATAGCAGTCGAAGGCCAATCCGCGCTCGCTAAGCCAGCGCTTTACCGCATCCGCGTCAAGC
>JAKBAC010000134.1 GCA_021809365.1 Planctomycetota bacterium | reverse complement strand
TTTGAAATTTGAGATTTGAAATCTAAAATCTGAAATTCGAAACCCGCTACTTGAGATCTGAAATCTGAAATCTGAAATTTGAGATTTGAGATTCGCACTTTTGCATCTGTTCCGCGGTGGCGGGACGAAATGCCACATTCTCGCTGCTCAATGCGCAGTGTTCACCCCAACAGTCTCCACGCAGGAAGTTTTTCGGAACTGCTGCGATTGGCTTGCTTCCCGAATGCTTCACACTGCGACCGGTCTGTGAATACTGTGGCTGGCTATTTTCGCGGTGATCTCGTGCCGCAGCGGCTCTCCGGCCAGGTAGCGCCGCAATTCATCGACCATCAGCCGGCCCATGCGCTGACATTCTCTATCCATTGATCCGGCAATGTGCGGAGTAAGAATCACATTGGGTAAATCAAAAATGCGTGAGCCGGGAATCGGCGGCTCCGGATCGGTTACATCAAGAACAAATTGGAGATCCGGACGTTGCGCGGCAATATCCAGCAATTCAACTTCATTAATCACCGCGCCGCGCGAGGTATTAATCAGTGTGGCACCCTTCTTCATCAAAGAAAGCAACTCTCCGGTGATCATACCGCGCGTTTCCTGCAGCAGCGGGGTATGAACGGAAATGGCGTCGGAGCGGGCAAATAAATCCCGCAGGCCTACAAGCTCCACGCCCAGTTCCCGCGCCTCTTCAGGACTCACAAATGGATCATACGCAATAACCCGCAGGTCGAACGATTTCAGTTTATCAATAAGAATCCGCGCAATAAGCCCCAGGGACGCAAGACCCACCACACTGTGATACGCACCCGGCGGCGGATAATGATCGGTCCAGCGTTTTTGCCCTTTAATCGCGGTGGCATGATGCCAGACATGTTTGAGTCCCAGCAGAATTGCGGCCAGCGAATATTCCGCCACGGGAATGGAATTCGCATACGCCGCGCTGCAGAAACGCACACCCCGCTCCCAGGCGCTGTACGTTGCAATTCCGGAAAGCGAACCGGCTCCATACAACACCAGTTTCAGCGACGGCGCGGCGGCGAGGAAATGCTCATCGATTCGCGGTCCGCCCCAGCCGGATAAAATGACTTCGGTTTCCGCCAGAGCATCCCGATTTTTCTTCAGAAACTCCGGCGTATACAGGCCATCCGGCAGCATGACCAATTCAGCAATATCACGTCTCTCATCCGGACCGTAAATCCAGTCAAATTCTCGCTGCCCCAGACAGAACGCCCCGCGCGGTTTTTGCTTGGCCGTTTGTGAAATCATCTTGATAATTGCCTTTCTCGTATGTAACGCATGGCTCTGCCCCCCCGCCACGCCGGCCCTTTACCATCAGGCTTTCCCACCTGACGCCATCGACCGGTATTATCGCATGAATTCGTAATATCCGCGACACCCTAACCGACAATTTTCAGTTGCCGCAAAACCGTAAAATTTCGCAGCCGTTCCCCGCGCCGGAAAGCGGGAACAGATGACCATTTCCCCGCCCCGCATCCTCCTTTGTGCTAAGCCCCATAGGCGCTCGCAACTAGAATCCAGGCCATTTTGTTCCGCCCGTAGTGCGACACCAGCCTTCGCATCCGGCCGCATTGTTGCGTACATGGTGCACGCCCATTAGGTATTTTCGGACCTTGGGCTTTGACCGGACCCCATCGCGCTCCGGCTGGGCCAAGCACCTATGGCTTATGCTTCCGAACCAATCGCGTGGGATCGCGAACGCGTTTGAGCGTTCATGGATTGCGGCGAAAGCGAGAATCGGAGTGCTCCGGCGTGCCAGCGGGTGAAAAATCGCTATAATTCCCCACCATTATGGTTAAGGAGTTTTTTTATGCTGGATAAATCACAATTGGCCGCCCGGATCAAGGAAGTAGCGTATCTCGAAGGAGATTTTACGCTGCGTTCCGGGCGGAAATCAAAGTATTATATGGATAAGTATCTCTTTGAAACCCAGCCCGATATTCTCGCCGCACTCGGTGCCCGTATGGCCGCTGCGCGCTCGCCGTTGACCACGCGCATTGCCGGTGCGGAACTCGGCGGTGTGGCATTGGCGGCGGCGGCATCTCTGGCGGCGGGTTTGCCCTTTTTCATTGTGCGTAATTCCAAAAAGGACTATGGCACCAGCAAGCTTATTGAAGGCGCTCTTTTAGCCGGTGATACCGTGCTGCTGGTGGAGGATATTGCCACCACCGGCGGACAGGTGCTGGAGGCAGCCAAGGTCATTACCGCGGCCGGGGCGCAGGTTGAAAAAATTGTTGCGGTCATTGATCGGCAGGAAGGCGCGCGGGAAAATATTGAATCCGCGGGCTTTACGTTTGAATCCATCTTAACGCGGCAGGACCTGGGGATTTAATCTCCCTTTCTTCTTACCATTGGACATCATGACGCAGGCAAAACCACACAACGCCCGCAAAGTTATCGTTACCGTCATCAAAATTCTGATTGCGGTCATCGGGCTTTGGTACGTGATTTCCCATATCTCCTGGCATGATCAGGTCGTGATTAAAAAAGGGCAGGTCATCCGCAATGTGACCTTCGTGCAAAACACCCGCCTGATTCTGCTGGCCCGTCAGGGCAAGTTATATACGCTGAAATTTCAGGATCAAAAAATTTCCGTGCGCCTGCCGCACGGGCAGTTGATAACCGCCGTGGCTACCAAGCCGCCGATTCAATTCCCCAAACTTCTGGCGGTGCCCGAAAATTACCTGGTGACCGACCACGGCAAAGTAGCGGTGTCGCTGGGCCTGCCGGACCTGCTGCGCCGGGCCAAACCATTGCCCTTGCTGGCGGCGTTGCTGCTGCTGTGCCTTCCATTTGTGATCACCGCATGGCGCTGGCGGCAACTGATGCTGGTGCAGAATATGGATCTGCCGTACCGCAAATGCCTGACGCTGACATTTGTGGGCCAGTTTTATTCCACATTTCTCCCCGGCACCACCAGTGGCGATATTGTCAAAATTATTTATACCGGCCGAATTACCGGGCAAAAAACCAAAAGTGCCGTTACGGTTATCCTGGATCGCGTTATCGGTTTAATCGGCTTGATGATCGTGGCCGGGGTGGCGGCGGCGGCACAGTTGCTGGCGAACCATTATTTCGCGGCGGGCAAAGCGGTTTCCGATCCGGTGCTGGTGCATGTACTGTGGCTGATTACCGGCCTGCTGGGCGCGACCATTGTCGGCGGGATTGTCTATTTCTCGGCGCGGCTGCGAAAGGTTTTGCATCTTGATGCATTGATTGAACGCCTCCCCTTGCCGGAATTCATCAAACACGCGGACCGAACCCTGCGGGTGTACCGCGATCATCCGGGCGTGGTGGCTACGACTTTGGGAGCCAGCGTGTTATCCCAGGCGGTTCTGCCATTGGCCGGGTTTCTTGCGGGACGGGCCTTTGGCATGCACGCATCATTCGGATGCTTCATGGCTTATATACCGGTCGCGGCACTGGCGGCAAGCCTGCCGATTGTTCCACCGCAGGGCATCGGTGTAATGGACGCCATTCTGCTGCACTTCTTTGTCACGCGCGGCGTGGATACCGCCAGTCAGGCCTTTGCGCTGGCTCAGGCCATCCGCTTTATGCCCATCTGCTGGAACCTGCTCGGTGCCTACTGGGTGGTACGGGGAACTTATCACCGTGAGCATGTGGAAACGCTGGACGAATTGGCCCCCGACGCCTGAAGCCGCGACATGACAGCGAACTATGCCGGCCGCGGCAGCGGAATCAAGGTCTTGAGCGTGGATTTTCCGCGCTGCTGGCTTGCTTATGGCGTTGCCGCCCTGCTCCAGCGTCGCGTGCCTGCAATGATAACACATGCAAAGCTTCCGCCGGTGGGCCATTATCCCCAACGCACCAGGCCGGGTTCAAACCGCAAAGCGATATTGGGATGATTTGGCAACACCCGTACCGCATATCCCTGCTGCCCGCAGGCCCCGGCGCTGATGGCACCAACATATTGAAACACACCGGCTTCAACATTTGTGCCCAGTGCCATTTCATGCACGCGGGCATTTTGAATATTGCCAAACGCGTCCAATGGGCCAAAATAAAGTTCCACACGCACGTTATCCGCGGGAATGCTGCCTAATTCAACGGTGGCAAATACCTTGACGCTGTCACCGGCTTTTACCGTGCCAACTCCCGGCGATTCCACATGCAGAACCTTGACATTATCCCAAAGCTGGGCAATACGCTGTTTCCACTGCGCCAACGCGGCGGCACCGGCGCCATGGCCTTCCATAAGTTTCACATACAGATCATGCGCGGGCAGGTAGAACATTTCCGAATAGTTCTGCACCATCCGGTTGGTGTTGTATACCGGGCATATCGTCCGGATGGAATTCTTCATCCGCTTGATCCAGTTCCGCGGCAAACCATCCAGACTGCGGTCGTAATACAACGGCACAACCACACGCTCCAGCAGATCAAAAAGCTTGCGGCTTTCAACTTCATCCTGATATTCATCGTTGTTGTAATCTTCACCGGCACCGATGGCAAAGCCGTTGTCTTCAGCATAGGCCTCACACCACCAGCCATCGAGAATACTTAAATTCAGTGCCCCGTTGATGGCCGCTTTCATGCCGCTGGTACCTGAGGCCTCCATGGGCCGCCGGGGTGTATTGAGCCAGATATCCACACCCTGAGTAAGATAGCGTCCGACATCAATGTCATAATCTTCCAGAAACACCATGCGCGGCCGGACATCTTCCCGCCGGCAAAAGTGAATAATTTCCTGAATAAAGCGCTTGCCGCCATCATCACGCGGATGGGCCTTACCGGCAAAAACGAACTGCACCGGATGATTGGTATCTTTCAGCAGTTTGATTAATCGCTCCGGATTGCGCAGCAGCAGTGTGGCGCGTTTATAAGTGGCAAATCGCCGCGCAAAACCGATAATCAGCGATTTTGAATCCAGTACTTCGTCCACACGTTGAATATCCAGCGAGGAATGGCCGCGCCGGGCAAGCTGCATTTTCAGCCGCTGACGCACAAAATGAATCAGCCGTTCTTTGCGGCGTTCATGCACGCGCCAGATTTCCACATCCGGAATTTTATCGGTGCGTCCCCAGATGCTGTGATCCGCGGGGCGATCGGTCCAGTTGGCACCGAGATATTCCTGATACAACCGTGCGAACCCCTCGCTGAGCCAGGATTGTGTATGAACGCCGTTGGTAATGTGGCGGATCGGTATTTCCGGCGCGGGAATTTCCGGCCAGATCCGCTGCCACATGCGCCGCGAAACCTGCCCGTGCAGATTACTGACACCATTGGCGTGCCACGCCATGCGCAAGGCCAGAACCGTAACGCCGAAAAATTCATTGTTATCATGCGGATTCACCCGTCCCATGGCCATCAGCTCATCGACGCTGATACCAAGTTTATGGCAATAGCCGGTGAAATATTTTTCAATTAAATCGCGGTGAAATGCGTCATTCCCGGCGGGTACCGGCGTATGGGTGGTAAATACGTTGCTGGCGGAAACCATTTCCCGGGCTTCGGCAAAGGTCAGTTGTTCGTGCTCCATAAGCACCCGGCAGCGTTCCAGAGCCAGGAAAGCCGAATGTCCTTCATTCATGTGGCATACCGTCGGTGTAATTCCCGCCGCCGCCAGCGCCCGCAATCCGCCGATACCCAGCAGTATTTCCTGACGGATGCGCATTTCATGATCACCGCCATAAAGGCGGGCGGTTATGTCCCGATCATGCGGACTGTTGATTTCCAGATTGCAATCCATGAGATACAGCGATACCCGGCCCACCTGCACGCGCCACACCGCGGCCCGCACCTGAGAATCGGGGTAATCCACGGTGATGATCGCCTGCTGTCCAGCCTGATTCTTCACCTGCGCGAGACTCATGGAGAAAAAATCATTCTCCGGGTTTAACTCCTGCTGCCAGCCATCGGCATTAAGCTGCTGATGAAAGTATCCTTCCCGATACAGCAGCCCCACCGCCACCAGCGGAATGCCCAGATCACTGGCGCTTTTGAGATGATCGCCGGAAAGCACGCCCAGGCCGCCGGAATAAATCGGCAGCGATTCATGCAGGCCGAATTCGGCGGAAAAATACGCGATTACCGGCTTGCGATCCGGATAGCGCTGTTTAAACCAGGTGCTCTGCTGCATGTAGGATTTCAAATCGGATGTAATCCGATTCAGATGCGCCAGAAATCCCTCGTCTTCGGAGGCCGCGCGCAATTTATCCTGACCGATCAGATTCAGCAGTCGCACCGGATTATGCCCCGTGGCCTCCCACAAATCCGGGTCCAGGCGATTAAATAAGCTCGCCGCCTCGTAGTTCCATAAGGACCATAGGTTATAGGCCAGTTCATGCAAGGCCGCGAGTTTCTCCGGAACCGCTGGCACCACCACAAACTTGTGAATTGTTGACATTTTTCATGCTCCTTCGGCGATCGGTTAGAACAACATCCATTTCAACCACCTCCGCCGTTTCGGATTGGCAACCGGCAGCCAAATCCGTCTACCCAAAGGGATTATAATAAGCGCATGGCCTGCCGTCGCCTGCGTGAAGATTGTTTTATCGGCACTCTTATTTCATTGGCAAGAATTTTTCCGCAAGATTTATCTGACTCTGCACCTTATGCGGGCAGCAAATCCGGTTTTGCACAACTTATGCACATTTCGGCAAGCCGCAGCTTCCAGTCGGCAAATCAATTTCCATTCATGAAACAGGCCGTTTATTTCAAAAACAAACCGGCGTTTAATAATCGCAAAAATAAATTCTCGGAAAAAAATTACCGCGGCAATGCTTTTGCAACACCAACCGCTGGTAAAACGATGCCGGAACCGTTTGGTTTTCCAAGGAATTCGGTTTTCATGCGTATTGGATTCATGCGTTTAATTGATGCGGCCCCTCTGGTTGTCGCCGCCGCCCATGGTTATTTTGAGCATGAAGGTATCGCCGTTGACATCGAGCGCCAGGGTGGCTGGATGATCGTGCGCGATAAACTCAGCTACGGCCTGCTGGATGCCAGCCATTCGCTTCTGGGCATGTCGATTATGAGCCAACTGGGGCGCAGTGATTTTCTTGAACCCATGGTGGCCGTGATGAACCTGGGATCCGGTGGCAGTACGCTTGTGGTTTCCACCGAACTCGCGGAACTGGGTGTGGATTCTCCGCAGGCCCTGCGCAGAGTTATTGATTCCCGCCGCATGGGCCGAAAAATAATATGTGCTCACGTCTCCATGTTTTCCATGCACCACTATCTGTTACGCGACTGGCTGGCCCGCGGCGAAATTGATCCCGATCATGACATTCAGCTTGTGCAGCTCAAACCGATTCTTCTGGCCGATCACATGTCCAAACATTATGTGGATCTTTTCTGCGTGGGTGAACCATGGGGGTCTCTGGCGGAAAGCCGCGGTTGGGGCCGCATTGCCCTGGCAACAACGGATATTTATCCGGATCATCCGGAAAAAGTTTTGCTCACCACTGAGTCATGTGCCCGGCAAAAGCCGGATCAGCTCACGCGCATTATCCGGGCCCTGATTCGCGGCTGCGCCTACTGCCAGATGCCCGAACATCGGCCGGCGCTGGCGGAACTGCTTTCCCAGCCGGAATATGTTGATGAAAGCCAGGAACTCATCATGCACAGCCTGGAAGCGGATCATCTGGGTTTGGAACACGTGCAGCGCCACCGCGGCATGGATTGGCATTTTCGCTCCTGGCAACTTCAGCACTGTACCCCCAGCGTTGAACATGTCCGGTGGTTCCTTCAACAGATGATCCGCTGGAGACATCTGAGTCTGGATGCCGACATAGCCGCCATCGCCGCCCGATGTGTCCGCACCGACTTCTTCGAGCATGCCACAGCCGGCCTTCAAGCCGCCACTGCCGCGTCATAACCCCCCCACCCAGATTCAACACATGTGCCCGCTGGCCCGCCAAGGCTCTCATATTGTGAAACCTCATTCGCGAATGAAGTTGCCCGTATACGGCACTTTTGGCGTTGCCATACCCGGCGGCCCGTGCATCACCAGACGTGTTTTTCCATGAAGGAATCTTTCAGAGCCGATGTGTGCAGCGCGCCAATCGCCGGGCGCTTTCCGCCGTGCTCTGGCGGTGGCCATAGTAGAGACGATTCTGTTACTATTCCGCCATGAGCGATGAACCGGAGATAATGGCTTGCGGAATATTTGCGGCGGACCATATTGCGCTGACATATACCACCCATCCGTCCCCTCCACCCGATATTGCCAGCCGAATCGAAACACGTTGGAATGAATATACCCTCGCGGCCACCCGGGAGGGCCGAACTCTGTTTAACAGTCCGGTGGCCTGCTTAAAAAGCGCTGCGGTTATTGACGGAGTGCTGCAACTGCAATTGGCGAAAACGGATTATAAAACGTTTCTCGTGACAAACCTGCGTGATCGGGAGTGCTTTAGGCTCAACTCCCCCGCCGCAATCACTCCGGCACTGGGAAACAGCATACTGCTGACACATGGAAATACAGCCTATCTGGGTGTGCGCAGCAAAGCGGTGGCGGCTTATCCACATTGGGCACATTTATTTGGCGGCGTATTGGATTGGCCGGCGCACACGCACGGCGGTGCCGCTGTGCTTTTGGAGCATCTCTACCGCGAACTTCAGGAAGAATTGGGAATCAATGCCGATTATTTAACCGCCCCACCGCAAGTTTTGGCTTTGATGCGCGATCCGGTTCTGGCGCAGCCGGAACTGGTTTGGCACGGGGAACTCTTTCAGCCCTTGCAGGTTCATGGGGAAGCTTTGAATGTCCAGGAGCATGACACCATTCTGGCTGTTCCAATGGCGGCAACAGCAATGGACGCTCCGCCACGTACACCGGTAAGCGCAGCAGCTCTTGATTTGGCCAGGCGTCTGACCGGACACCGGTAATGCTTGTGAATTCAACCGATCCTTATATGAGCAAAGTTATTGCATTCCGCGCCGTAGCGCAGGAGACACCGGGCGTTAGCCTGTTTGGACAGTCCGATGCGGGTGCATTGGCTTGGCAAATGGATGGATGCAAGGACGCAGTTCCGCAGCATATTCCCGAATATGTTGAGGTTCGAGGACGCCGCAAACTGCCGTTTGCCGCCGGGCCTGTGACCGCTTCTGCAACATCCATGCGATCGGTTGCCAACACCACGAAAAACGAGCAATGATCAATTCCCCGCGGCACACCCGGGAAGCAACGGGCAAACTGACTTTTGGGTGCGGCGGGTATCTGCGATGGCGAGCTGGATTGGCTTCCTGACAGGATGACGTGGACCGCCCCGGCGCGCACGGGGTAAACTCTCTACGCGGACTGC
>JAKBAC010000011.1 GCA_021809365.1 Planctomycetota bacterium | reverse complement strand
CCGGGAAGTTATCCCAGCGGCGAAGAAGCGCAACGGGGACGTGATTAGTTAATAAAAACAACGGCGGCGGAAAACAGCCGCGCTCCCAGATAACTCCCGCCCTCGCCGTCGCCGCAGCGCTCCCTATCCTCCTAACTCCTAACTCCTGTCTCCTGAACACTAAACACTGAAAACTGAAAACTCAAATCATTACCCACCAGCCCCGCCCCCTATAGCTTCTCCACGGCACAAGTGCCGCATCCCGGTCCGCCGGGATTTGACAAGTAAATAACACGCCGCCACAGTGATCGCGGAAAAGAATCCTGAACAGGAACCGGCACCCACTGTTGCCACGCAACCCCGTTGTTCGTTAACCTGTTGCAGCGCTTCCCTATTCTCCTAACTCCTAACTCCTAACTCCTGAATACTCGGCCATCTCCTAACTTCTCAATGCTGAATGCCGCCCCCCCCTGGGGGCCAAAAACATCTTGATCATCTGGAGCACCTTGAACCAAACCCGCTAAAATCAATGCTCCCATCAACATGCTCAACTTGAGCACCTTGCCCCCCTAACTTGAGCACCTTGCCCCCGAACTTGAGCACCTTGGTCGCCGCAGCGACATCAACCCCGTTGTTCGTTGCTCGTTGCTCGTTGAAGCGCAGCGTTTCGTTGAAGCGTGTCGTTGTGTCGTTGTGGCAAATATCGTCGTCGCGTCGCATCTCTGTGGCCTCTGTGATCTCTGTGGCCAACCGTCGTTCCGTCCCCGCGTCATTGCGGTGCGTTGTCACTCTGTTGCTCGTCGCTCGTTGCTCGTTGAGCGCAGCGTTTCGTTGAAGCGTGTCATTGTGGTAAATACCGTCGCGGTCGTCGTACCTTTGCGTTTTTTCGCCACTTTGCGGTTAACCCCCGTCGTCGTCGCCGCAGCGACAGCTCAACTATCACCTGATCTCCTGCTCCAGCCGCCGCAGCGGCACCTTGAAAGTAGAAAATAGAAAGTAGACCGCAGGAGGTTGCCTCATATTGCGACAGCATTTCTTGAGTTTTAGCCTTATGTGCTCTACTGCTCAACTCTCTACTGTTCCCCTGCTCTAGCCGCCGCAGCGGCTACCCCTCCGCTACCTCGTGGTAAATATGGTCGTAGTCCCGTCGCATCTCTGTGGCTACTCGCCGTCGCCTCCTCCGCTCCCCTCCGTTACCTCGTGGTTAATACCGTCGTCGTATCGTCACCCCCTTTGCGTTCTTACGCCCCTGATACCATTTCCGACGTTACCACCTCTCCTGCGGAGCAGCCAGTGGGAGACAGGCGTACGCAGAGGTGCTTCGATCCCATGTGCTCTACGCCAATCGCGTATTCCCTTATCAAGGACGGCGTAGCAACGCGGGAAGATACATTCAACCGAGTTGCTGTGCCGGTCAACCGGCAAAGACACAGTTGGTCCGCCGGACGATTTTTGCCTAGTGCCCTGTTCCACCCGTAATTATGGGTGGAACAGGGCACCAGGTCGGCACGTTCACTCTGACCGATATTCAGGGACATCGGCCGAACATCAGCGCGACACTGATAAAGAACGTCCTGGCGGATTTGAAAAACTGCGGGCATGTATCGCTGACCGGACATGGATGAGTGGCGAAATATGTCGTGTTGCAGCACTTATTTTGCGCCAGCCGCCTTTTGGCCCCTAACGCAGCGTGCGGACTACTTCCATGATGACAATAATCAACATGACCACCACGTACACACGCAAGGCCCAGAGCATAATTTTCAGGCCGGGTGAAAGTTTCCGGCGGCCAAATCGGGTGCGCTGTTTGAATGCGACCAGTTGATCCTCTTCCAATAATGAACGCACAACATCATGACGCTCGGCAAGTTCCCGGCTTTTGACATTTTGTGTATCAGGTTTGAATTCAGTTGCCATAATCTATTACGCCTTATCCCAGCAGATGAGGAAATACCGTGGTTACGCCATAACCCAGCCCGGCCAAAATCAATAATACCGTTACACCAATGCCCGCGATATTCAGTAATAACCCATTGCCCCGATCCCCCACAACCTCCCGGTCATTGACCAACAACAGCAGAAACAGCAGCGCCGGAGGCATGCCCAGGACGGCGATCACGTTGACAATCAAGACAATAAATTCCAGCGGAGCGTGGGGAATCAGCACGATGGCACCGGCGCTGATCGCGGAACCCAGGAGGATGAGATAAAACGGCCACGCTTCTTTGACGCTGCGATTCAGGCTATGGGCATGATGCATCACTTCGCCAAAGGCATAAGCGGAGGATGTGGATATGCTGATCGCGGCAACCAGTCCGGCCTCCACCAGCCCCAGTGCGAAGAGGCTTGAGCCAAGTTTGCCCACATAGGGTTGCAGGGCTTGCGCGAATTGCGCGCCCTGATAATTCTCCGTGCTGATGCCATGGGTATACAGCGGTACGGTGGCCAACACGACGGCAATGCCGAATATCATCGCCAGCAGTGTGCCGATGGAAGTATCCCATCGGCCAAAACCGACATCCTTTGGCTGCATGCCTTTGTCGGTTGTTGCACCCTGCTGAAAAAACAACATCCATGGCGTCACCGTGGCACCGATATCGGCCATCATCAGCATGGTATTGTTCGCATTAAATCCGTTGGGCAATGGACTCCAGGTAAGAAAGGCGTGGCCCACGGCACCCCAGTTCGGGTGCGTCATCATCGCCACCGGTATAAACAAGCCGTTAAATAACGCCAAGCCCAGCAGAATACGTTCCCAGGTCCAATAGCGGCGCGTCATTGTCACGGCCAAAATCAAGGTAATCGCCCCCCCCACCGCCACAAGCGCCGGCACACCAAAATAACCCAGGCCGGCCCGAATGCCGATGAATTCGGTGATCAGCGTAAGAAAATTTCCAAGCATCAGATCAGCCATGGAAAAAAAGCCCCAGAACGGCCCGAAGCGGTCAAATATCAGTTCAGCATGTCCGCGATGCGTGACTGAACCGAGGCGAACGGTCATCTCCTGCACGATCCAACCGGCCAGAAATGTCACAACAATAAACGGCAGAAAAAAGCCAATACCAAACGTCGAGCCGGTGGCCGCGTATGACAACATGCTCGGCGCGTCATTTTCACCAAGAAACACCAACACGCCCGGCCCGGCCAGCAGCCACAGCAGACGCATCCAGCGCCACGGCGTGAGAACACCGTAGCTGTCTCTGGCCTTCGCCACGGCCAGCCGATCACGGGCGCGGGAAATATCCTCACCGGTCAGGGCATCGGAACCGTCGGCCTGCGCCGCGAGGCTCGTATCGGCGGGCCGGATCGGAAGCGTTACCGGCGCAGCGGAAAATTGATTCTGGGCATTCATGGAGAACCTTTATCCGTTGGCAGCTCATGTCGTTCCGGCATGGCCGGGGATACATGAACAAAAACGGATTTTATTGCAACATGCGCCGCATGTCAAGGGCGTTCTTTGAGCATTCACTATATGAACTTTGAGTCATCAAAGTTTTGATTTGCACCAATACGCTTGTCATGAATGGGATAATCGGCGATACTGGTAGCATGGCCAGTCGCACCATAGAAAATTATCTCAAGCAGTTGTGGCTTGAACAACAGGCCGCCGGGACCCATTCCGTTCCGATGGGAAAGCTGGCCTCCCTGGTGGGCGTTACCGCCGGCACCGCCACAACCATGGTCAAGGCGATCGCGGATGCGGGCCTGGTGCGGTACACGCCGCGGGCGGGCGTTCGCCTAACAAAGGCCGGGGAACAATTGGCCGCGCATGTATCACGGCGGCACCGGCTGCTGGAATTGTTCCTGGTGGAAATTCTGGGTATAGACTGGTCCGATGCGCATCCCGAGGCGGAGGAGCTGGAGCATGTAATCTCCGAGACCGTGCTGGCGCGGATTGATCACTTACTGGGGCATCCGTCGGTGGATCCGCATGGTGATCCAATTCCCACACCGGCGGGAACATTGGAGGCTTTGGAATTGTGCGGTCTGGCGGACTTGCCCGACGGCAGCGCCACCGCCGTGGTGCGAATTATTGATCAAAGTCCGGAGTTTTTGCGGTTTGCACAATCCGCGGGTCTGGTTCCCAGGGCCAATGTGATTGTGGAACGCACCAATGCTCAGGCCCAGGCCATTTCAGTTCGGCCCGCGGGGCGCAACGCGGTGATGCTTTCCCTGGCGGCGGCGGCCAAATTTCTGGTGCGGCCATGCCGACCAAATGTTAAACATCGATCACTATCATCCCGCCATCGCGGGCACCCCGTCCGAGCCGCAACACGGCCGGGGCGCAAGCCGACCACTGGAAATTTTGGTCGGAAAACGTTATGAAGAGAGAGTGTAAAAGCTGCGTCGGCTGGATCTCTGACCGCACCGGAGTTTTCAGACACAGCCCGGCAACCTTGAAATCCGCCGCGGAGGTATGTTATGGCAATCCCGCCCAATTCATCATCACCAGCCGAATTAAATCCGAAAGCTGAACAACAGCGCCTGGCCGATGCGCAAACGGCGGCCCAATGGCGCGCCTGGGGCCCCTACCTGTCCGAACGTGCGTGGGGAAGCGTGCGCGAGGATTACTCGCCCAACGGTGATGCGTGGAATTATTTTTCGCATGACATGGCGCGCAGCCGGGCATATCGCTGGAGTGAAGACGGCATCGGTGGAATCAGCGATGACCGCCAGATACTCTGTTTTGCGCCGGCTTTCTGGAATGGCCATGATCCGATTCTCAAGGAGCGCATGTTCGGGCTGACCAATGCGGAAGGCAATCATGGTGAAGATGTCAAGGAATATTGGTTTTATCAGGACAATACGCCTTCGCATGCGTACATGAAAATGACGTATCGCTATCCCCATGCCGCATTCCCCTATCGTGAACTCGTGGAGATCAACCGCCACCGCGGCCCGACTCAGCCGGAATATGAACTCGTGGACACGCAGGTATTTTCCGACAACGCTTTTTTTGATATTCAAATTGAATACGCCAAGGCGGACCCGCGGCATATTTTGTTCCGCTGTACGGTACGCAACTGCGGTACTGATGGGGCGGTGCTGCACGTTCTACCGACGCTGTGGTTCCGCAATACCTGGGCATGGGATTCACCGCCGGGCAAAGAACCGACCATTGCGCTGCAAGGCTCATCGGACGTGGGCAATGTGACGCTGCTGGCGGATCATGGGGAATTGGGGCAATATCGAATCTATTCCCGCAATGTCATGGAAACGCTATTTACCTTTAATGAGACCAACCGACAGAAACTCTATGGCGTACCCAATACGCATCCGGCGGTGAAGGATGCCTTTCATGAATATGTGATTGAAGGGCACCACACCAGGGTGCATCAGCAGCCCCGTGGTACCAAGGCCGCGTTTCATCAGCAATGGCATCTGGCACCGGGTGAAACGCAGGTGGTGGAAGTTGTGCTCGTGAAGGGCGAACGCGCGGAGCCATTTAAGGAATTCGACGCCATATTTGACCGGCGCAAGGCCGAGACGGATGCGTTTTATACCGACATGCTGCCACCAACTTGCGACCAGCAGTTGCGCCAGATTCAGCGGCTGGCGATGGCGGGCGTGTTATGGAGCAAACAATTTTATAATTATGATGTCCGGCAGTGGCTGAAGGGGGATGCGACCTTTCCGGCACCGGCACAGCGGCTTACCGGCCGCAACAGTAATTGGCGGCGGCTCAATGCGCACGATGTCATTGTCATGCCGGACAAATGGGAATATCCGTGGTTCGCGGCGTGGGACTGGGCCTTTCATTGCCTGACCCTGTGCTATGTCGATATTGACATGGCGAAGACCCAGTTGGAAATGTTATGTTCGGAACGCTTCCAGAATCTTTCAGGACAGTTGCCCAGTTATGAATGGGCCTTCAGCGATGTGAATCCACCAGTGCAGGCGCTGGCCGTGTGGCGGGTTTATAACAAGGAAAAACGTGTCAACAACGGCAAAGGGGACCTCGCATTTCTGGAGCGTGTCTACCACAAACTGCTGCTGAATTTTGTCTGGTGGGTCAATCGCAAGGACAGTCAGGGCCAGAATGTATTTGAGGGTGGCTTTTTAGGGCTGGACAACATTTCGGTATTTGACCGCAGCCAGCCGCTGTCCAATGGCGAACAATTGGAACAGGCCGATGCCACCGGCTGGATGGGTTTGTTTTGTCTGAACATGCTGATGATCGCTTTGGAACTGGCGCAGCATGATCCGGTATACAGCCATCTGGCGGTGAAATTCTTTGATCATTTTCTGGCTATTTCAAAAGCGATTAACGGCTCCATGCGCCATGGTGAAGGCCTGTGGGATGAGCAGGACGGATTTTACTATGACAAGATCACAACCACCGATGGAACGCGACTGCCCCTGCGGCTGCGCTCCAATGTGGGGCTGACCCCCCTTTACGCGGCACAGGTTTTGGAGAAAAAGTGGATTGAAAATCTCCCGGCAATCAAGGATCGCCTGGAAACCGAAGAATTCAAACAACAAGTCCAGTCCCAGGGTGTGGGATGCACATGGAGTGCGGATGGTTCACACTGCCTGTTAAGTATCTGTCACGGCGACCGGTTGCGCCGGGCATTGGCGCGGGTGGTGGATGAAAATGAATTTCTTTCCACGTATGGCCTGCGTTCCCTTTCGCGCCATTATCTCAATGAACCCTATCACCTGAAAATTGACGGACAGGAACGCGTGGTAAGCTATGAGCCGGCGGAATCACATGATGGCGCTTTCGGAGGTAACTCGAACTGGCGCGGGCCTATCTGGTTTCCCACCGCCTACCTTTTAATTACATCCCTGCGAACCTACCACCGCTTCTACGGTGATTCACTCAAAGTCGCCCGCCCCGGCGTACCGGGCCAGGATATCAACCTGATGGGACTTTCTGAAGAACTGGCCCGCCGGATGATCTCCATATTTGTACGCGATGACAAGGGGCATCGCCCTGTATTCGGCGGCCAAAGCATGTTTCAGGATAATCCGCTGTGGAAAGATTTTATTATGTTCCATGAATATTTTCACGGCGATAATGGCGCGGGAATCGGTGCCTCCCATCAGACGGGCTGGACCGCACTGGTGGTGCAACTTATTGATTACGTCACCCGCAATTATCCACGCACCGGCGGGTAGCGCTCATCTGTTTCCGCCCCGCACCGGATCAGATAAATGTGATTTTTCGCGCGGCGACCAGACACATCCGCAACAGCATGATCCCATGACGAAAGCGGGAGATATTGGTCTGTCCATAAGTCCGCTGCTTGTAATGCACCGGCACATCCATAATTTTCAAATTCAAGCGCGCCGCGCCAAACAGCAGATCGAAATCGCCGAATGGATCAAAGTCGCCGAAGTAAGCGCGATTGGCGGCAATTCGCGCATAATCCGAACGCCGCAGAACTTTCGTGCCGCACAACGTATCGCGCAATCGCTGGCCCAGCAAAAACGTGAAAATCATCCCGAAACATTTGTTGGCCAGCATGTTGAGAAACTGCATGGCCTGATCTTCCATGGGATAGATCAGGCGTGACCCGTTGGCAAATTCACAGCGGTTACAATGAATCGCCTCCACAAAGCGCGGCAACTCTTCCGGGGGAACCGATAAATCTCCGTCCAGAATAAGCAGAATATCCCCCGTGGCCGCGGCAAAGCCGGCGCGAACCGCATCTCCTTTGCCGCGCCCGCTCTGTTGCAGCGCGGAAAGTTTCATCGGCCCGCTGTACTGTGCGACGGCCCGCCGCACCGTGGCCCAGGTATCGTCCGTGCTGTGACCCTCCACGAAAATCAGCTCCTGCATATCAGCCATCATCGGCAGGCGGCGTATCAACGCGTCTATGTTGCCGGATTCATTTCGCACGGGTGCCACCACACTGACCGAAGCGGGACGGCTGCCGGCACCCGCAACATCGGACAATCGGGCAACAGTCAGCAGACACAGACCCAGTTGGCGAATACCCGGCAATGGCGCAATCCAGCGATTCAAGAAGTTACTTAATACCGGAATTCCCAGCGGCGCAATAACCGCCGGTGACTGCCGAACCACTTCCATGCCGCTGTGCGCCAGCAGATTCGCCAATTCATCGCGTGGCAGCCAGCTTTCATCCGGCGTGCGGAATTTGCGCCCCACCAGCTCCGCCAGACGCAACAATGGGCTCCAAAGCCGGCTGTATGTGCAGAAAATAATGCGAGTGCGGGCATGACAAACGCTGCGAATCGCCGCCAGTGCCGCATGCACATCATAAAGTTCCTGAAGCGTACCGCTGCAAATCACATAATCAAACTGCGGCAGATTCAGTGTCGCAATATCCTCCACCGCGGCTTCATGAAAGGTCAGACCCCGATGCCGCTGGCGTGCCTCCTCCACCACCACGGAATCAATGTCAATGCCCACCCCCACCCGCGGCGCAAGGGCCGAGAGCAAATCGCCGCAGCCGCACCCGATGTCCAGCACCATGGCTTCCGGTGGAACATAACGCGCCAGAAGATTATTTATATAATTATGGAAATATCTATTTTTATTACGGCTTGCGGCCAGTTGCCCATGCGACTTCTGCCGGTATTCGCGTAGCGCCACACGATGGTGAACATCCGCGGACATCATGCCGACGGGCGGAGAGCCGGACGTTATGCCATCGTCAGACACGCATCACCTGTTTTGAAATCCAGTGCTCTGTTACGCCTAAAAATGGATGCCGGACAACCCATCGCATTACCGGATCGCTTATGCCGCCGGGGGCTGTTCCGCCGTGATGGCAGGCTGTTCGGTTTTACCCGCGGCGGCGGCCAGCGTCGCATCCTGCTCGGCCTTCCAATGCGCTTCGTCCACCTCAACAACCTTGCATTGCTCCACCACACGGTCCAGAACCTTGCGCTTCAGCAGTTCCGTGCGCAATGCATCAAACTGCCGGCCCCGGCGCATCTGATTTAACAGCACTTCCGGTCTCATGCCGTTCATCTCCGCCATCGTGCTGACTTCCGCATTCACTTCCGCGTCGTGAACATCAACTCCAAATCGCTCGGCTAAGCGCATGGCAATGACCTCAATCTGCGCCTGCGGAAGCGCCACGGCCCGGATTCGTTCCACAATGTCTCCGCTCAATTGCGAGTCCCGTCCCGCCTGCGCAGCCTCCTGCATAACACGCTGCGCAAGTTGTGCCATGGCGTTATTTAACAGCGACGGCGGAACCTCAATTTGAACAATACCGCGCAGCTTCTCAGCGGCCTGTTCCCGTAGCAGCCGGGCGACCTCGGTTTTAAGCCGTTCTTCAATGGCCCGTTGCAATGAATTATTCAGATCGTTCAAATCGTCGAAGCCATTGGCTTTGGCCATATCATCGGTAAGCTCCGGCTTCACCCGCCGCATGATTTTGGTAAGGTGCAGTTCCACCGTCGCCTTTTGTCCACGCAAATCTTCGCGCTTGAAATCCGGCGGAAGGGTCACTTCAATACGTACAGAGCTTCCGGCTTTGGCACCGCGCAAATGGCCGTCGAAGCCTTCAATGCCAATGCCGTCAATCGTAAACTCAGGCGTGAAATGAACATGCCGATGCTCGAACTTCTCAACCATCGCTCCAGATTGATCCAGTATATGAATATCGGCATCAATATGATCATCCGGATCACCCGCCTCCGGCACCTCCCGCATTTCCGCCAGATTGCCGCGCAAATGCTCTTTGGCCAGATTCATGCGCTCGTCCGTGACCGTCAGCGTCGGCTTTTTCAACTCCACCCCCGAAAGATCGGGCAGGGAAAATTCCGGAAGCACTTCAAATTCCACGGCGAATTTCAACGCTCCATTCTCCGGAAGTTCCGGAAGCGACGGAATAAACTTCGGCTCCGTCAGCGGATGCAGGCTGTTGTTCTCCATGGCCTCGGAAATGGAATCCGAAAGCAACTGGGCGCGGACATCATTCTGAACGTCCGCTTTGAATCGCTTCTCCAGCAGCCGCCGGGGGGCACGACCTTTTCGAAAACCGGGGACAGCGGCTTCCCTCACCAGTGTCGCCATCACTTTTTCATATTGATTTTTTATCCGCGATTCCGGAACGGTCACATTGATTTTCCGGGACACGGCACTGGGTTGCTCAATGGCAACTTCCAAAGCCTCGGCCTCCGGTTGCGCTGCCGCTTCATTGGCACTCGTTTGCATCGTTTCTTCCATGGTATTCTCCGCGTTAAGAATTAATATTTCCGGGCTTCCGGCAACAACGTCCGGAACGCCGCATAACAATTAACATTCAGTCCTGCCCCGATACCGGCATACATGGAGCCTGAACAAAAAAAAGGATCAATGGAAGAGCAGGGTACTCGAAGCGGGAATCGAAATAGTCCGCAATTTTTCGCATGCCTTAACATTCGCCGCGTGATCACCCAATGCGCCGCAAGAATTCGGAAGGAGGCGGCGTGATCTGATAATTTCAGTCAAGCTGAACATAGCGGGACGTTAAAACTACGCAAAACCCCTTATTTTCCATCGCGACCAACGCCTGGCTACAGCGTAAAACCGGTACCTCGCGAGGCAACAGACACCCATCCGCCCATGCCGATGGTTAAACATAACTATACGCGAATCCCCCACCGCCCGCAACCCCATCACCCGGAAAGCGCATGGGGCGGGGAGACAACCACGAGAAACGACAAACGGATGAAATCTCCGAGCTAAGAAATGGTAACTGTCAGTTCGGATCCCGCGTCCAGTTGCAACATTGGCGAAAAGCTGATCGCGAATAAACCCTTATGCCGCTTGCCTGTCGCGGGTGTTGATCGACCATTTATCTTTACCTCAATGCGTCTGGCATTCCGTTGTCTTTCCACCTTTAGCGGCATCTGCAAGGCGATGGTTTTCAGTTGCAGTTTGCCGTGCCGCAAGACCAATCCGGCATGCATGACTCCTGATGCATATTTTTGCCAGAAAGTACCCCAACCCCGTGCCGAGGTGAATGCCGCGCGAAAGTTTTCGGGTGTCATGCGTGGCGCAAATGCGATGTAACCCTTGGGGCCGTCGTAATCAAATCCGCACAGTGCCGTGAACACCCCATAACTGGCCATGGCGCGGCTGTAGTGACTGCCGCACTCAACTTCACTCCATGGATTGCGTTTGGTGGCACGATAGCGATCATGAACCGCACGCGTGATCGCCAGGCCCTTGTCCACCATGCCATGCCAAATCATCAGTGAGGCCAGGGAATACTCGCAGCCGGTCCAGCATTCGTTTAAATAACCAGCGTAGCCCAGCGGTTTAGAGTTCAATCCAAGAAATGTCAACGGGCCTTTTGGCCAGGTGCACATAAGAGTTTCAGCACCATCCGGCAGGAGGTAGCTGCGGCCTTGTGTGAAATACTTATGATACTCAGCCCCATCGGTGGTGAAGTTATATTTCCAGAGCGCCTCCAGCGCTGTGGAAATTTTCGTTGGATCCACTATGGGGCCCATTCCCATCTGGTACGCCCAGCTCTGGCCCAGGAGCTGGTCTATTTCACATCCGTCATAGCTGCCGACCGAGTGCGGTCTTTTTGGATCGGGCAATTGGATAAAATACTCACCATTGAATAACTTGCGATTCGCGAGAGTGGCACCCCGGTCGGCAATGCGGCGGTACGCCGCCGCCTTTTTATGCCGCCCGATCTGGTCAGCCATTTCCGCATAGGCCCTCAGGGCACCCTGATAGTAAACACTTAACCATGCGATGGTGCCGTACCAAACGGCATCCTGCGTATTTCCCTGCCCAGTTTGGCCACCGAGCAAGCCGTTATGATGCCGATCGTATACGTTAATTAACCAATTCATGGCCTTGGTTAATGGCTCGTAGTTCTTCTTCAGGAAGGCGGAATCCGTGGACATGCGGCAGGCGCGCAGCATCCGGAAAATAACGCCGCATTGACCATCCACGGCCGAGCTACGATTGAATTCACCGCGTATCGCGATGCTGCCATCGGGATTCATGCCAATAGCAGGATTAAAATCGACCATTTCCCGCAGCCTCTTCTCAATTACCGGGAAGAGACATCCTAATACGTGGGTATAACCCCACACATGCGTGCATGTTCCCGGACAGCAATAATCTCCTTCATACGCATAGAAGCGCCCATCGGCGAGCAGATAACTCACGTCCGTCGCGAGAGTCGAGGTATTTAGAAATGTCCGATCCAACAGCCAATAAGGAAGTGTGGAATCATACCATGTGTCGCGCCACAATCGCGTCGCGCCGGCCAGTCGATCCATATTTTTCGCCAATCGTGTCACCACATCGGCGGCGGATGTGAAATGTGTGCCGAACCATCGTCGATTATCGGTTTTAAGATTCAGGTAAAATGGATTCGGAAAATGCCACGCCAGAATGAAAGTAACCGTTTTGGATGCACCCGCGTTGAGCATCAGGCTCCGGCCAATGGAACCCACCAGCGTGTCCTGGCAAGGTACCTGGGCGGAATGGTCTCCGGCGTCAAAGCATTGCGCGGGCAGATTCTTGAATTCCACCGCCGCTCGACCGATGTCGCCCGTTGATTCGCCAAGAACGGCCAGAGCGGTGGTTCCGAAATCCGGTTGCGTGCGCAATGGATCTCCCGCTTCCGGCCTGACATCGCTCACCAGCGCGGCAAAACCATCATATTTGACAATGCGATTGCGCCGATTGCCCAAGTTGTGTTCCCTGGCGGCACGACAGATCATATTTTCCATCCAACCGGTGATCGCACACACAACAGGCGCATTGCCGGCATTGGTCAGGGTGAAGTTGATCACTGTGGCGGGATAAGCTGAATCGTCCAGATTCAGCGGAATAAAAGGAGAAAACGCTTCAAGTTTAATTTTCAGCGGGCATTTGGCATCCGCATAATTTACCTCGGCAATGGGATACTGACCGAGGAAGGAGATATCGCTGAATCCCGCCTTATCCAACACGAGGTCGTGCTCTTTTCCATTTTTCTTCCAGCGCACGGCAAAACCCTGGGCAATTCGTTGCCGGCTGTGTGAATTAAAAATATCCCAATAGTCCAGCCTGCCGTCACCCTGGATATAAAGCTGACCTGCACCGATGCCGCCGATGGGCATGCCGATATGCGCAAAATTATTGCTGTTGGTTCGAGTATATATCTCCGGATCACCGCGCTCTCCCAGCGCCGCCACCCACGACGGAGATATATCTTTAACGGTTGGTGTCTTTCCGCCCGATCCTTTACGAAGTCGCGCCAGTGAAGCCGATGTGCCTCCTGGCTCAAGCGGAGTTTGCAGAGGTAACCCATCTGGGGTTACGGGATAATTGCCGGACGATTCGGTTATCGCCTGTGATGCAGCCGCCGCCTCTCCAGGCCCTGCCGAGAATTGTTCCACGGCGGCAACCGCGACCAGCGCACCGGCGGACTGAAGCAATCTTCGCCGTGATACCACAACCTTTGATCGGTTAACTTTCTTTGCCAACATAAGTCATCCTTTCAGCAAACGCCTGTAGCTTAAAACTTTCGGACAGAAAAGCGAGTGATGGGCTGCTTGACAAGGACCGGTTACCACATTTTGCGATGTTAACGCACAATGCGCCACACTCCCCGCTCTTACCGCGCTGCCGGTGCCGAAATTGACAAGACGATCCCCTTGAATTTGGCTAACGCCGGGTTGAGGCGGATGGCACGCTGAAAAGATTGCTCCGCCTGACGATGATGGCCCGCCAGATAACTTACGTGGGCCAACTCCATCCACCCGAGTGCGAAATCCGGCTTCAATTGGCAGGCCATTTCCAGGTCCTTTGCCGCCGGTTCGTAGGCCCTCAGTGCCGCCAGACAATTTGCTGAATCGGTCCAGGCATCGACCGATGCGGGATTGTGCAGCAGATACCATCCATAATAATGCAACGCGCGATGATAATGTCCCGTGAGCATACAGGCCCCGGCCAGATTGAACACGATCGGCTCAATATGCGGATGCATCGCATTGGCGGCGGCCAATTGAACCAGCCCCTGTCCGGCCTCACCGGGTCGCTCAATGAGTGTTGCCCCGTACAGCGCCTTGACAATAAAGGATTGGCGATTGTGCCGATAGACGTAGTGCCACAGCGCGTAATCTGAATCATAAAGGCGGCAATGACTCAAGGTGATCCATCCCAGCACGGACAAAATGATGGCGGCTGTGACAGTCGGCACGATAGGCCGCCATTTTGCGGTGTGATCGGCGGCCCAATAAAGCAATTCTCCCGCCAGTGCCATGGGACCGATACATGCCAGATATTGATAATGATCCGCTACAAAGCTGAAGAGTTGGGTGTAGAAGGAAATGAATCCGAGCACCGGCCCGATGGTGACCAGATAAAACAGCATCGCCGCCAATGGTCCACGGCCAATGCGGCTTCGCAAAAGCCAGAGCGCGGCAAACAGCGCCACCGCCGCGATCAGCCAGAGAAAACCGAGGGAAGACCCCAGCGCCCAGCGCGGATAAACCATCAGCAACGGGTGGGGCCAGAGGAGTTTAAGGAGATAAAACCAAAACGCATGTCCGGCGATCAGAAATCGCTGAGCCATGGAAAACCGCCAGTCCGCACCATGAGCACCTGTGCTGGTATGTTCGACATGAATGGTCACCAGTCCGATGATAAAGGCAATGATAAACCATGGAATCAGGCGGAGCAGTGCCTCTTTATCATGCAGGCGGCCTTTCCACCAGAAAATCACCAGGATGGCCACAGGCAGTGTACACACGGCCGTTTTACTTAACAGCCCAAGCAGGAAAAGTAAGGTTGAAAGAATGTACAGTTGATGGTTGGCATGCGGTTTTGGAGGGGATTTGGATTCTGATGCTCCAACCGAGCCACCACCAATGTCAAGGAACCGCAGAAATGTCAGCAGCGCCAGAAAATAAAAGAAACCGGATAAAAGGTTCTTTATTTCCGCCACCCACGCCACGGTTTCCACCTGCACCGGATGAATGGCAAACAACGCCGCCACCAGCCAGGCGGATCGTAGTTCCAGACGGCGCAGCACCAGCCAGAGCAGAATGGCGTTGGTTGCCTGAAACAATACATTGACCAGATGATACGGCAATGTCTGGAGGCCCCAGAGGTGATATTCCACGGATAGAAAACTGAAGGTCAGCGGATAGTATTGATCCATGGACTTCGGGTGCAGCCAGAATATTTCAAACCCACGCCAGTGATGCACCAGCGGATTGTTGGTTACCCATTGCGCGTCGTCCCAGAAGTAGCCCGCCTTATGTAATGGCCAATATACCGCCAGTGTCATCAGCACCAATCCACCAATCGCCAGAATCGCCTTCCATCGGCGATCGGACTGGGCGGCAACGCTTTGCGCGGGCGGGCGATTCGGAATGGCTTCTGCTGGCTTTTTACTCCCATTGGCGTTCATTTAATGCCCCTTGCCCACAGGACCAATGACATGTACAGGTCCAAGTCCCTGTCCAGTTTCCTTTCCGGCCACACCTTGTCGCTGACGCCGCAGCAGCATGGTCGCGATCGCATCCTCCTGGGCGGCTTGCCGCGGATGGTGCATCGCCCGCAATGCGATTGCCAGTTCCTGGTGCGTTTGAATCCGCCATGGTTCCGGCGGCAAATGTCTGCCGAAGGTATGCCGCCGCATGCGCAATTGGCGGCCGAGTTTCAAAACCGTGCGGAACTCGGCAGCCGCGGCGGCGGGTTGTCCGTGCTTCAATAAGCCTGCGCCATAGGCAAAATGCCCCAATCCAAATCCCGGCGACGCCTTGAGTGCCCGCTGATAATAGGGGATGGCTTGTTTCCAGTGTCCCAGAACATTGAGCGCCTGCGCCAGGCCAAAGAGTGCCTTGGTGTTTTCAGGCTCATACCTAATTGCAATAAGATAATGCGGAATCGCCAGTTGCGGACGCCCCGCCTTAACCAGCATGGACGCCAGTTGTTCCTGCAGCGCGGATGAATGCGGATAGAGCTTGATACCACGCACCACATCAATGGCCGCCTGCCGCCAGTTACCAACACGTTCGTAGCTTTGCACGAGATGCGAGATCGTCGGCGGCTGCAAGGGGATGATGGCCAGGGATCGCTGGTAATAGGGTATGGCCTTCCGATAGTGGCCCAAAGCGCGAAGGGAATCCGCCACATCAACGTTTACCACCGCATCTTCACCATGCGAAAGCTGGTTGGCTCTTAGAAATAAGCGGAGAGCGGCGGGTATCTCGCCTTTATCAAACTCATGCGCTCCGATCCGTTCCATCGCCAGCCAGTTGGTCGGATCACATTGCAGATTATGCACCCATACCTCCAGTGGCGGCGTATAAATCTCGCACTGCGCCCATGTCATACTGCCCAGAGCGAACAATACAAGGATGACGATGGAGACCACCATGAAATGGCGGCGCACCATCAATCTTTCCGCCACCGCTGTTGGCAGCGTGCTTGTCGAAATGGCGGATTCAGCCGCGAGCTTTGTCGGTGTGGTCGCATGATTCAACATTCGCGTAACGGATTCGGCTACCAGCGCAATAATTCCGATGCAGGCAAGGTATTGATAATGATCGGCGACAAAGGTGTAAATTTCCGTATAGAATGCAAGAAAACCAAGCAGCGGGGCAATCAGCAGGCCGTACACCGCCACGGCCACAAACGGCCCGCGTCCGATTTTTTTAGACAATGCCAACAGCACCACCGGAACGGCAAACGCGGAAATCGGAAATATCCACTGCCAGGCCGCCAAATCATTGATGTGCCAGCGCGGATAAACTTCCATCATGGGCCAGGGCCAAAAGAGTTTGAACGGATAAAACCAGAGATCTTTTCCCGCAATAATCAGGTGTTGGGCGACGGTAAACTGAAATACACGCCCATGCGCGCCGGCTTGTCCATGCTCAATGTAAATGGTCATCAGGGCGGAGGCCACGCCCAGTACCAGCCAGGGAACAAGCAGGATAACGTCGCGCCAGTAGATCCGTCCGCGCTTCCATCCCACGATAAACAGCAGCACAATGGGAATGATGCACGCATCGGTTTTGGACAATAATGCAAGAGTAAAACACAAGAGGCCCATCGCATACATTCGCCATTCCCGCATGGTAAGAAATGGCCCGTTTCGCGGGCGCGTTCCCGGCAGATCGGCAAAACGAATCCATGCCAGAATCGCCGGGAAAAGAAAGAATGCGGAAAGTAAACTTTTTTGTTCAGCCACCCACGCCACTGTTTCCACCTGCACCGGATGGATCGCCCATATTGCCGCCACCACCCACGCACTGCGCAGGTTCAAGGCCACCAGCACCCGCCACAGCAAGATCGCATCAACGCCCTGAAAAATGATGTTTAAGAGATGGTAGCCCAAGGCGTTGGCCCCCCACAGGTGCCACTCGAACACAAACGCCGTGAATACCAATGGATAATATTGGATGGAATCTTTCGGATTCAGCCAGATATTCCATAATCCGCGCCAATGATGGGCGAAGTGATTATGCACCAGCCAGCCCCCATCATCCCAGATATATCCCGCTGTATGCAGCGGCCAGTACGCGATCTGAGTCAGGAGAAGCAGCGCCATCGCGCCGAGGATGAATGTGTTGACTTTCGACATACGCCATAGGCCCGCGGGATTGATTGCCGCGGCCTTCGACGGAATTTCAGAATCGGTTGGTGTGATCGGCAATTCAGACATACCGCGTATTTGAACATAACTTCTCCGTCAAGGCAAAGCCTGCTGTGCGGAAATAATGGCGGGAGTCTGTGACTGGGGGCATTTTTCCGGACGGCTGGTATAATTCATCTGTTGCAAGAGAGCGCAATGCCATGGATGGATCGGAACCGCGTCGTGATGCCCGCCTGCCGTGGTTAAACAGTATGTCGTGGAATTGCATGGAAAGGATAGACAATGCTGGCTTTAAGTCGAGGTGAAGGGCAGAGCATCATTATTGACGGCAAAATTGAAGTCAAGGTGGTCAAGTGGTCGCGCGGTAATGTCCGTCTGGCAATTCAAGCCCCGCGTGAAGTGTCGGTAGATCGCGATGAAATATGGCGGCGCATGCACCCAGATCAGAAAACGCCTTTGGAAAAGGCTGAGGCTGATCGCCAGTTGCGATTTGACGCCAGTCCGAGTGTTACCACGGTCGCCTCCACTCCGCCATCAGCACCGATTGCCGCGCCACGGGATGAAAAAATCGCGTGATCGCTACGCCGGTCGGTTTATGCGCCAATCAGATAGCCACTTCATCGCGTAAGTGAATAATTTATTTTTTTTTGCTTGTGATTAATTTCACAAGACTTGCGTTAATCAAATCGCTACAATTCACTTTGGAAAAGATCGGGCGTGAAAATGCGGCGCCCGCGGCAGAGGAAATACATGACTGGAACCCTTGAAACGCCAAGCCTTGATGCAACGTCCACTTCCGCGCCTAAGGCTCCGCCCCCAATGTGGTTAGCGGAACGTGTGGTGCTGCGCGTTGGCCGCGGGCCGGCGGCAGCGGGTCGATTTCTGGATCGCCTGGCGAAGCACAACGGACCGATTGGATGGGTCGTGCGCTTTTTCAGTTCCATTAAAATGGGGTTGCTGTGGCTGTTTCTAACCACCGCGTACATTGCCGTTGGATCGGGCCTGCCCAGTGTCCGGAGTTATTTTGATGTTTCCACCATGGGCTTTTTCAATTCTCCGCCCATGGTGATTCTCATGGCCTTGCTGGCCACAACGCTGATCACCGTCACGCTGCGTCGAATTCCTCTGACACTGTACAAACTTGGCGTGTGGAGCGTGCATACCGGGATCATTACCTTGCTGGTGGGATTGTTCCTCTACTTTGGCTTAAAGAAAGAAGGAATGGTTCGGATTTTTCTTAACCAGACAGTCCATCACTACTATGATAATTCGGAACGGGCGATTTTCATGGTGGCCAAAGACGCCCCCGGAAAATCCGCCATGCTGCCGCTGCCGTCGCTGCCGCTGTTTCGGGAGCGTTCCACGAAGAATCATCATCCACTGAATATTATCGCTCCGCCAAGAATGATGGCGCGGTTGTCGCCACATCTGGCTGGGGTGCGGGTGCGTGTTATTGGCTATTATCCATATACCCGGCTGGAGGCGCTGGCGGTCCAGCGTATGCCGGGCCAGCCCGCCCGCAAGCCGGCGCTGGAATTTAACTTAAGCGCCAGCGGAATGGCCAGCGGCGGGCAATGGCTGCTGGCCAAAACACCGCAGTTGCGCGTGGCCGATGCCGGACTGCCCTGCGGCATTGAGTACCTGTATCATCCCAGTGCCCGCCGACTGCGGGATATTACCACAAGTTTTAAGGGCAATAATGCCCTGATTGTGAGTATTCCAGCCGACCATTTTCGGCAGGTGGTGGTGATTCATCCCAATAAAAAGATTGTTCTGCCCGGCACGCCGTACACCCTGATTCCCCGGCAGGAAATTTCCATGCCGTTGCTGTCCAAAGGCTATCGGGGAGCCAGCAGTCAGGCCTATATGGTGGATGTGTACCGCGCGAACGCCACGGGCAAACCCTTCCATTTTCAGCGCGTGGCGTTGTTCCGATATCCAACCAAGACCGTCGATTTTGTTTTTGATCATGGGCGGCGTAAACTGATTCCCGATAAAATTGATCACGCCATCCATATCCGGTATGAAGACGCGCGAAAATTCCAATTCTGGATTGTGGAACATAAGTCCGGCCAGTTGAATCTCATCCAAAGAGCGGCCGGTGGCGTTGTCACGCAGTATCCCATTTCCATCGGACATCCGGTGGCCACGGCGGTGGCGGGGATTCCGTTCAAAATTTCCGTGCAGGAATTGGCCAATGTGGTTTATGAGCCTCAAACAATTCCTCCCGCCCAGCGGCGGCCTCAACTGGAACAGACCATGGGACATTGCGTGCTGCAATTGGCGGTGTCGCGCGGCAGATGGATGGATCATCATATCTATCTGCCCTTCCAGCAGTTCGGCCTGCATGGTGATCTGGCCCCGACACACGTTGAGGTACCGGGCGTAGGCCAGGTAAGTTTTGTGTTTTCCACATTGCAATGGAAACTTCCCGCAGCGCTGACACTGCTTTCCTGCAAGGAATTATTTTATCCCGGCGGCAACAGCTTCCCGCGGGATTTTTTGAGTAAAGTTCGCTTCACCAATTTGAAAACCGGGAAATCAAAAGTCGCCCTGATCCATTTGAATCATCCCGAAACTCTTGACGGACAACATTTTTTTCAGGCCCGCTTTGGAAAACAGGCCAATGGCACCCCGTTCACGGTCCTGGGCGTAGGCAATACCAATGGCCTGTATCCGATGATCGTGGGGGTCATTATGATTATCTTTGGAATCGGATATGCGTTTTATATTAAACCCGTTTTGCTTAATATGAAGAAACGTGATTTGGCCCGGTTTGCCGCCCGGCAGGCTGAATCAAAGAAATTGGCGGCGGATGTCCCTGTGACATCCACGTAGAATTATCAAGAGGTAATATAATGAAGCTCAAACATCTCGTAACGCAGTGGGTTCTGACCGTGGCAATCATGTTGCCGGCCCTCATCGTGGTCAACACGCGCGCTTCCATGCCGATTCAGCAGGGTTCCCCTGCGGATATGCCGGCGGGGCATCCGGAAATCGGTCCCGGCTCGCCGCAGGTCAATCCCATCCCCAGCATGAGGCTCATGCGGCGCACTGCGGCAATACAACATCAGAACCGCACCGCCTTTAAGGCACATATCAACCTTGCTCCGTTGCGTATTTTGGCGGTGGAGAATAATGATCAGGTAAAAACAATCGCCAGTTGGGCCAGCCAGACTGTGCAAACGATCTGCGGCTTTGGCAGCATCCACGGACAGGATCCGATTTATACGGTTATGGATATGGCCTTCCGTCCGCAGGCATGGGATACCCGCAATTGTATTTTCATTGAGACCGTACCAATCCGCGAACAGCTTGGCACATTGGTTTCCAAAGCTCAAGCCCAGCGCATATTGCGGCGGGGCACGGTCACTCCTGATTTCATGGCCCGGGCCGATGTGCATAACCTGCTGGTGAAAATCAGCTCAACCGCGGCGCTAAGTTCAGGTGTGGCCGAGGTAAGTAGAGCGCTGGAAACATTTCAGAATCTCCCGATGGAAATGAAAATTGTTCCACCGGCCGCCGGGGCCAAATCACGGGATTGGCTGGTACCGCTGGATCTGCTGCCGAATACCGGCTCCGTGGTGCGCAAAATGCTGAAGATGAATGCCGACATTAAACCGGTTCCCGGCTACACGCGGCAACAATCTTTAAGCATTGTCCTGGGCTTGATTTCATTGGGACAAGGCTGGCAGGATAACAGCGCCGTCGAGGCAAATCAGGGCATTGCAACCTTGGCCAAAATCCTGCCGACCATCAACCCGGCGGTGTATCCATCGCATCTCAAGCGGCTGGTGGAATTGTGGTATGACCGGCTCTTTGACGGAACGATTGTGGGCGTGTTCCTTTATTTTATCTCACTGACGTTGTTTGTCATTGCCGCGGTCGGGGCGGTGCCGGCCGTACGCAAACCGGCTTTGATTTTTTTCACAGCCGCAGTGGCCGTTCATGCGTTATTCATGGCCGTGCGCTGGTGGCTGGCGGGGCGGATTCCAATTCAGAATGAATTTGAAAGCGTGCTGGGAGCCGCGTTTGTCGGCTGCGTCATTGGCTTGATTCTGGAATACTGGAAGAAGACCAATCTTTTCGGCCTGGCCATGAGTTTCGTCGGATTTCTTGCCATGACGGCGTGTTTTGTGGTGCCCTTTGTGCTTGGTGACAATATTGGTGCCAACATCGGACGGGTCGATGGCGTGCTGAACACCTATTGGCTTTACATTCACGTTAATACCGTTATCAGCAGCTATGCCTTGATTGCCGCGAGCTTCTGCCTCGGCGTGCTTTATCTGCTGGTGAAATTGTACTATTACATGAACCCGGACGGAGGGACGGGGCCGACCGGTGGAACTCCCATTGCGATGGCCAGCGGCATCGGGTCATCTCTTGTTGCGGGCCACCTGGCGGATTTCACATCGTCCCGGCGCGCCGAGACGACAACCGCCTCCGCCGCGGATCTGGCTGTGCGCCGCAATGCGTTTTTGCTGCAATTGGATGCCGCGAATATCGTGATTTTGCAGATGGGCTTCTGGTTTCTTGGCTCGGGCATCATTTTTGGAGCCGTCTGGGCGGACTTCAGTTGGGGCCGGCCCTGGGAATGGGACCCGAAGGAAACGTTCGCCCTGGTGACCTGGCTGGTGTATCTGATTATTGTGCATATCCGTTTTGTAACACCAAAATATCGGCCCGATTGGACGGCATGGTTGTCCGTGCTGGGCTTTGGCGTGATGATGTTTAATTGGATCGGCGTTAACTTTTTTTATGTCGGCCTGCACAGCTACGCGACATGAACGGGGCACTAGAGTATATTTTGGAGATTGTGATGACTACGTTCACTCTTAAACAAGTCGGCCCATTCGCCATTGACATCGATGGCGGCCCATGGAAGTTACGCATTGATTTGCCGCCCAAAAGTGGCGGTGGAGATTCCGGCCCCGGCCCAACGGACCTCGTACCCATTGCCGTGGCCGCGTGTGAAATGATGCTGGCCCTCATTAGCGCCAACAAGCATGGTCACCCGCTTTCGGGCCTGGAGGCGACGGTCGATAAAAAATATCTCACCAATCCGTCCCGTATCGGCGATATGCACGTCGTGCTGAAGAATGTGCTGTGCCAATTACCGCCCGAACTCCATGAACGCGTCAAGGCCGCTATCGCCACCTGTCCCGTAGTGCAAACTTTGGAACATCCGCCTAAAGTCTATTCAGAAATTGCCTAGTGCCTTGTCACGCCTGAATATCAGGATTGTTACATCTGGTAGCTTTCACAGCCGTGCGGGCAATAATTTGGTAGTCCGTCCGGAGTTTTAATCCACACCTGTCGGCACCGCATAATCTTGACGGTGCTCCGAGGGCGCGACGCCTTCGAACACCGTCGCAATATCCCGAGGCCGCCCACGAGGCTACAGCAGTTACGCAATATGCTTTACAATGGGCCGACGCATTCGGGCGTGTGACGTGCCGCCCGTCGGCAAGGTGATCCTGGCGCTGGGCGGCAACGTATGGATGATATTTAAGGAAGCAGGAATCATGCGAAAAGCCAGCATTTTTACGATTTTTCTCATTGTGTTTGTCGATCTGGTGGGCTTTGGCATTGTGCTGCCGAACGTGCAACTGTATGGCCAGCAATTTGGCATCAGTAACTATTTTTATCTGACGCTCATTGGCGCAACCTATTCGTTTTTCCAGTTTCTCTTTGCGCCGATTCTGGGGCGCTGGTCGGATCATGTTGGCCGGCGGCCCGTGCTGATTATCAGCCAGATCGGGACGATCGTGGGTTTCCTCATGCTGTTTTTCGCCAATTTCTTTCAAGGGCAGGTGCTGGGCATCGTGATGATTTTCGCCTCGCGCATGCTTGACGGCATCAGCGGAGGCAATATTTCCACAGCCAACGCATATATCGCGGATATTACCACGCCGGAAAACCGGGCCAAGGGGATGGGGGCATTGGGGGCCGCATTCGGACTGGGATTTATTTTTGGTCCCATTATCGGCGGTACGGTTTCGCATTTTTGGGGATTGCAATATGTGCCACTGGTGGCGGCGGCTTTTTCCTTGACCGCACTGGTCATGACCATCACCCGACTTGCGGAATCGCGCACGCCAAATAATCAGCGTAACGATGCGGCGGCCCGGCGCTTCAGCTTTCGCGGGTTGGAACATTCACTGGTGCGGCCAATTATTGGCCCGCTGATTCTGCTGTTTTTTGTCAATGGCTTTGCCTTTGCGGGCATGGAACAGACGCTAAGCCTGTTGATTCAGCATCGGAATTATCCAATAACACTCCCCGCGATGCTGCGCGATGATAGCGCGCGCGTGGGACACGCCGCAGTAGAGGTGGCTCACGGAAATAAGCCGACGGATATACACGCTACAGCTTCTCTCGCGGCCTTCGGAAAAAAGCAGGATGACCGCAGCAGCTACGCATCAGGATGGTTGTTTGGTGCCATTGGAATTGTCATGGTGCTGATTCAGGGCGGATTGATCGGGCGGCTGACCAAAAAATATGGAGAACTCAAACTCACCTTGCTGGGACCTGTAATCATCTCGGCGGGTTTAATTGTCATTGGTCTGCCGGTTCATTGGGCATGGCGCTGGACGGGTTTTCTGGTTGGTGGTATTTTGCTGGCGGTGGGAAGCGGCTTATTTAACCCGGCGATGCAGGCGTTGATCAGCCGCCACTGCCATGCCGACGAGCAAGGCGAAGTGCTGGGCGCGAATCAGGGAATGGCCAGTCTGGCCCGCGCATTGGGGCCAATTCTCGCGGGCTTGCTGTTTGAATATATGTTTCCCGCGATGCCATATTATGTGTCGGCGGGCTTATGTTTAATTGTGACAGCGGGGCTTTTTATCCGGCGTGAGACTTTTGCGCTGCCGACGCCAGAGTCCGCTGCGGCACGCCCAGACGTTCTCCCATCCAAATAGCGCAACCAAAGCCGCAGAACCAGCCGATGGTGCCACCGGCGATGATATCAGAATAAAAGTGAGCCTGCATGACGATGCGGGAAAAGGAAGTCAGCCACGCCACCAAGAGAAAAAGGCGGCGGCCTTTGGGTGACAGGTAGGTAAGTCCTGCGGCCATCGCAAAGGCCACACAGGCGTGGCCACTGGGAAAACTCAAATCGGTCTGGGTGTGAAATCCGCGGAACCACTGCCACACGTTCAAGCCATCATTCAGATGGCCTGACGCGAGAGTGCCAATGGGGCGCACGCGGCCACAGACGCTCTTGAAGACTTCGGAAATAAAACCCGCACCCAGTATGGCACTAAGCATAATCGCAATGCCCTTCCATCGGGCCGGGTCATAGACCCATACAAGTAAACATATAAAGATAACTTCGGCAGGAACGCCCACATCCCTAAGCGCCCGCCAGGTGCTTTCGGTGTGGTGATACAACTGGGAATGAAACGGCGGTGTCACGGTGCGCCACCAAGGGGCATCCGGATGCGTCCTGGGATTTAAGCGTACCGCCTGCCAACTGTAAGGCTGCTGATCCCCCATGAGCCAGCGGGTGGCCCGCCACGTGATGGTATCCAGTCGCGCATTAAAACTAAGGAGCAGAATTTCCGCGATCAGCACGAGGCTCAGAATGATAAGATTCTTTTTCAACGGCGAAGCGCGCCGCGGTTTATCCGTGGAAACAGCCGGCTCTTGCATAATGTTCCTCGCAGGGAGTTAACGCGGCCGCGACGGTCAGGCGTTCGTGGCCGGGGCGGCGGAATCAGCAGGCTGCTCCGTCGGCGGCGCGGTGATGGAAGCCTCGGCCTGGGCGGGCTTTTCGGCTTGGGCCTGTTCCTCGGCTACCGCCGTGGTAGTGCGCCGGCGTGAGCGCTCCGACTTGGCCACGCGCTGCTGCACTTTGTCCTGTTCTTCCTTGGCAATGCGGCCGGACTTCCCTTCCAGAACCGCCGCCTGAATTTCTTTGATAATCAGATCAATGCCGCGCAAAGCATCGTCATTGGCGGGAATGGCAATGTCCACCAGGTCCGGATCGCTGTCGGTATCAATCAGGCCGATCACGGGTATATGAAGCTTACGCGCTTCCTGAATGGCGATGGCCTCACGATGCACATCCACCACAAACATCGCCCCCGGCAAACGATCCATCCCGCGGATACCCGCAAGGTTGCGAAGAATCTTGCGATATTCGCGGTTCAAATTGGATACCATCTTTTTGGAATAATTCTTGCCCACGTCCGGCGATTGCAAAATGCGCTCCAGCTCTTCCAGACGTTGCAATCGCGAGCGAATCGTCCGGTAGTTGGTCAGCGTGCCACCCAGCCAGCGCTCGGTTACCACCGGCATACCCGTCTGTTTGCCCAATTCGTCAATAACCGCGCGGGCCTGACGTTTGGTACCCACAAACAGCACATCGCGGCCACCCGCCACCATGCGGCTGATAAAACGCTGCGCGGCCAGCAGACCTTTGAGCGTTTCACGAACGTCGATAATATGAATCAGATTGCGTTTGCCGTAAATGTACGGCTTCATTTTGGGATTCCATCGGCTGGTGCGGTGGCCGAAGTGAATACCGGAATCAACGAGCTGACGAACCAATTCAGAATTGGCCATGAAAAAAACCTCTCAGCGAGTTCGGAGAGCCAGCCGCTCAAGGCCTCCTACCATCGCTTAAAATCCGCGCTGCGGCGGAAAAGCAACTGTCGGCCGCGAAACACACGCTCCGCCTGAACCGACCATGCGGCAAACCATTGAATATAGCATATCCGCACGCAAGCGTCCAGCCCATAAACTGGAAATCCCGGAAAATAAAGAGAAAATATTTCCCCGCGGTGATTGTCGATAACCGTCCGGTTCGATACATTATCTATATACGCGGATGCCATTTTTCGTATACCGCGCTGGCTTTTGGAGTGTTGCATGGCGACAAATAGAAGAAAAGATGCCGCCACACTCTATGAAGTGTTGGGCCGGATGGCCGCAAAATCGCAAAAAAAAGAAGTCTCCACGCCATCCGCACCAGGCACTCCCCCAACCGCCACACCCGTAACGCCGCCGACCATTCCAACGATTCACCAGCACACGCCTCCGCGCCTCCCAATCACGGCGTCGATTCGTCCACCGCCGGATGCATCCCATTCAACCATCCCTTCCGTGGATATTCACAAACCGGCGGCACCCATGCAGTCGCCCAATGAGCCGGTGTTACTGGATCAGATTCTTGCGCGTTTTCGTCCGTGGATACTCGTAGCGACTGCCGGTATTGTGGCGGTTGTTCTGGCGATGATCATTATCATTTCAACCAATGGCCCCAAATCGCGGATGCCTGCGGCACCCGTTATTATTTCTTCCGGCACTCCCACGCCAACACAAGTTCAGCCGCAGTTGTTGCCGGAGAATGGGAATACCGCTGCGCCGACACCATCACCATCCATCCTTTCGGCGCACAAGCCGGCGGTACATGTGGGCCGCGTGATTCCAGCCATGCAGGTGACGCGATCCGCGAATCGCTGGTACTTGGTGATCCTGACCACCTTGCCGCAGTATGCCCAGCGGGCGGCGGAATTTATCGCGCGCCACGGCGTGAGTGTGACGATTGAAAATGGCCCGCATAATTTCAAATGTGTTATTGCCGTGCGCGGATTCAAGCACCGGGCCGGTGCCGCGGCCATAGCGTTTCGTCGTAAGGTTGTACACATCGGTACGCTGCTGCCCGATGCCCGCCGCGCGGGACGCAGCGATTTCAACACGGCCTATTACGCCCATGTGCAGCGCAGCGAATAAAGCCGGGCGTGGCAAGAAATCCGGGCAGGGGTGTGGGGTGTGGGTTTCCAGGACGAACCCTTCTCTTGGCACCGGCATTTATGCCGTTGATTTCGCCGTTCGCCCGGAAATATCGTCACGCACGGCTACAAACCCACCGCCGATCAAAAACGGCTCGCTGCGCGTGTCAGCGTCGCAGAAATCCGTAGCCGTAATATGCGGTCTTTTCAACGTTTTGAGCATGCCGTAGTGGAGCTGTACGCGGCCGTTCGATCCAATCAACACATTGCAACCCCATCAGCTTATTAAGCGATGGTTCCTTGGGCCGATCTGATGCGCCGGTAACACAGCCTGGCGGATTGGAAGCACGGGTCGAAATCGGGTCGAAACCGAATTGTTTGATCCCGGAAAAACCGTCTTACTTGCATTATACTTTCCGCCATGACGTTTCGCTTTGAAATTTTGGCGCGTGATTCCTCCACGCAGGCCCGGCTGGGCCGGGTGCATACGGCACACGGCTGTTTTGATACGCCCGCTTTCATGGCGGTGGGAACCCGCGGGACCGTCAAGGGCCTTACACCCGATATGCTTCGTGATGTCGGCTGCCAGATTATACTCGGCAACACGTATCATCTGATGCTCCGCCCCGGATCGGAGGTGGTGCGCGACCTGGGCGGGTTGCAGAAGTTTACCGGCTTTAACGGCCCCATGCTGACCGATTCCGGTGGATTTCAGGTTTTTTCCCTGTCGGATCTGCGAGAGTTTGATCGCGATCATGTGGTGTTCAAATCCCATATTGATGGAGCCACGGTACGGCTTGGACCTGTGGAATCCATGCGAATCCAGCACGAGCTGGGCGCGGATATTGCCATGGCTTTTGATGATTGTCCGCCCGCGGATTGCCCGCCGGATCGTCTGGCCGAAGCGCTGGATCGGACCATACGCTGGGCGTCAATCTGTCGGAATGAACACAGCAAACTTGATCCGGAACAGAGGCAGGCGTTGTTTGGCATTATTCAAGGTGGAACCGATGCCGCTGCGCGCCGGCGTTGCGCGGAGGCGTTGATTTCCTTGGATTTTGATGGCTATGCGTTGGGTGGTCTGGCGGTGGGCGAAGGCCATGAACGGATGATTCAAACCATTGACCATGCCGCGCCGCTGCTGCCGGAAGATCGCCCGCGTTATTTAATGGGCGTGGGGTATCCGGTGGATATTTTAGAAGCGGTCAAGCGCGGCGTGGATATGTTTGACTGCGTGTTACCGACGCGCAATGGCCGAAATGCGCTGGCATTCACTTCCGGCGGTACCATCCGTTTGCGAAACAGTCAATACATACGCGATAACAGCCCGCTGGATCCGTTATGCGATTGCGTTTGTTGCCGCCAATTTTCCCGGGGCTACCTTCGGCATTTATTCGCAGTTGGAGAAATGCTGGGGCCAACGTTAATCTCTTTACATAATCTGCGGTTCTTTCAACGGTGGATGCTGGACATCCGGCAGGCGATACGCGACAATCACGGGTCTGTACTTGCCGCGCCGGACGCGGCTTTGCATCCGTAACCTGGAATTCAGGAGTTTTTTCCATGAAATCATGGATTGTGTTTATTGTACTTTGTGTCTGCTGTGCCTGGATCGGCACACCAACCGTGGCGAAGGCGGACAATCAGCCGACAATTGCGACGGCCAAGCCTATGACCGGTTCCGCGGCCCCCGCCACGGCAGCGCCGGTCGTGCAACCGGCCCCCACCGCCGCACCAACGCTATCCGGCGGCACGGTGCCGGCGACATCGGGATCGGCAGGCGGGTCGGGTACGGCCACCAGCCGACCCGCGGCCCAACCGGAATCGATCACCAGTGAAATCATGAGCTTCGCACCGCTGGCGCTGATGCTGATCGTGGTGTTTTTCTTCATGAGTTCCGGGCGCAAACGGGAACAGAAAAAGCGCGATCAGATGTACAGCGCGCTGAAGCGCGGTTCGCATGTCGTGACGGCCGGCGGCCTGATCGCAACGGTCGTGGAGGTGCGGGATGATGAGGTGGTGCTGAAGGTTGATGAGGCGAACAACATCAAAGAGCGCTATACCAAAGCAGCCATTATTAAGGTGCTTGATGAGGCCGATGCGGCCCCGGCAAAAAGTTAATGATCCACCGGTGGTACCCCATCGGAGCAGTCGGCGGATGTAGGTGGCGGGCCGCCGGTGCGGTCGGCAAAAAATTCTGGAAACAACATGAAATCCAATTTACTTTCCCGTTTTATTCTTATTTTCGGCGCTATCGCTCTGGCGCTGTTCTGCATTGTTTCCAATGGCCTCAAGGGCGGCATTGATCTATCCGGTGGAACGGATCTGATTTATCAGCTTGACGTACCGCCCGGATATAAAGGCGATCCAAATGTTCTCGCCCAGCAGGTCATTTCCGTGCTGCGCCGCCGCGTGGATCCCGGCAACGTGCATAATTTGATATGGCGGGTACTTGCCGGCGAACGCATTGAAATTCAGATGCCGCTGGCCAGTGCCGCATCGCGCCAGGCCCAAAACCACTATCAGGCACTGGTCGATGAATTGCTGGCAAAAAATGTGATGCCATCTCAGATCGGCGCGGCCATGGCCTTGCATGGAAAAGAGCGGCAGACGCAGATCACCGTGCTGGCCCAGGGCAATGCCGCCCGATTAAAACTGCTGAACCAATTGGCGCGCCGCTATGATACTTTGGCATCCGCTCGCGCAATCGCCGCCAAATACGCCAATGATCCGCAAAATATTCCAGCACGGGATATTGCGCTTTTGAACAACGCTTCGGTGGCCTATCAGAACACGCTGCAAAACGTGCTGGCTTTTAACGTCAACGTGCAGCATCTGGCGAATCTGCTTTCTTCCACCTACGGCAAGAAAAATCCGCAGGCCCAGGCTGCCCTTGCTGATCTGATCAAACGTCACCCGGATCGGCAAAAAATGATTCAACAGATTCAGGCCGCCTACGCCCGCGTCCGGCGACATAGTGCGGGTCTGGATAACCCCGCGGAGCTTGAACGCATGTTGCGCGGTGCCGGTGTGCTGGACTTCCGCATTACGGTCAATCCGCAAAATGCCGCCGCCCAGCGAGCGCTGGCTCAACTGGCCACCAAGGGGCCGCACAATGGATATACCCCGGCGGGTACGGCGTGGTTTGAGATAAGCCCGCACGATGGGAAAGACATTCTACGGTCGCGCGAACTATATGTGGTCGGCCAATATGAAGGTCAGCATTATATTCTGCTTTACACCACCACCGCCCGCGCTCTGACGCACGGTACCAGCCGGGCGCATTGGCAGGTGAATAATGCCCGGCTGCAGACCGATCCGGAAAATGGTGGACTGGCCGTGGGATTTAATCTCGATACCGTTGGTGCCGCTTATATGCGTCAACTCACCAGTCAGAATATCCATCGGGACATGGCTATTTTGCTGGATAATAAAGCCATAACCGCTCCAACGATTCAAAGTACAATCGCCGGCTCCGGTCAAATTACATTGGGCATGCCATCGGCGCGCAATCCAGCCCGGGATATCCAAAAGCAAGGTCAACTGCTCGTACAGACGCTCAACGCCGGATCCCTGCCCGCCACGCTGCAATCGCAGCCCATTTCCGTGCAGACCATCGGTGCCACACTAGGTGCGGATAATCTCAAAGCCGGATTACACAGTGCGATCATCGCGGTGATTGTGGTGTTGGGTTTTATGTTTGTCTATTACACCATCACCGGTTTATTCGCCGATGTGGCGTTGATGCTCAATTTACTTTTAACCTTGGGCGTCATGGCCATGCTGCACGCCACCTTCACCCTGCCGGGCATTGCGGGCGTCGTGCTGACCTTGGGCATGGCCGTGGATGCGAACATCCTGATTAATGAACGTATCCGTGAGGAAATTCATAAAGGCGCATCGCTCTGGCTGGCGGTGAAACAGGGGTATGATCGGGTATTCTGGACGATTTTTGATGCCAACTTAACCACGTCGTTAACCAGTATCGTGCTGATATTCATGGGATCGGAGGATGTCAAAGGCTTCGGCATTACGCTGTTGATCGGTCTGGCCGTGCACATGTTCACGGCGTTGTTTGTCACGCGCACTTTGATGATCGCCGCCATTCGCGCGGGAATCATGCGTAAAATTGAGGATCTGTCCATTCAGGAATATTTTCGCGATCTGTTTACCTTCACCTGGCTTAAAGGCCGCTGGCCGTTCATGCGTGTGTTCACGGTCACCAATTTTGACTGGATCGGAAAGCGGCATATATTCTGGGTGATTTCCGGGGTTATCATGATCGCCGGGATCATCACTTTCGTGGCCCGTGGCAATAAAAAATATGATACCGAATTCAACGGCGGCACCCAGGTAACGCTGCAACTGCGCCCCGGCAAGCACCTGTCGGTAAGTATGGTGCGCAAGCGTATCGCCCAGATTGGCCGCGCAAATAGTGAACTTAAGGCCCTGCGGCATTCCACTGTTTATTCCGTGGGCACGCATGAGAATCAATTTGTCATCATCACCAGCATCGTCAATCCGCCGCAGGCCAAGGCGGCAAAACCCGCGGCGGGCATCACCACGGCCCCGGCGCTGGCCCCGGTGCAACTGCTGACCCATGCACTGGAAGCGAAATTTGCGGACGTAATCAAAGTTACCCGGCGACTGACCTTTACGCATCTTGCCGTCACATCCCGCCACATTCAGGATCTGCTTGATGATGCTACGGTCATGCCGATCACACACTCCAATTTGGCCAATATGGCACCCGGCCTGCCGCGGGCGAATATCGGCGATTTCCGCGGGGGCGTGGCGATTTTTCTGCATCATATTACGCCCGCCCAGAGCGCCTCGGAGATTGCATCGCGCATCCGCGCCATGAGTCAGGAGCCTGATTTTGCTTCGCTGCAATACCGGCCATTCCGCGTGATCGCATTGCAATATGCGCCGACCGCACCGGGCCAAAAACCGGCCGTCACCGATGCCGTAGTCGTCGCCACTGATCCAAGCCTGCTTTACAATGCGGACAATTCCGGGCTGGTCACGCAATGGAAATCGCATGTGGCGGCACCCGAATGGCGGATTGTGCGCACGGCGTTGACCACCTCCGGCGGCCTTGCGGGTGTTACCAGTTTTGCGCCCCAGGTGGCCAGCGAGGCGCGGCTGAATGCCGTGATGTCGGTGCTGGTGTCGCTGTTTTTAATTGTGGCCTATGTGTGGATTCGCTTCGGCGGCATCCGTTATGGCTTTGGTGTGATATTCTCGCTGGTGCATGATGCCGTCGTGGCTGTGGCAGCGACGGTATTGGCGGTGTACATTCATCACACCTGGTTTGGCAATTTTATGCTGGTGGATAATTTTAAGATCAACATGACGATGATCGCCGCGTATCTGACCATTATCGGGTACAGCGTTAATGACACGATTGTTATTTTTGACCGCGTGCGCGAAAACCGCGGGCGCTCCCGCCAGCCGCTGACGCCCAAGCTGGTCAATGATTCGATCAACCAATGTTTTGGCCGGACCATCTGGACGACCTTTACGGTATTCTGTGTCGTGCTGATTCTGTACATCTGGGGCGGTCAGGGCGTGCATGGTTTTGCCTATGCTATGCTTATCGGCGTGATAACCGGCGCATACAGTACCCTGGCGATAGCGTCTCCGATGCTGCTGCACATGAAAGATACCGTGGTGAAAAAGCCGGAAATTGAAAATCCGTACCAGGGATCCAAAGAGTTAGGCGTCGGGAAAGGTTAGTCGGCACATTGAACGTGCCGGGCGTCAAGCCGCGACGGCGCATCGCGGCACCGGCGTTAACCCTGTTGGCCGCGCTGTGACGGCATTTAGTTGGAATTACACCCGCATGACGACGGATGACTTCCGCAAGGAAATAGCATGTCGCGCGAATACCGTCTAACGTGTCAGATGTGGCTTCCACTTCCGTTGGAGAAGGTATTTTCATTTTTTGCGGACGCCCGGCATATTCCACAACTCACTCCGCCGTGGCTGCAGATGACGATCCGCTGCTCCGGTGAACCGGTGATGCGGAACAATGTCGCTCTTGAATACGCCATCATCTGGCTGCATATTCCCATCCGTTGGGAGACGCGCATTTCCATATACACTCCGCCCCGGCAATTCCGTGATGAACAGTTGCGCGGGCCATTTTTGAAATGGGTGCATACCCATCGGTTCTGGTCTGAGGATCAGGGATGTGTGATCTTTGATGAAGTGCTCTATCGCCTGCCATGGGGTTCCCTGGGGCTGATGGCTCATCACTTTTTTATACGCCGGCGGCTTGCCGACATTTTTAATTTTCGCCAGCGTATCATTCCAGAATTATTGCTTGGCGCGGAAAGCGGCAAGGCCCGGCAGATTGAGCCGGTGATCATTCGCCGCCAGGCATAGCTAAAAAGCGCAATTTCCATCCCCATGCGCTGTCACTTTTATCCGCTTTTGCGGGGGCGTAGGCTCACCCCTCGTCAGGGTTTAAAAGAACCAGCAGGATTGTACAGGTTATTTATTGAGAAGCCCTTAAGATTACACCGGTGCGGACCAACCCCGTTTGAGCCAGGCTTGCGGGATGCGTGTTGTCCCGGTCGGATCGGCGAGTGTTTCTTCAAATTCCGCGCCCACGCGATATCCACCTTCCGGCAACTCGCTGCAGAATCGCACACGGCAGAGCACCAACATGCCGCCGCCCTCACGAAACTGCAATGGTGCCACCACATATTCATGCGGTTGCAATCGCCGCCTGGTCAAAAACCCCATTCCCTTGAGGGAAACGTCCTCAGTTCGCACGCGAAATGCGGCACTGCGCGGTCGATCCGGTCGCGGCAAGCGCTTGAGCCACATGATCTGCTGAACGGGCCGCCGCCGATGCTTCCGCCCCAGCGATTCGCCTTCTTTTTTCAGATTTTCGATAATCTGACGGATCTGTTCCTGTTCGATTTTTGATAAACTAATTGTGCTCACCGCACTGCTCCGCACAGTATTCATAATCAACTCTATCTTATCGAACATTTGTGGCCAAAGGGTTCATCAATTTTCCAGATTATTTTCGTTCCGCGAAAGTATTTTATGCCACCATGCCCTGCCGCATCTTCACGCCATTATTTTTTGCGTTATGCGAATAAATGACGGATCATATCGGAACACCACATCAAAAACCTTCCCTTGGTGCCGCCGGGCGATCAGCTCATCTTTAATCATGCACAACTTGACCGCATCGACCTTGAATACCGCGTTAAAATTGCTTTCCAAAGCCCGGCCCATGCCTTCAAAAATGAGCAAGTCCGCATCCTGAGCTGCGTGATTACATTCATCCGCAACCGCACGGAGATCCAGCAGCGGCGTACCCCCGCCGGAGCTGGCGGCGGTAATTTTTCCGCTGTCGATGAACCCTTTGAGCACCGGATCAAGCGCCGCCAGGCGCGGCAATAGTTCGCGCGTTTCCGCGATGGTCATATCATTAAGAGAAGCGGTTTGGTTCGCCAGAAGGCATACGTCCGTTCCCCTCCCGGCCAGCCACCGCGCCAGCGGAATCATGCCGAGAATAAAATCGCTGCCCGCGTTGTCCACAAAGATCAGTGCTTTATGATAGGCGGGGCCATGCACAACGCGCTGTGAAAATGCGTCCAGATGATCCACCAGCCAGGGGCGCTTGCCATCAAGCGTGGCGCGAACCTTAAAGAAATCCGGCGATTCATGGGCATAGAGTTTGGCGGTGACGGTGGCCCCAAGATCAAAAATATTGCCCGCAAAGGCTCCTTCCACTAACGTCCTTAGCGCGTGGGCCGGATCAGTATATTCGTCAATTTGTGCGGCCACGCGGGGATACAGCGGCAGCATCGCATCATTTTCCCGGCGCTTGGTCAGGAGAAACGGATCAGGAATATGGTGCCGGGAAAGACATTTTTGCCGCACCATGCCCATGACTTGCAGGTCCAATTCGCCGTAGCGATCCGGCTGTATCCGCAACATCGTCATTTCATCAATAAGATCCCGTCGCGCGGCGGCAATATCCGCAGCCGCCGCGGCACCGTAAACTTGCGCCGCCAGCAACGAGGTCAGTTCAAAATGCGTGGCAAAATGCTCCCGCCAGTAATCACGAAATTCCACATCCACCAGCATGTTCTGCGTGCATGGGCGATACGTTGCGGGATCCGCCAGAAGCGTAAACATCGGCATGGTAAATTCACTATCCTCAATGCTCTTTGAGCGTGACATTCATGGGCAGCACATTGATCAGCCGGGCCTTGGGAATAATTCGCCTGATGATCATGCCGCCACCGACACGGTAAGCGGAAAAGCCCCGGCCAAAATTTATTCCCAAAAGCCCGCCATGCGGTGAAATCCAGAACTTATACCGCGGCTGATCCATCCACAACATGCGTACCACCCGGACGCGCTGATTGGCCCCGGCAAAATGAATCTCCTGCTGCTTGCCGATGGTCAACACGCATCCCAAGCGGGTTTCCAGTGTTTGTTGGGCTAGGTCACTTATGGGCAACACCAGTCCGTGATGCGCCGGCAGCGCGGAGGCCAGCAGCGCCAGCAAGGGCAATGGTGCGGCGTTGGCTGCGGAATTACAGGCGGGCGCGCGAGTTGGGGTTATCTTCGGTGTAAGCGGCGCAGCATATAACGTATTACCCGCGTATCGGCCTTGGATCGCTCCCGCCCTCGTCCAGCGCGTGAATGTCGTCATGCGAAGCGCGGGAGAATGCTGATAATCCCCCGGTTCAAAGGCAATTTTCCAGGCCATCGGAAGCAGCGGCCCATTCGCCACCGACTCCTGATTCCACAGAAGTTTCCATGTTGTGCCAAGATGCGACACCCGCAGCTGAATAGCGCCCACAACCAGTTGGTGATAAAACACCAGCATCCAGGTGTCCTGTCCGACGGCCTCCTGCCCGCGCGGTTCAATCGTTGGAATGCGGGACCAATTCAGTTTCAGTTGCGCTCGCGCGGTTGCCGGTGGATTCAACGGGGCCGGCGCTCCAGCCCGCACGCTGATTACACCAACGCTTTTGAGTTCCTGGAGCGTTGCGGCGGTAGCTAAAAAATGCTCAATCCGCATCGCCCGCACCACGATGATCGGGACGGGTTGTCTGGCTGTCGAATGTGTCTTTAACACCGCATCGAAAGCGGCGATGCCGCCAATGCGCTGATTCGCTATGTGGGTGATTATATCGGCGGGTTGCAGACCGATTCGTGCCAGACGGGCCGGTAATTCCACACTGATGATCAGCAGACCATTGGTGGGTGGCCGGCGCATCGCGGTGAGGACATTCTGGTACGCTTGGGCCAATGGCCCCGCCGCCACCATCGCCTTTGCGGGTGGTATGGCCAGGCCGAGAATCACGGTTGCGACCAGCGCGGCCGTCACCACCCGGGTGGCCGCTGAAAACAATCGGCTAGCGCAGGTCATTGGTCAGCGGCTTTTCAAATTGGATCAGCAGATCAGCGTGCATGGAGTCCCATCGTGTTCCGACAATATCATATTCCAGCAGCACCGCAAGATGCATCATTGCGCGATGGCGATTCAATATCTCCATCCGGGCAAATTCATAGTTGTGGGATTTGGCCCATTCCATCTGCGATTCCAGCAACTGCTGTCCAATACCTTTGCGCCGAAAGTCCGCATGAACGCCCAGAAGCCAGGAGTAAAATACCAGAGGCTTAAGCTCAAAGCCCACGCAGAAACCAACGGGCCGGTTATCCAGCGACGCCAGCATTGCCAGCACGTTATACCGTCCCTGAAACCGGCGGCGAAAATAATTCTCGCTTTCCGGTGGACGGAAAACCTGATTGTACAATTCGACGATTACCGGCAAGTGTGCCTCGGTAACAACTGTGATGTCTGCCTGAGCCATAACCTTTTCCGTTGCTCCAAAAGGAGGAACATCCCCCGCTTGTAACCCCTGCCCGATACCGCCGGGCAATCACACTCCACCAAATATCATAATAGCCGATTGCCACCCCCGTTGAAAGCCATAGCTCACAACACCATAGCTCACAACCCGGACGGAGCGGGCGTGGCAAGCAATCCGGGCACCAGTGGCGGCGGCTGTTGCCGCAGAGCAGGAGAACAGCAGAGAGTTGAACAGTAGAGCACGTAAGGCTGGAACTAAAGAGTTGCTGTCGCAAGATGAGGCAACCCCCGGGGGACAGTGCTCTGTCACGCACTACGCGCGGTGCAAGCACGCGCGGCGGCGGCTGTTGCCGCAGAGCAGAGATCAGTAGAGAGTTGAACAGAGCACATAACGCTGGAACTAAAGTTATGCTGTCGCAAGATGGGGCAATCCCTGCGGTCTACTTACTACTTTCTTAACACCGGCGTCTGCCGCGCACAACGCGCGGTGGAAGCACACGCGGGTATGAGGGGATTTGAGATTTCAAATTTCAGATTTCAGATTGCGCAAGAGGGTGGGGCGTCCCGGCACCACGGTTCGGATTTATTGCCACGCTCGAAGATTACAGGCACGATACCCCTTCCGATTGTATGGCGCGCAATGGGACGCTTTTATGTGATAAACCTAAGCGCACCGCAGCACCGTGGCCACGCAAGGGCATGATGAAGAAAAGCCATTATCCGTGCAGAAAAGTGGCGTAAATCTAGGTGAATCAACCGACTGGAGACGATGGGAATCGAACCCACATTTGCGCATTGCGAACGCGCCGTCCTCCCATTGAACGACGTCCCCGGCAAGGCTATTAAACTAACGGATACGAGCAATTAAATCAACCATCCCATTTCTGGGCGAGCGCGGGGGTGTGGCACTTTACGCGGGTATGGTTTTATTGCGCCGCAAACACGAAACCCCGGAGCATCGTCATGGCAATGCGGTGCCGCTGGAGCGCGCGGGGGCTGACGGCACCGGGTTATCGCCATGGTGCTCGGGGGAGAGACGATTGCGGCATCCGTAATCCGCGCAGAGTGTCACGCACCCGGAGGAATCCCGTGGCCGTCGAACGCGAATGTGCTTCTGAACGTTACCTCGCCCGTGTGCGTGCTGCGACGTGGATGGCTATTATGATTGCATGGTCGGCTGATTGTCCGCCAGAGGATGTGCGTTGTTCTTTGATGCCGCAAATTTATGTGACACGGAAACCTCAGTGGCGCTGATTCGACTTGGCACCGAATTTCCTTCCGGTTGGGGCAGCCTGTTTTTTGATAATCACTGGGGAATATGGACGGCCCTGTCGCTGGTTGGTGCAGCCGGCGTATGGCGCGGCTTTCAGTCGCGCAACGCCGCGCTCCGTAAGGCCGGAGCCGGAATATTGGGATTCGCGCTACTATGGATATTCATTGCCTGGATGGTCGTTACTCCCCGCGAACGGCTGGTCAACGCCAATAATGCCATCGTTCGTGCCGCGGCCCGTGCTGATGTTCCAGCGATCATGAAGTATGTTTCAAAGCGGGCGATATTCGGACAATGGAATTATGCCGCGATTCAGTCTGGTCTTACCGAGCGACTTGGGGCCGCCCACATTACGGAAAATATTATCCGTTCCATGGCCGTGCGGATCATGAAAAATCAGGCCACGGTTAGCCTGGTCATCTGGACCGGCACGCGCGATTACGGTCCAGTTGTCACATCGTGGCGGCTGGTCTGGCGTGATCATCGCCGTCCCGGTAATTGGCGGATTGTCGAAGTGGATTTATTACGCCTCAATGGTCATCGCATGAGGCCTGATGCGGTCATCCCTGTGCCGCCGTAAATATGCTCTGGATGATGGTCGGGTGGGGTGCTGGAGTTGCTGAACCGGAAAAAACACACGTCTCACCGACACCCCAGGCGGCGATGTTCTGCCATGCGAAGATCAAAAATAGCCAATATATCTTCCAGCCGTGAGGGCTTGTTGCGTTGCAGCCACAGGCGGGCATATTGTTCTTTTAGTTTTTCCAGCATCGCGATCGGCTCATGCGCATCGCCACCAGGCCAGGATGGTTCGCCGGCCAGATAGCCCAATCGCCCCATCGTGCGCTTCAGTGCATAAGCAATTTCCCCGCAGGTAAGCAGCAGTTCATCGCGGGCCAGTTGTTGGTGTTGATCCAATGAATCATCTGCTTGTTCCAATGCCGCGCCCGTTGCGACAATGCTGTTGCATTGAGTCAGAAGCGAATCCGCTTTCGCCAGATTCAGAAATTCCCGTTGTTCCCATTCCTCGCGAAAGAGTTTGAATTCCAGCGACGCATTGGGCAGTGGTTCCCGCGTGATACTTTCATAAATATTTGCCATGGCGCATTGCGCTGGCGCAACCCGCCCGGTGCGGTCGCCAAAAAGATGCAGCCCGGCCGCATCTGCCGCGGATATCGGATCGCCACGGGCGGCGTTCCAGGCCACCGCCGCTCCATAAGCCATCGGTATGAGGCTGATGGCCGGCATCTGCTGGTGACCATGATCGCCCCAGTCCGTGTTCAAAAATCCGACCGCGCCATTCTTCAGGCCGGCCTGCGCGGCGTTGAGCATATTCCGCCAGGCATTATTCCACCGCCCGCCCAGAGATTGCCAGGACGATGTGCCGGGGCATACATAAAATGGGCGACCGGATTGCGCAAAAAGCCTGCCGTGCGCATCAAACGGATGATCCGCCGCATATCCCCATTCCAGCAGTGTCGCATTGTCCGGCAATCGATGAATAAGTTCCGGATGATTGAGAATAATATCGCCCCACAACTGGACGGTCTTGCCATGCCCCGCCGCGAGATTGCCGCAGAAATTAACCCAGTCCACATATAAATTGCCGATGCCGTCCGCGCCGGCTTGCGCGGCGCTGCGGCCCTGACCGAGATCCCACGATTCATCGCAACAGATATTAAAACGCTTGCTGGAAAAGCAGGGCAGAAAATCAGCATACATTTCTGAAATCAGGGTTTTGCATTCCGGATCGGTCACGCACAGCGTCCATGGATCATCGCTCCAAGTCTTGATGCCCCGGTGCCGCAGCTCCGCCGGCTCAACCTCCGCCAGATGCCGATACCGCGGCAACCGCAGAATCTTATCGTAATGTCCCAGCGAAGTCAGTGACGGAACAAAGTCAATATGAAATGTGCGGCAAGCCGCGTCAACGGCGCGAATGTCATCCGGTGTCAGCGGTGTGGTATCGGCATACATGTCACGATGCCGCGAAAACGCAAAGACATTTTCAATATACAACTGGAATTCATTGATCTTCAACGCCGCCAACTGCTGGACCAGCCATAACAGGGTCTGCAATGTCGGCACTTTTCCGCGTGA
>JAKBAC010000010.1 GCA_021809365.1 Planctomycetota bacterium | reverse complement strand
CGACGGCGGAATAATATGCTGCGCGGAAATACGGAATTCGGCGGTTACAAGGGCAGATGCACGCTATTTTCACACGAACTGGCGGCCAAGCGGCGACCGACATCCCCGGAGATACGGGAAAAACCGAATCGTCATATGGATTTGGCTATATATGATTTCGCCCTGGATTAATCGGCGGCTGTCCAAGGTGTGTGAGTCCATGTCACCTATCATATCGTGATTGAATTGTCATTAGTTTGTCAAAGTCATTCTCCAAACCACCCTTAGCCAATCTAAACTGCATCTGAGCTAAATTCAGCGCATCCACGTTTAATTTCCATGCCGATGAATTAACTCCCATTGCGGACGCTTCATGAGTCATTACATTCCCAACTGTGTATGCCTGCCAAAAGAGCACCCCAGCGTATGCATGATGTCCTAGTTTCGCCAACTCGGAAGCACGCATAATCAACGAAGCAATCATTATCCTGCTGAACTGAAGATACCGATGGTAGAATCGTCTATTGTGTATTAAAGCTACGCTAGGGTCACCGTCCGATATAATGTCTTTATAAGCTGTACTTGCAGATAAATAACGTTTATCTCGCTTTGTAAGATTTGACACCATGAATGAAATCGGTTTGAATTTAAGCAATCTTAAAAGTCTTTGATTTATGTGAGTTTTTTGCATAGAAAGATATCTGACCGCGAAATTTGAATACGTCTGGGAGAAAGAGTCCAAGTCTAGGGCAAAATCGGGCGGTAGTTGACGGGCCGCAGCATCAGACACGCATGCAGCCTGCCAATATAATATGGCGGCATGCGCACTTGAGCCTGCATTGAGGGGCAATTTTGCCGCTTGACCAGCTAAATTTCCGACAATGCGCACTATTATGGAATATTGTGATAACTGCCTCTCTCTTAACGGAGATATATGTACCTCTGCTGGCGAAGATCCATTCTTCCAGATGAAAACACTTAAGACTATCATGAATGCAATCAAGATGCATTCTATCGCCCAAAATAATATCACTTTGGCATTAGCTATCATGTTCTTCCATCTATACGTGCCGTCCTAGAGAAAAAGAATTTCAGAAATACAATAAACCAAAATACTGTACTCCGAAAGAATCCAAAGGCAATAATTGGGCAACGCTATAAAACTGGTCTACGCCGCGAATGTGACGATCCTCGGCTTCTGTCTGATGCCCAACCACATTCACCTCATTGCCACACCGTACCGTTCCAACGCTCTGGCGCGGGCCATCGCACGGGTGCATTTTCGCTATGCCCAATATATCAACCGGCGGCATAACCGCTCCGGCTATCCCCGGAGGCGTGGCGGGCCTTCCTCCGGCGAACCGGCGATCCAAGGGATATCACCACCCTTCGCCGGGGCACTCCGGTGGGTTAAACCCACCGGCTAACATGTTGGCGCGCGGCGGCGTAATGTCGCTGCCTAATTAGCTTCTAACTTCTGCTGCCCGTTGTTCGTTGCCCGGCGCCGTCGGTGCCCTTGGGCAGAAAATGTCACAGGCCCTGCGGTGCGGGGGGCGTGCCATGAGGTGGATCAGGTTGGCAGGGATGCCAGAAATTCCACTACGTCCCGGGCCACCCAGCTCATGGCGTCCATGGCTCCCTGGGTTCGTGCGGCCAGATGCGGCGCGAAAATTAAATGATTCACACCCCACAATGGATAATCCGGCCCCGGTGGTTCCGGTTCATGCACATCAATTGCGGCCCCGGCAATCGTTCCTGATTTCAAAGCCTCCGCCAGCGCTCCGGCATCGACCACTTCGCCACGGGCCGTGTTGACGAGAATAGTGTGGCGCGGCATGAGCGCGAAGGTTTTCTCATTGATCATCCGCTCATTGCCCGGGCGGTGGCTGACGTGGATGGTCAGAATATCCGCACGGCGATAAAGCTCCGGCTTGTCCACACTTTGTGCGGGAAAATCAATATGTTCTGAGACATCAATCACATCATTGTAAATCACATTCATGCCCAGGGCGTGGGCCACGCGTCCGACCGATCGGCCAATACTCCCCATACCCAGAATGCCCAGGGTTTTGCCATGCAATTCCAGCCCACGATTGGTTTTGCGGTAGCGATGAAATTCCTCGGCGGAAATTGGCGCGTTGAGATGAACCACCGGTCGGCCCAGTGAAAAAATCAGATTGAAGACATATTCCACAACGGCGTGGGTATTGGCCTGCGGGGTGGAAATAACTTTGATGCCACGTTGAGTGCATGCCTGGAGATCAATGTTTTCCAAGCCCACGCCGGCCCGGCCCACAACCTTGAGATGGGGCGCGGCGGCAAGCAATTCGGCACGGACCTGGGTATAGGTGCGGACAATTAACGCGGCGGCGTCCTGCAACGCGGCAGCCAGAGCAGCGCGGTCTTTATAAGAAACCTCGCGCACATCAGCGTGTTGCTTTAACCACGCAAAGGGCACCGCTTCAAGGCCTTCGGTAACGATAATGGTATGTTTCATGCACGGATTATAACCGGCTGACCAGCAATTCGCGCATGAAAATCAATTCCTTGGGCAATTCACCGGCAAGTTTTATAAATAATTCTTCCTGGGTGAGAATCTCCGCCTTGACCGCCTCCGGGTCCACCGTTTGAGTCGCGGCGAATTCAGCGGGATCAAGTTTCAATCCCTCAAGGTTAATATCCCCGGTGTGCGGCATCCATCCCAGGAGGCCTTCCACGGCACCGAGTTCGCCGTGGGATCGTTTGACGATCCATTCGATGATGCGGATGTTATCCCCATAACCCGGCCAGACATATTGCCCATGCTGATTCTTGCGGAACCAGTTGACGTGGAAGATGCGCGGGCAATCCGTCATGCGGCGGCGCATGCGGAACCAGTGTGCAAAATAATCGGCGATGTTATAGCCGATGAATGGCAGCATGGCCATGGGATCCCGCCGCACGATGCCCACCTTGCCGGACGCGGCGGCGGTGGTCTCGCTGCTGAGCGTTGCGCCAACATAAACGCCGTAGCTCCAGTTAAAAGCCTGGTAAACGACGGGTATGGTCGTCGTTCTGCGCCCGCCGAACACAATGGCGGTCACCGGTACGCCATCGGGATCATTCGCGGCCGAATCCAATGCGGGATTATTCACCATGGGTGCCGTGAAGCGGCTGTTGGCATGCGCGGCTTTATGAGCGGATTCGGGCGTCCAGGGCTGACCGGTCCAGTCAATGGCATGGGGCGGGGGCGTTTCGGTTTTTCCTTCCCACCAGACATCACCATCGGGGAGCAGGGCGACATTGGTATAAAGCGTATCGCGAGCCATGGTGTGCATGGCATTGGCGTTGGTCTGCCAATTGGTACCCGGCAGGACGCCGAAATATCCCGCTTCCGGATTGATGGCCCGCAGTTTTCCACTCTGCTGATCCACCCACAGCCAGGCGATATCGTCGCCCACGGTCGTAACCTTCCAGCCGGCGAGTTTATAACTTTCCGGCGGAATGAGCATGGCGAAATTGGTTTTTCCGCAGGCGCTGGGAAAGGCCGCCACGATATAATTTTTGCGGCCACCGGGTTCCGTGATTCCGCTGATTAACATGTGCTCGGCCATCCAGCCCTGCTGATATCCAAGATAACTGGCGATACGCAGGGCCAGGCATTTTTTGCCCAAGAGCGCGTTACCGCCGTAGCCGGAGCCGAAACTCCATACGGTATTATCCAATGGGAAATGGCAGATATAGCGCCGATCCGGGTGGCAATCACCGACGCTGTGCAGGCAGCGTGTAAACTCATTGGAAGAGCCAAGTGCGTCCAGCGCCACCTTGCCCATGCGTGTCATGATGCCCATGCTCACAGCCACGTAGACGCTATCCGTAACCTGCACGCCGACTTTGGCCAGAGGTGCGCCCACCGGCCCCATGACAAAGGGGAGCACATACATGGTGCGGCCCTTCATACATCCCTGAAAGAAATGTGTCAGTTTCTCATAGCCGTCGCGCGATTCCATCCAGTTGTTGGTCGGGCCGGCCATGTTTTTGGACGGCGTGCAGATGAACGTGCATTGCTCCATGCGCGCCACATCGTTGGGGTTGGAGCGATGCAGATAGCAGCCCGGAAGTTTCTGCGCGTTCAGACGGATGAATGTGCCATCGGATACGCCGCGGGCCAGCAACTGATCCTTCTCATGGTCACTGCCATTGCATAGAACAATGTTTCCCGGCTCGCAGAGTTTGATTACATCCGCAAGCCACTGGCGCACATGCGCGTTGGTGATGCGGAGGAGAATCTTGGGGTCGGTGGATTCAGTTAACGAAGAAACGTCGGCTTTCATGACCGATCTCCAGAATAAAGGATAATCCCCATCTTTCAGAATCATCCGGAGTCACAATCAGTGGCAGCCGATGAATGATTTATATCATAATTGAAAATGGGATGCAAACATACACAATTGCTCACCCGGCAGCGCTCTACGATCTGGCGCGCCCAGCCATTCGGTTCTCTGGTGCTGATGTGACAAGGTGAGAATCGATGCAATGCGCGGATCGGTTTCAAATAGTGCGCGTAATTTCACGGGGCAATTGCACTGCCGACTGCGGTGCAGCAGCACGACATGACGCGGTTGATGGTCCAACCCGTATTTCTCAACTGTTCGATCAAAAATCCGCCTGACCAGTTCCAGCGCCTGCGGGTTGGATAAATGCCCGGTTCCGCCCATGATTCTTTTTTTCAGCCTCGGCGGTCGAGCGCTCTGCAATTGCATGTCGGGATCATAATTGCTTTCAATGGCCAAAATATCCGCGCCGGCGAACAGCTCCACGAGTTCTGGAACGGGCCGACCAAAATCCGTGGCGTATCCCACCCGCGTTTTGGCGCTCTGGAGCAAAAATCCAAAGCTGCCCTTTTTATCATGGTGCAGGCGAAGCGGCGTGCAGGATAGCGTCGGGAGCGGATGAAACACATCCTGGGCAAACGTGGTCGTCAACGCCATGATGGGCTTGAGCACCTCTTCCAATCTGGCCAGACGGCGCAATAATTTCATCTGGTTGGCGGGGATGAAAATACGGATTTGCCGGCGCAACATCACGCGCAACCAGGCCGGGTTGATGTGATCGCCATCCAAATGGGTCAGACAAATCGCGCGGATCGCGGTGAGGTCCAGACCCGTGCCGATCATACGTCGATCCGTCGTCAACGGGCCGATCCCGGCGTCAATGAGCATGGCTTCATTTCCCGCCCGCAGAAGCGCGGCATTGCCGCTTGAGCCGCTGGCCAAAATGCATAATTCAAGATTCATCGCCGGATAATCCGTCCAAAATCCATCCCGCGGCGTGCTCTGGCTCTGGCCGCGATCAAAAGACTGCAGCGTATATGATACGAGCACCGATGAGGCTCCGGCAAACCGCGGATGCGGTGTGGTCAGGCTGCGGGCGTGGCCATATTTCCGGGCGAACGGCGAAATCAGCGGCATAAATGCCGGTGCTAAGAGAAGGGTTCGTCCTGAAAACTCGCACCCCAGAACCCTGGTTCGGATTAATTGCCACGCTCTGCAGATGGGCCTGTGACACTTTATGCGGGTTACGGATAACGCAAGAGTCTCTTTCCCGAGCGCCGTGGTGATAGCCCGGTGCCGTCAGCCCCCACGCGGACCAGCGGCACCGCATTACCATGACGGTGCTCCGGGGTATTGTGTTTGCGGCGCAATAAAACCATACCCGCATAGAGTGTAACGCCCGCCGAGCCGATCTGCTATAATATAAATCAATGAGCCGGTCCCGGTATCCAGTGGCTGGACCATTCTGAATGCTTGGAAGGGTGGTGTTTGTGACTGCTTGCAAATTTTATCGGCGATGGGGATTCCGTCCTATGGCACTGGCGTGGCAACATTTCCGTGCAGGGTTGCCCTTGTGCGCACAACGCGCGGTGCAAGCACACGCGGCTAAAATGGGATGGGGCATCCCGGTACGATGCCCGAATCGATTGCCACATCGCATGGCACTGGCGGCAATGTTGCTGTTGGTGTCGGCAGCGGTGGCCAACGCGCAGAATTATTCGCCGTATCAGGGCTATACACCGTATGCAATGCCATACGCGCCGCCACCGGCTCCCGTTGCACCAGCTCCGCCGATTGCCCCCGGACCACCTGTATTTGCCACGCCGCAGATTGTTGCGCCGCTGACCATCGGGCAGATTGATCAACTTGTAGCGCCGATTGCGCTGTATCCGGATCCATTGCTGGCGCAACTTCTGCCAGCGTCCACTTATCCGGAGGAGGTGGCATTGGCAGCGCAATGGCTGCAGTACAATCCCGCGCCCAGCGAGATACTTATTGATACGCAGAACTGGGACGCTTCAATTAAAGCCCTGGTGCATTACCCCACGGTACTGGCCTATATGAATGCGAACATGGCGTGGACGCAAGCTTTGGGCGTGGCGTTTCTCAACCAGCAGGCCGAGGTTATGCAGGCCATCCAGCAGCTCCGGGCGCAGGCGATTGCCGCGGGAACATTGCAGTCCACACCGCAGCAGCAGGTCATAAATGAAAATGGTGTAATCTGGATTGAACCGGTTAGTCCGCAGATCATCTATGTGCCGCAATACGACCCCAGTCTGGTTTATGTCCGCCAGCAGGTTTATAATCCGGGCCTTTTGGTGACCTTCGGCATTGGTTTTGCCATCGGCGGATGGCTGGACAATGATTGTGACTGGCGGAATCACTGGGTAAGCGTAGGGCCTGGCTGGCGGGATGATTGGCGGCGCGATCAGCATGGCCGATGGATACGCCAGGAGCATAATGACCATGGCTACCAGGGTCACTTCGGGCCGGTGCCGGCACGGCCAATTCCCCAAAGATGGAGACGCGATGCCCGCCAGCCATTGCCGGCACTGCCGTCAAATATGGCTCCGCGCGGCGCATTGCGGCAATATCGTGGCTGGCCGGCCCAACAGCCGACGTATCGCCCGCCCGCCTTCGTCCAGCCAGGCGGTCATCGCCCGCAGCCGATGCCTCGAATGCCGGTGCAGCCCACCCGCATGTTCGGTGGAAATTACAGAAGCAATAACAATGTGATACGGGAAACCAACCGGGGCCGGCGAAGCATTCAGCAATTTCAAGCGCACCAATACCGCGGTGCGGAAAATCATGCGATGCCCCGTGCGCAATATCGTGCGCCCGCACATGCTCCGGAACGGCAATCCCCTTCGGCCTTTCGGGGAATGAATTCCGGGCGAAGCGTTCAGCAGGATAGCCGGCGTGGTCAGCAGTCCATGGGACGCAAGCGGTAAGATCGTGTATGAACAATGAATATCTTGAGATTTATAATCAGGAGCAGACGATGAAAATCCACTTTTCCAGGTTCTTCGGAATTCTTGTAACCATGTTGCTGGGCACCATGGTCATGATGAGTCAAAGCGGTTGTCAAACCGCGACCAACGGTGGCGCGCCGGCCAACGTGAGTGCCGCACCCGCCGCACAACCGGGACAGCCCGGTGTCGGCCAGGAATTATTCGCCAGTGATACGGCGGCGGCGGACGCCCTGCTGGCGGCGGTCAAGGCGCAGAATCACGCGGAACTGCACCACATTTTTGGGCCGGCGGTTAAGGAATTAACGTCCGGCGATAAGGTGGAGGATCATCGGCATTTTGAAGAGTTCGTCACCCATGCCGAGCAGAAATTCCAGTTGGAGCGTAAAAGCGCGGATACCTCCATTGTATATATTGGAAATAAGGATTGGCCTTTTCCGATTCCGATCACCCGACTGGCGGATGGCAAATGGTTTTTTGATACGGAGGCCGGCAAGGCGGAAATTCTGGCGCGGCGAATTGGTGCCGATGAATTGAAAACCATCAAAGTTTGTGAAGTGTATGTGGAAGCACAGCGGCAATACGCCGGCACCTATCATGATGGAGCGGATGTTTTACGTTACGCCCAGCGGATGGTCAGTAAGCCGGGCACACAGGATGGTTTGTACTGGCCGGCGGTGGTGGGACAGCCGGAAAGCCCATTTGGTCCGCTGGTGGCACAAGCCGCGGCGGAAGGCTACACCCCGGGTGTTCATCATACCAAAGGTCCGCACCCATTTAACGGCTATTATTTTCATATTCTCAAAAAGCAGGGATCGTCCGCACCGGGCGGAAAATACAATTATGTCATCAATGGAAATATGATAGCGGGCTTTGCTCTGGTGGCGTTTCCGGCCAAATATGGTGCTTCCGGAGTGATGACATTTATCGTCAATCAACAGGGACGGGTCTATCAAAAGGACCTCGGCCCGGATACCGCCACAATTGCACGACAGATGACCCGCTACAATCCGGATAAAACCTGGACGCTGGTGCAAGAATAAGCCGCCGGGCGCTCCTGTAACAGTGCGGTCAGGTCACGGGGCGTGCAACTGCGCGCACAAATTACCCGCGGCGCAAGAGCGTGGCAATAAATCCGGGACGTGATGTTTCTGGCCACTTTTCCTGAAGCGAACATTGTCGCCTACGGCCAGGGGTTGTTGGAAGCGTTGCGGCAGTTGGATCTCTGTCACACCAACGTATTAGGATTGATGGCGCACGAGCAACAATAACTTCGCGGGAAAACCCACACCCTCACTACTTCCCTCAGACCCGTGAACGGAAATCAAACGCCTTTGTACGCTGCGAAGAAATGTCGAATTTTGGCACAGAATATAATTTACACGCTAAAATAGGCTTTATGGAGAAATGGAAAAGGACGGTTCAGGCCGTTAATATCTGAACGTTCAGCACACCGCCGGAAGAACTTGGAGATTGGCACACCTTATGGATAACCCCGCATCAGCTCCGGCACTGCTCAATCGCATCGGACAACTGCGCAAGACGCTGCGCGCGGCGTTGCTGCTGCATGGTGTGGCACGGGTGCTTGCCACGCTCGTGGGTGCGGCATTGATTTTGACCGTGGGAGATTATGTTCTGCACTTTTCGGGAACCTTTCGGCTCATATTGCTGGTCATCGTGCTGGCCGGAACGGTCTATCGATTATGGTGTGATGTTATCTCCCGACTCCTACGCCCTATTCCCGATCAATTTCTAGCCGGTGTTCTGCAAAATGCGGCGGCGTTGCAACATGAACAGTTGCAGTCCGCGATTGAATTCATGGAAAATCGCGCTGATCGCCTCAACGTCCTGGCTGCGAAGGCCATTGTGGAGGCCGATCACACCGCACAATCTGTGCGTGTTGGATCGGCGTTATCCTGGCGGCCCGTGCTGCGGCTCTGGATTGCGGCGGTACTTGCGCTGTTGTTGGCCGGGGCGCTGGTTGGCTTGAATCCAAAGAATGCGGCACTCTCTTGGGAGCGTTGGACCAACCCGCTTGCGCACCATCCCTGGCCGCGGCAACAAAGCGTGCAACTTGTATGGGCCACTCCCAGCGGTCGGCCGCCGGTGATCTGGCCGAAGGGGCAGGCCCTGATGTTGCGGGCGGAGGTAAACAAAGGTTTCAACCCGGATTTGCGGGTATGGTTGCAGGTACGTCAGGATAACCTGCCCACGGCCTGGCAACTCATGACCTGGCAGGGCGCAGCGCACGGAGCGTTATATGAAAAAGTGTTGTTGCCGCGGGGAACAACATTACAGATTCGGCCCGTGGCGGGTGATGATCGGCATGAGCCTTGGGTAATCATTCATTTAATGCCGCGGCCCCGCATCCTCACGATCACCGCGAACATCGCGCCCCCATCGTATGCCGCCGGGGCACCCACGTTTCATCTGAATCTGCTGGATCGGCGTGTGCGTGTGATTCGCGGTTCCACCATCACCATGACATTTCGCGCCGATCAGCCTCTGCTCGCGGGCGCTGGACATTCATTCTCATCTTTTGCGTTCGTGGATGCCATTTTCAATAAGGTCATCAACGTTCCGGTGCGGATGGTGCGGCGTACCGCCCACGCGGTGACCGTGCGCTGGCTGGCGGATAAATCGATTGCGGCGCGGCTGCGGGTGGTCAGCGGTTCCGGCCTGGCCAATCGCCGGGGCGGCCTGCTACGCATCACGGTTATTCCCGACGCCTTGCCCACAGTGGTCATATCCCGTCCCCGGCATTCCGTGGAACTTACTCCCGATGGATCGTTTCATCTGACCATCCAGGGCACCGACGATCTGGGCCTGACCCGGCTGCTTTTAATGGGGACAGTCACTTATATCAAGGGCCGCGGCCCGCCGACGTTCCGCACGCCACTGCGGTGGCAGACGCTGGCGTATGACGGACAAACCCGCCTGCAACAGGGTAGCAGCACTGTTCCGTGGTCCGCGGCTGATTTGCACCTCGTGCCGGGAGACAGCGTTGAACTCGCCGCCCTGGCCGGTGACAACTATCAACACACCTTGCCCAATGGCACGCTGCAACATCACCCATTGGTAAAATCCGCAAGCCTGCTGGTCATGATCCGCGCGAAGGAAGCCATCGCCGCGGAACTCCGGGCGGATTTGCAAAGCGTCCGACAGGCGATCAAGGCACTGCTGCTGCGGCAACAGGCGACCGCCGCCCAAACCGCCGCCATTGAACAATCCATCCAACGTGTCGGCAAAGCCACGGCAGCGCAACAAACCGCTTTGTCTGATCTGGCCGCCCGGCAGAGCGATCAGGCCGCGCGAGCCGATCAGATTACCCGCACGCTGCATCACATTGATCGCATCGCCCGCCGCAATAAGCTCAATGAATCCACCATGGGAAAACTTGCGACATTGGCCACCGCTAAAATGGGTGAGGTCGGTCGAATCATCATGCCGGATGCCGCCGCGCACCTGGCCCGCGGTGGCACACTTGCGCGGGAAGCCGCCTCCGCGGGCCAGGCGGCACGGACCTTGGCCAAAGCGGGCCAATCGCAGAATCACGGCATCAAAATCATGCGGATGTTATTGCGCCGCCTGGGCGCGCAGGGGGAATTTGACGCGCTGGTGGCCAGAACCCGGAAATTGATTCAGCAGCAGCATCTGCTGCAAGAGCAACTCAAGGCGTTGGCGGCCAAAACCATCGGCATGAATATGAATCAACTGCCGGCCGCTTTGCAAAAGGCATTGAAGCAACTGTCACAGCAACAGGATACTCTGGCCGGCAAGGCCGCCAAACTTTCCAGTCGGCTTGAACAGGCGGCCGGGGACCTGCACAAAAGCAATCCGGCTCTGGCGGCAGCTTTGGCGAAAGCCGCGAAAATCGCGCAGGGGGAAGCGGTCAGTTCCACCATGCGGATGGCCGCCGGGGCCATCAATGAAAATCAGATGCAAACCGGATCATCCGACCAGGCCAGGGCGCACCATGCCCTCAGCGATATGCTCAAGGCGCTCCAAGGCGCTAAGAGAACATTATCCCAGCAGCTTGCCAGTTTGAAACATCAATATCAATTGCTGCTCAAGGCGCAGAAAATGCTGATGGATGAAACGCACACGTTACGTGAAGCCCGTGTGGCGCAGGGAATCTTAAATCGCCCTCAGCAGGTTCAGGCGGTGGGCATCGCCCGCGCCCAGCAATTTCTCATCGCCGAGATTGCCGCGTTAAGCCGGGTGGAAGCAGGCCCCGCTCCGCTGCTGGCCTGGCTTAATGGCAAAATCATCGACGACATGCGGATGGCCTCCGTCCGTCTGGCCGTGGCCACAGTCAATGAGCCGGTGCTTGATGCGCAGGCCTCGGCCATCGCGAAAATTCAGGACATCATTGACGCCCTCAAAGAGGAGCAAAATAAGCACAAAGGCGGTGGCGGCGGAGGGGGCGGTGGCGGTGGCGGCAAACAACAGCTTATGCCGCCGGCGGCCCAATTAAAATTGCTCAAACTGCTGCAATTGCAAGTGAATGCGGATTCGGCGTTTCTGAATAATCAGTTGCGGCACACGACCAATCCCGCCCAAAAGCGGGGGTTGCGGGGGCTTATCCGCCATGTCGGAGGAATGCAGGGGGACATTGCATCCCAGGCCCAGCACGTCGTGGATTCTCTTAAGAAATAGTCCGCACCAAGCCGAGGTCAACTTGCGGCAGCGGGTATGAGAGGTAGCGTGTCGATCCGGCGGGCGGAGAGAAATACCAGGGAAGTTTGTTGGACTGGTTGGTGAAGGATGGCGCTGGCGGCGCGGGCGTAATAGGCGACTTGCCGCCGGTAGGCCGGTAATCGGGCTTCGATGAATTGCGGAGCATCGGTCTTGTAATCGACCACTTCGACACGTCCGGGTTCGATGAGCAGCGCATCAATAGTTCCACGAACTAAAGTCCGCTCGGAGTTTGGCACGAGCGTTGACTCAAGATCGGGGTGTGGCGCAACGGCGGTGGAAGCTATGCCTGGACCATGATCGGAAAAATCAGGAATGATTTGAGTTGTCGGCACGGACCAGATAAAACTCACTTCGCGCAGCGCCTGATGATCCCGTGTCGCTTGGGTGGCGGCGGTTTGCAGTCGCCCGCCCAGCGGCGTTGTAAAGAACCACAGCAGCATCTGGCGATCCACCAGCGCGGCGTCGGTGGAGATCAAGCCGCGTTGAATCATGTCTGTGATGGCGGCGGCTAAATAATCCGCGGTCATCGGTTGGGTCCAATCCAGAAGCTGCAAAATGCGGTGAATGACCAGTCCGGTTTGCGCGCCGGAACTGTTTGCCGCGAGATTTAACCGCGGCGGCGCAATGTTGGCATCCAGAGGATGCGCGGGCGATTCCGGATCATCAAAAGCCAGCGACTTGAGCCGACTTACGGTGGTGACCGCGGGCAGGCGCGTTAGTGCGCTATACGCATAAGGGCGGATGATGCGATTGAGTGTGGCTTGCAGGGAGGCATCCGGTGTCGGGGCGTGGGGAAGTGGAGCGCCGATGCTAAAGGCGGTAAAAAGTTCATGAACCAACGAATCGTTCTGTTGCGGCGTATGCAACGTGGTGTCGGCGTGGATATTAGTTTCGGCGGTCAGGTGCAATTGCAGCAGTGTGTTGGCGGTACCGGTGATGTGCGATTGGCTGAACACCGGCCCCAGCCAGTCCAGCGGATTTCCGGGCAGCTTATGCCAGACGGCGGACGATTTTGCTGCGCCGGGCAAAGGCACTTGCGCCCATTTTTCAACAGCGGATGTCTCCGCCCGGCCTACGAGCACAAGATGATCGCGTGCGCGGGTCATGGCCACATACAGCAGGCGGGCTTCCTCCTGCAGCAATCGACATTGCCGCTGTTCCGAGAGCAACATGTGCCCGGGCGAATTTCGCTTAATGACGCCGTTGGCATCAAGAATGGTGATGCCGAGGCCTTTTTCACGATCAACCAGCAACGGCGCATGCAGATCACGCTGATTAAACGGGGATCCCAGCGCGGCGATAAAGACGACGGGAAATTCCAGTCCTTTGGCGGCGTGAATGGACATGATGCGAACCGCATTCCCGACCGGCGGAGCCGCCTCGCCTAAGTCGCGTTCATCGCGCAGGCGATCAAAAAAAGTGAGGAATCGGGACAGACTTTGTATATCAAATCCGGAAAATTCCACCGCCCGCTGCTGCAGAAGTCGCACGTTGGCGAGCCGCTGCGAACCACCGATCATGGCGGCGGCACGATTGAGCAACCCCGCATCCCGCAGAATATGTGCCAGGCCATTGACCAGAGACTCGGTGCGGAGCATGGCCCGCCAGCGTTCAAGTTGTTCGAAGGCGGTGGAAATTTTAGCAGCCAGGATGTTCAGGGGTCCATCGGCATATTGTTGCATTGTGAACCGCCGCACTTCCTGATGAAAGGGGAGATGCAACGCGATGGTTTTGCGAATCAGCGCCAGATCGGCCATGGTGCAACCACCGACCGGCCCGATCAGCACCCCGGCCAAGGCAATGTCCTGCTCGGGATTATCCAGAACACGGAGAATATCCAGCACTTCCAGCACTTCCGCGGATGCAAAAAAGCCGGTGGTTAGCGCCGCGCTGGCGTCAATTCCCATGGTGTTGAGGGTTCGCACGTAATGGGGGGCGCGCTGCCGCGGAGCGCGCAGAAGAATGGCGATATCACCATATTCAATGGGGCGCGCGTCCGGGCCGATTTTACGCCCATCGCCCCGCATCCGCAGAATCAGTTGTCCAATTTTGGCGGCTTCCAATTCATCGGCCAGCATTTCCGTAATGGGATCATGGCTATCCAGGTCCGCGGCATCCGCGGTGGCGTCGAATTCATCCGACGTTTGCTGATCCATGGAACGATCTTCGGTTAGAACGTGCAATTCCACCGGCACACCGATGAATGCATCGGCTGCAGCGGCGGGGCGACCATGCGATAGCGCGGAAAGATCGGCCATGCGCAGCGCGTCGGGCGGCGCATGGGAATCCACCATTTGGAGCGTGGGGTGGATCATGGCATTCAGGGCGTCAAGCAGCGGGGGCAACGTGCGAAAATTCTCCCGCATGGTAATGACTTTATCCGTCAGGCCGGCCTGTTGAAGTGATTGGACTTTTTTATACAGGATCAGCGGCTCACTGCCACGGAAGGCGTAAATGCTTTGCAGCACATCACCCACACCGAAGAGCGATCCGGGTGGCAACGATGCGACAGTGGGCTGGTCGCCGCGGTACAGTAATTCAATGAGCCGCTGCTGCACGGGATTAATATCCTGATATTCATCAACGAGAATATGGCGAAACCGTTGATGCAGGATCATCTGGAGTGGATTATCGGAGTTGGACAGTGCGGCAATGACGGTATGTTCCAGATCGGAATAATCCAGTTGATGCCGCATGAGTTTGGATTGACCATATTCTTCCCGCACTGCCGCGGCAAAATCCAGTATGACGGAAATGCGATGGCGGCTGGTGTGTTCCACGGCACAAAGTTGAGGAATGTCAGCCACGGCAAATTCTTTACGCAGGCTTTTAAAGGCATCCTTCAGCGGCTTGTAGGTGCCGGCTTTGAAGTGTTCAGCCTGTGACTTATCTTCCCGCTGCTTCAATTGTATTTTCGTCGCGAATGTCACCATCTTGAGTTGATCCGTGGCCCGCGCCCATCCTGCCGGACCTTCTTGTTGCAGCAGATGCTCCGCCTTTTGTGCCGCTGCGGCGGCTGCGGCAAGCCCGGCATACATGTACTTTTTAGCGTCCGCATCAAACCCTTTTGCATCATCGGCCATCGCGGCAAGCATTAACGCCAGTTCATGCAATTGTCGACATTTCTGTTTGATCAGCGCGTCAACAAGTTGGGCCACGGCGGCATCACCGCTTTGCGCGGCGGCGGTTTGCCAGGCATGGGGATCGACCACTGTTTCCATGGTACGCAAAACCGGCAGCAGCAGCGATTCAAGGGAAGACAGTGAGGCACCGGCGTAAAGATCAAATATCTCAATAAAGGCGGATCGCCGTGGATGATCCTCCGCCATCCATCGGCGGGCGGCGGCGCGCAGGGCATCGGATAGCAGCATCGCGGCCTCATGCTCATTGAGCAGTGTGAAGGCTGGATCCAGATGACAGAACATGAACCATGTTTTGGCCACCCACAGGCAAAATGCGTGGAAGGTGTTGATCTGGGCGGTATCCACCAGTGCCGCCTGTTGTTGAAGACGCCGGGCCTGGACGCCATCAGCATGGGCCGCGGCTGCACGGATGGCCCCGGCAATGCGGCTGCGCATTTCATCCGCGGCTGCACGGGTAAAGGTGAGAACCAGCAGTTCACGCACATCGCATGGATCATGGGAATCCATCACCAGCTCGGCACAGCGGCGCGCGAGGGTGGCGGTCTTTCCGGAACCCGCGCCCGCCAGCACCACCATCTCGCCACGACGATGGGTTATGGCGATGCGCTGAGCGGCGGTCCAATGCGATACCGGATTTTCAGCGCTTGGGCCGGCGGAATGATGCGTGGGATTACTCATGATTGCTCCACCTCGGATGCAATGACCGGCAAAAGCGTTGCCCTGGCGTGTGTGTTGTTGGTGTCAATATGGCGATATGGCCCCCGCTGGCGATCAAAGGGACAGATACTTTTGAAATCACAGGTGGCACAGGCCGAGGTGTTGCCGGCTTTATACGGTTGCGGGCGGATGTTGCCGCCGCGAATGGCCATGGTCATGGCTTGCATTTTTTGCAGGCCGAACTCCAACACCGCGTTGAAAAGTGTATGCTCCAGGCCCCTCTTGTTGCCGCCGTGCAGTTGCCCCGTCTTTGTCAACCTGATTTTGAACCATGCGCTGGGTTTGTCGCAGTCAACTGTGGGATCCAACTGGTCAATCGCATCATTATCAAACGGGCCATCGGGGCGGCAATTTGCGAAATAGGCCGCGTCACTGAAGTCCAATGGTTTATCATCGGAATTGGCGGGTGCGTCCAGGGGTTTGGGCCGCAGGGGGTAGTAAAACGCCGCAATCGGCGCAAGCGGGCCGCGGCCATTGAACATTTGCCCGCGCACAGCCAGCATGTAGGCCACCAATTGCAGATCAAGTCCGTGAATAAATTGGCCGAGATTAAATAGTTTCTGTCCGGTTTTGTAATCAATGAGGACCGCGTGGCCGGTGACGTCGATATCCAGGCGGTCGATTTTGCCGCGGAGTTCCACCGTTGCGCCGTCACATTGCGCCAGAGCAATGCCCGGCAGGGCGCGTGCGGCACTGGAATCGGTGAGTGGGAATGTTCCGAAGAACAATTCCGTGGCGGCGGGGCGGAGCTTGTTACATTGCGCCGCGCGGCGTTGGGCGGCCAGAATCGTTCCGAGATGCCGCCGCATGGGTTGGGTAATAGCCCGCAATTCGGCGGCATCGGCAATTGCTTCGGCGGAAAGACTGCGCGTGCTTTGTTCCACGGCACTTTCGAGCGTGCGTTGATAGTCATTGACCCCGCAGTCAGGCCAGGGAAGTCGGCCCTGAATAACCGCGCGAAAGAAAATATCCAAAGCCCGATGATACATGATCCCCAGATTACGCGCATCGACTTGCCATTCAGGCCGCTCTTGAAGGCGAAGCGTGTAACTATAAAAATGCCGCAACGGACATGCCGCGTACGTTTCCAATTCGCTGACGCTGACGGCCAATGAACCCAGTCCGAAGCGGCCAAGTTCCGGCGGTAGCGCCTCGATGGTTCTATCTGATAATATCGCCACAGCCTGCCGCCAGCGCTGCTGGATGGCGGGGTCCCGTTGTGTCACCAGCCACTGATAGGCTGCGGCCACGGCCTGCACTGTGCCGGTTTTGGCCGGATCATCGGCCCGAAATTTACGAACCTCCAGAAGAATCCAGCGTATCAGCTCATCCAAGACCGCAAAATCAGGCCAATGAATATCGGCCGATTCCGGTGACAATATGGAAACATCGGTGAAAAGCGCCTGCAATCGGGCGATATAGACAGACGGGGCGGTCTTTCGGCCATCCGCATCGGCGGCGGGATAACTGACCAGCAGATTCTGACCGGCCCGGGTAAACGCGATATAATCAAAAAATGCGGCCTCCATGAAATCTTCCGCGGTGTCCGCATTCAGCGCGTCGCCCAGGATGGGCTTGAGGTGGCGGCGATCAGTGTCGTTGAGCATCGCATCTTCAGCAGAGGCCGCGGGCATCAGCGTTTCCAGGGCACCAAGAACGATGACCACGCGCAATTCCGGATGGCGGGAGCGCCGGGCCGAACTGATCAGCACCTGATCCATGGCCGGGGGGATCAGGCCCAGGGTTAAATTTTCCAGAACCGTACGCAACAGATCGGAAAAAGCGTTCAGGTTCAGTGTGTGATCTTCCGGAAGCGTTGTCATCTCCTGGAGCATATCCCGGCATTGCGACCAGGCCTGTTCATGAATTTGCGCCAGTTCCGGCGTGCCCTCGGCGATGGCCTTGATGATCCATTGTTCCATCGTGGCCGCGGTTCGCAGATTCTCCAGAACCCGCAGCAGCGTGCGGGCATATTCCGCTATCGGCCGCGTCTGGCCGGGATTCGCGGTAAGCGTTATCCAGGGCTGCAGGGCGGATCGTAAGCGACGGCGTGACGCGTTGATGCGATTGAGAATCGCCGCATCATCCGCGGTGGGTTGGTTGTGTTGCTCTTCGGTGGGCAGTTGATTCCAGGTCCAATCGGATTCCAGGGGATCGTTCTGAATTCCGTGCGCAAAAAAATAATTTTCCAGTTCATACGCCTCCGCCTCCGTTACCTCGGCCAAACCGGACTTTACCACCGATTGCAGTTCCGCGCGGGCGAAGTGATTTTGCGTCAGGGCCGTTATGCCGCGCAGCAGCTCCACCAATGGGTGAAATTTCAGGCTTTGGCGCTGATCCAGAAAAAATGGTATTTCCAGTGCCGCAAACACTGGCCGCAACAGAGCCTCATAGCGGGTCATATCACTGACAATCACCCCGATATCACGGTAGCGCATTTGCGCCGCAGCGCAGGCGCGAATCCGCCGCGCCGCGAACAGCACTTCCTCTTCCGGGTTGCGGCATGATGCCAGTTCCACGGCACCGGCAGCGGAAATTCTGGCAGCGGGGCCGGGCGGTGTGGAAAACAAATGCGTTTCAAGATGACGTAAGGCGGGGGTCTGGGTAAAGCGGTGCGCCTCACGCAGATACAGCGGCGGTTTGAGTTCCGCGCCGGATCGCTGAAATTGCCGCAGCAGCCGCTGATAAAGTTGCTCCGTGCGATGAAACACCCCCAGGGCGTCCGGCGGGTAGCCGGGATTGAGAATGGCGGGGCTGTCCGGATCAGCCAGTACGGTAACGACCATGGTGTCGACCCGCCGGGCCAGCGTCGCCAGAAGCTGGATTTCCAAACAGCTCATAGAACTGAACGCATCAACATATACAGATATAGTGTTCAGACCATTCTGGGTGGTCAGGGCATTTTCAATGATTCCCGGGAGCGATTCGCCATCGACCGCTCCGACGGGTTTCACGCGCTCAAAGCTTTCCAGCAGCAGGGCCAGATCATGGAGTTTATCGCCCAGCACGGTTTGACCGGGGAAGGAGGAAGAGTTGGTGCCGGTACGCAGGGTGTGCGCGGCCGCGCGCAAATCCGCGGCGGTTTGTCGGCCTTGGATCATCTCCCGGAGAGTTCGATCCAAGCCAGCCAGAAAACCTGGTAATTCCGCCGCCTGCCGAAAGGCCGTCAGCTCACTTTGGCAGGCTTGAACAGCGCGGGCGAGGAGCAGTTGCCGACCCGTGGGAGAGATTTCAGGCCCCAGGCGTATATTTAAAGTATCCGCAAGAAAGCGGCACAAGCAGCGAAACCCCAGGACCCGTATGCGGAAACTGCCGACCATGTCGGCCGTGGCCATCAGTCGTTGTTCGGACATGAACGTGGCCTGTTCCGGCATAAGCCAGAACAACGGCGGGCCCAGCGGATCGCCGCGCGACGCGGCAACCAGGGTGTCCACGCAAAATTGCGTTTTCCCTGTTCCGGCCCGGCCAATGACAAACTGTACCGCCATACTATTTTCCCGCGTTGCCATTTTCAGCAGGCGTTGACTATACAGTGGGGCGTAAGGCGTGACCACTGATGCGGCATTCAGGTTGATTTGGGAGAGGAGCATGAGATTGGCGCAGGAGTCGCCGCTGCGCCGCGCGTGCATCGGCTGCGTCCGAGGGCCGATATTCCAACTTCCGACGCGCGGACGCGAGGCCATCGGCAAGCCCGCGAATGAGTACCGAATTCAGATACTTTGTGGAATGGGACGGCGGTGGTCAGGGCGGTATTACCGGCAATACCATTTCGGTATACGTCGCGCGGAATCCGGATTGGGTGAAGAGCGCCTTGGCCGGGCTGTTGCTTTCCGCGGCCATCAGGCGAAGTTGATTGACGCCTTTTGTGCCGGCCCATTGTCGGGCATACGCGACGAGCGCCCGGCCCACACCTTGCCGCCGCGAATCTGGCCGTACCGCCAGATCATGTATAAACGCATACTGCGTAAATTGATAGATTGGAATTTCCTCGTTGATGGCGGCCGCCAATCCGCCAATGACCTCGCCGCATGAAGTCAGCACCGCACCGCCGGCTGTTGCGGTCTTCCTTCGTGCCGTGACAAACAGCCAATTTGGATTTTCATGATTGTTGGTGATCCAGCGCGTGTATCGTTCCTGAATATCCGGCCTCAACGCCCAGCGCAAGGGCCAGTATTGTTCATGTTGACGTTCCACCAGCAGAAATAATTCCACCAGCGCGTGAATATCCGTCAACTGGACGGGACTGATCTCCAAATTTGAAGAGGGCTGTTCCATGTTATCCCTTTCATGTGCCATCGCCGCGTTCAAGCGCGGCGGTGAGAATAAATTTCTGTGTCAGGCCGGACCACATCAGCAGAAGTGCCGCGGAGATCAGCATGAAAAACCAGAGCAATTCCGGTTGCAACCATTGCTGATCGGATGTGCTCAGATCGGAAGTCCGCATTGCCCGCCACAATCCCACGGCCATGGTTACACTCAACGCCAATGTGCCGCACAAACGGCCTATGACATTGAGCCACCGGCGATAACCCCAAAAGTAGCCGACCAGAGCGATCCATCCCGCCGCTTCGGCACCGAACATCGCGGCGGCAAGTAACATGTGAAACCAGAGCGTGGGTCGGGAGGAAACGATGTTGTCCACCGTGCTGGACGTCACCAGCATGACCGTCGGCAAAAACCATAGAATCGTCACCACCGCGCCCAGAGCAAGCTGAAGATTTTTGAAACGATCTGATCCGGCAACCGCCGGCCGAATGCCGGTCAGGGCATCCAGGCTGACCAGGGCCAGCAGGGCCACCGACGGATATCCCACCAGCATCAGCAAGAACGGGCCTTGCTGCCGGGCGAGATCCAGCACAATGCACAGGACCGCCAGGCCCAGTGCGACCATCCATGTGGCCCGGCGGCGACGCGATAGAAACGGCAGCGTCAGCAGTGCGAGAATTCCGAATACTAACTCGATGGCCTGAGCACTTTGCGTGGTGGCGGTATGCCAAATTGCGGCGCGAGGTGTCGGCACGGAATAAAATGGTGTGTCGTGGCCGAAAATCAGAAAAAACGGCGCAATAAGCAGCACACACGCGAATTCCGACACCAACAGCGTGGACAACTCAAACCGCCGGCGCGGAATCGGCCAAGGTTGCCTGTCCGCATCTGATTGCGCTATTGAAGTGGTTGGAGGGTCTGCAGCGGCGGCGGGCATAGATTCCGGTGATTGGGCGAGGCTATCCAAGGGTTGGGCGCGGTGGTCATGGTCCGTCGCCGGCCCCGCCACTCCCTGCCGTCCCAGAGACGGCTGTCGGCGATGAACGCGTATGTTTCTCACAGTTACGAGCTTCCCAATAACCAATCCACATTCAATCCGCGCCGCGTTGGGTTCCGAAGTAGGAAGCAACGCGCACCGAGCATAAGCAGAATTATACCAGCGGCATTTGCCCGGAGCGCTCCGGAGAATATGGCAACGAAAAAAGGTCGGCCAATGTCAGGCCGACCTTGTGAAAGTTCCGGTATGTCGCCGGCTGTTGTTGCCGGCGTCACAGTTGAATCGTGGCCAGAATGGGCGTAGCGGTGGTGGGGCGCTCATCATAACCATTGATCGCGGCGCGGCAGAATTGCTGAGTCAAACCCGCCCCAATCAGAATGACACTCGCGGTAATCAGCAGGAACAGCCAGATGACACCCACGCCAAACCAGCCTTTGGTCATAGCTGGACCGGCCAGCACCTGGGACACCGAAAGGGCCGCGGCAGCGCCAACCGCACTGATCGCCACGAATGCCGTGCCGGTCAGAACGCGTGCGATACGATTAAGGCCAAGCGAGAATTTGCCCTGCGATTCAGCCACAGCCACGACTCCAGACAACAATGCGCACAGCCCGCCGAACGCGAATACTCCCCGGAACATAACCCCTCCCATGGAGGCGAATATCTGCCCGAAGAACGGATCCGAGGCGCTTTGGAGCGAAGGCAGCACCCACATCACGATAACGCCGAGGGATGCCACGAGCTGCCACATTCCAAGATTTTCCCAATGAGGTGACAAGGTGCGAGCTTGCAATATCGCGTAAAGTGCGGCCAAGGAAAGCAGTCCGGCGATCGGCAACACCACCAGATAAATACCAATGAGGTTCTGTTCGAGCATCGCCGCGGTGAGCAGAAGTGTAACGCCTAAACCAATGCTGAGCATCAGCCGGCCGCGCTCTTCGCCGCGCAAAAACGGAATAACGACAAATCCGAAAAGGCCCGCGCTGATCTCAAAAATTTTCAGCGTGCCGGGCATGGCGAACGCCAGTGATCCGGCCTTCAGGCCGCTCCACCAGCCGCTAGTTCCCGCTTGATGCGGCATAAAAAATGTGGCTGCCAGCAGAAGCAGGCACGCCGCCTGCGCCGCCAGCAGATTGCTCCAGGCTACCGCTTTTGGGACGTCCACTGCCGCTTGGCGTGCGACCACTTGGGGCATGGAAACTGTTGCTTCCGGCGTAACCGATGGCGTGGCGGTATGACCCTGCGGAACGGAAACATTAAAGTTAACTGTCAGTGGTTTGGTGCCTCGGCGGCCAGGCTTTCCGGTCAGTTTGATAATGGCGGGAATATCCGAACGAGGACGACTTGCGTTGCGCGCTTTGAGAACTCGAGTATTCATAATCCACACCCTTTTCTTCCGGAGGAATGATTGCTTTACCGCCGATTGCCAGTTCCTCTCAAATCCGGCATCAGCGTAGATTAGTATCGGCTGACTTCGTGGCATACTTCATCCATTGGTGATGGATTTTTCAGCATCCGATAAGTCTTTGTGTTTTTGCAATCCGCGCTGTGCAACATGAAATGACGGTCCGGATTTGTCGAAGTTTTATTCGATCAGAATTTATGGCAAGGTGATCATATCGGGCGAATTCACAAGGTTTTCAATCGTCAAACTCGGCATTGGAATAAACATTCTGTACATCGTCATTCTCTTCCAGAGAGTCAATGAGCGCCTGTACCCGCGGAGCGTGTTCAGGGGTTACGCGGATGGTCTGGCTGGGAATCATGGTGATTTCACCCGAGGCTATCGATATTTTCGCCGCGACCAGTGCCTTGCGAACTTTTTCAAAATCCGTCATGGTGGTCAGCACGGTGTAACCTTCCTGAGCCGACTGGATATCCAGTGCGCCCGAATCCAGCGCCAATTCGATCAGTTTGTCCTCTTCAATGGCTTGACGTTCAACCGCGATGACACCCTGAACGGAAAACATCCATCCCACGGAATTGGCGGCCCCAACCGCTCCACCATTGCGATCAAAAATGACCCGGATTTCACCCGCGGTACGATTTCGGTTGTCCGTGAGCGCATCGACCAAAATGGCCACGCCACCGGGCGCATAGCCTTCATACAATACCGTTTCATAGTTGGTGCCGCCGAATTCGCCGGTACCGCGTTTCACGGCTTTTTCGATGGTGTCATTGGGCATGTTGGCGGCCCGGGCCTTGTCGATGGCATACCGCAAGGCCAGATTATCATCCGGGTTGCCGCCCCGTTTGGCGGCGATAATGATCAGTCGCGCCAATTTGCTCCAGACTTTTCCGCGCCGCGCGTCCACCACAGCTTTTTTATGTTTGATGGATTTCCAATGGGAATGTCCCGCCATGTTTTCTATATCCTCGTTTACAACAATCGGCGATCAGCATGGATGGTATCATAACGCCGAATGTCCGTGGATGGCAGTGGGCGCAAAAATGCCCAGCCATGACGAATCACCCTTAAGATTTTTCGACGCGGCTGTTTTGCCGGGCCGGGGGCGGTCGTTGGGCGCAGCAGACCAATGTTCGTCGTTTATTACGCGAATTCAACGAGGGGCAGACAGGGCGGATTCGGGTGGGTTAGAATTAACAATCGGACCGGGAGCACGACTACGGCACGGCGGTCAGGAGGAATTCAGCCGGATTTGAGTGCGTGCGGCGGCGGCAATATCCAACGCCTCGTCGGGAATCAGGACATTACGAATACTCTCCCAGAGCCGACGTGCCATGGCGGCCAGCGAGCCAAAGCTGAGTTTGGCGTTCTGGCGCAGCAGACTGCCGTGCTCCACGAGTTGCAGAATCATGTGGGATATCTGCAATAAGATGTACCAGTTGTGCATTTGCCTGCGCTTGGTGCTGTAGGCATGCTCCAAATTGAATCCGCCGTTCTTCTGGGTATTGAAGCCTTCGTTCTCGATTTTCCATCGGCAGCGTGCGCCTTGGTTTCCCAACTCTGCCACGGTATCCGAGCAAATGGGGAAGTTGGTCAGCCAGGCGAAGTAACTCTCCGTATGGTCCTGTCGGCACTTCTCCAGACATTGGAAGATGTTGAACGTGTGATGCCGTTTGTGATCGTCGATATGCTCCATGCCCTCCACCCACGCAAATTCCTGGCTGATATTCTTGTCTTTCTGCACGACCTTGCAATTGGACCGGCTCAATTTCAGCAGAGACTGATACTCGGTCCATACCGCCGGCATTGAACCTTGTTTGAAGGTGATGAAGTATTTCCAGTGATTCTTTTCACACGTCGTGAAAACGGTACCATTGGCATAGAGCGCATCCATACCCAGGCACAGGCGGAGTTGGGGATAATGCTTCTTGATCTTTTCAGACAGCCGCCCAAAAGCCTTGAGTTCACAATCCTGTTTGGTGGCGTGGGGATCGGTATTTTCAACAAACTCAGAGGCTGCGGAGAGTGCCAGACCATCGGGCGTCACCAGTTTGGCTTCCAGAACATTGTGGTAATAGTACGTTTTGCCGTTATTGGTTCGCTCCAGACAATGCTCGCAGTGTCGCCGCTGGAAGCGTAATTGACCGGTGCCATCCAATACCAGCAAATAGTAGCCGTGCAGCCGCGCATAGTCCAAGGCCTTCATACGAATCAAACGGTGGATCATTTTCCGCCGCACGGTTTCAAAAGCCCCCGTGGGGACATGGCTTAAAAAGTGTTCCACCGTATCGCTGTGCGCGCAACTTTTCATCTTCGATTGGCTCAGCGCGTTCAGATTGGCCAAGGCGGTGGGACTATCGAGTTCAAAACGCAGTTTCCGCCGGGACCCCAGCTTCAAAAGGAAAGTCATACCGGCTGTCCAGAACAGGAACCGGCGGGGGTAGGTGATGCTTTCCTGATCGCGGGTGTCCGCCATCTGGCCCAGCCAGGAACCCATCTCCGGCCAGAAGTGGGCGATGGTTCTGGCCACTGTGGCCCCCAGAGCTAAGCCCTCCCGGCACGCCGCTTCCGGGCCGCTGCGTGCGTGCGGATCAGGGCCAACTGCAACGCCGTGATTTCGCCCGCCAGATGTCGTAGTCTTTTGTGTTCGCGTATGAATGTGACAACCTCCTCCGTAAGGTCCTTGGGAACATAGACCGTCCGTGTCCTGCCTTTCACTTTGAGCGTGAGATGCGTGCCGCCGGCGGCATTATGCCCCAGCGACGCGGCCAGAGGCGGGCAACGCGGCATCAACTGTCTCACGCGGGCATCGCGCATGCGGCGGATCAACGTGGGATGTTTGGGAACGCGCATAACGGTCTCCTTATTACTAAGTGCCAATACTTATCATAATATCGGCAAAAAGTGTGTGGTGCGATAACAAAATAGTAAAAAAAACACCCCCCGCCCGAAACTTACCCGTTATGACCGCAAAAACCGGGCAATTGGAACGAGGTTAAGGTGCGAAGAAAAAGTGATTCGTCAGGGCTGAAAAATGCCGGGGCCGCATGCGAGCCCAAGCCGAGTATGGCCTTGGACGCACTTCAGTTGGATTGGTCAAGATAATCGGGGCTGATGATTTGCCGCCACTGGGTGGTGGCGGGAGTTGTTGCGCCCGCGGACACGATCACCGTGGGGACGATCACCGCGGAGCCGCCCGTTCCCCATGTGCTCGCCCAGCTAACCGTGGCGCAATGGTCATCAAGGTATGCGACATTAAATTTATTGAAGTGGATCGTGGTATTGACATTGGCGGTCAAAAGGTATGCGGTGGGATTGTTGGTGGCGGGAAAATTGGGATCGACGGTCGGCGAACCCAACGTATTGGGATTCAGAGGGGACATAAGCTGCTCGCTTTTGTTGGTGCTGGTTTCCCACGTTCCGACATCGCCGACATTTTGCCAGCCCTGCGGAGCCGCTACGGCTGGATTGGCGTTGCCATACCCGCCATCACAGAGCACAATGGCCAGCCCCGGCGTGGGCACAGCGGCGACGGCGTAGGCGTTGTACGTCGGCCCCCCATTGGCCCCGTTCGTCGCCGTTTCCGGCTGATTGCTGATATTGAGCCGGTAGGATGCCGGTACATTAAATGCGGGGTTAGGTGTCTGTCCCGCAGGCGGAGCCGCGGCCTGATAACGGAAATTGTTGGTTCTATCCGCGGGGCAACGCAAGATGCTGGGGGTAATGTAGCCATCAGAAATCAATACCTGATCCCAATTCCAGCCGGTGCCGATTACCGCGGCATTCGTGGGAGCGGCCGGAAGTTGCTGATAATTCCAGGCAAACGGTGCATTGTAGTATGCCCCGTCGCTGATGGTACCACCCGTCGCATAGCCATTATTTGATCCCTTAACCATATACCCCTGGTGTTTGACGCTGAACGCGATCAATCCTTGCATAACCTGGCGTTCGTTGGCCAGGCACGCGAGCATTTGCGATTCCTGCCGTGCCGCGGCCAGAGCCGGCATTAACAAGCCGATTAAAATGGCAATAATTGACATGACCACGAGAAGCTCAATAAGCGTAAACCCGCGATGCGTCCAACCGTTATGCGCGTTGCTGAAGTTGAATTGCTTATCGGCCATCTGCGTTTCCTCGTCAAAGGGGACGTACCGGTTTCCGCCGCCGGTCGTTGGGCGGACTTCCGCTATTAAAATGGTACGTCAACCGGGGTCTGAAAGTAAAGGGAAAAATGGTGATTTTAATGCGGCCAATGAAAACGCTTGAACGCTGGAATGGGTGTAATTCCTATTGTTGGCGATCAGGCGGCACGTTGCGCCCAATACGTTGCCACCAAACCGGCGTAATCCAAACTGCGCAAGGCGGTCATGTGTTCGGCCCGCTCAACGCGCCAGCGACAGGAGTTGATCTTCAATCGTGCTCCCACCATGTTCTTACAAGCCCCTTCGACCAATCTATTGATCCGATTATTTTCTAGTGCCCTGTTCCACCCGTAATTACGGGTGGAACAGGGCACTAGGACGGATCGTATGTAACGCTCAACTTTTATCCTGAGTTTTTCTGGGGACATGTATTCGCATTTTTTCTGGGAGGGTATACTTTCTTCATGATCAGGCTCATTGTGACCTTGACAGGCTCAAGAGGCCGTGACCGATTACGTAGGAGCGAAACATGGTTGTACCGGACTTCAATAATATTGCGCCCAAGTCACTGACACGCCGACGGGCGTTAGAACTCGTAACGGGGGCGGGCGTAACGATGGCATTGGGCGGCTGCGCGTTCAGCGGACAACCAACAGGCGCAAGCCGCCCGACGGTTCCCACGGATGCGCTTGCATTGGATTTGACCGGCGATGCGTGGACCATGCACGAAGAGGGCAGCACAGAAAATATCCCGGCCATCGTGCCGGGAAGCACGTACACCGATCTGATGCGGGCGAAGAAAATTCCCGATCCATACTATCGGGAAAACAATGGCAAGGTGCAGTGGGTGGCGGAAAAAAATTGGATTTATGAACGGACATTTGATGTGCCCGCCGAGATGCTTGGCAAATCGCATGTTCAACTGAAATGTCATGGCTTGGATACTCTGGCGACAATATGGATCAACGGTCAGCGGGTTGGGCAGGCGGACAACATGTATTGTGCGTGGAGTTTTGACGTTCAACCACGCCTGAAAGCCGGTTCCAATACGATTCGTATTCAGTTTGACGCGCTGTCTGCGTATGTGGAGAAGAATCGCGAGGCGTACAAGAGAAAATGGGGTATTGATCTAAGCCTTCAAAGCAGTTGGGTTCGCAAAGGCCCGTATATGTGGGGCTGGGACTGGTGCCGCGCGGTGTTGACGCAGGGAATATGGAAACCCATTGAGATTGTCGCGTTTGATGCGAGGATCACCGATTTGGGCATTCTGCAGGAACATGATCCGTCCGGAGTGGTGCGGTTGGATATTGAGACAACGGCGCTGGGCGCAAGCGCCGCAGCGTATGTCAGCGCCCGCGTGATATTGGGTGAAAGCATCGTGGCCATGGCCTCCGCGCCGGTAAAGGCAGGCGTCGCCAGATGCCGGGTTGAAATTGCCAATCCCCAACTCTGGTGGCCGAACGGTATGGGGGAGCATCCGCTGTATACGGTGGAAGCGAAGCTGCATGAATCCAGCGGCTGCGTGGTTGAGATTCTGGCTTCGAGCGCGAATGTCGTGGATACCGCCAGCCGCCGCATCGGCCTGCGAAAAATTGACGTGCTGCCGCCCAAGGATGGCGTGGCCATGCACGTACAAGTCAATGGTGTTCCAGTGTTTGTCAAAGGCGCGGATTGGATTCCCGCGGACAACATGCCAACGCGCGTAACACCGGAGATCATTCGGTGGTACATGCAACAAGCGGTCGATTGCAATTTTAATTTTATCCGGCTCTGGGGAGGCGGATATTATGAAGAAGATGAACTCTTTGATCTCTGCGACCAGTGGGGCATCATGTTGCAATTCGAATTCAAGTTCGCCAACAACACCTATCCGGTTAATGACGCTCCATGGATGGACAAGCTGCAAATTGAAATCGAGCAGCAGGTTCGCCGCTGCCGCAACCATCCGTCAATTGTGATCTGGAGCGGAAACAATGAAATTACAGATTTCAAGGGCTACTACCATTTATTCCGTGATGTTATTGGCGGGATCGTGCATCGGCTCTTACCCGAAGCGTTTTATGAAGTCGGCAGTGGCGCGGCCGGCAGCGGCGATATTCACACATGGGATGTCTGGCATGGTGCTCATAACGGCGCTCCATACAGGCAGTATCGGACGGTCGAGGGCTTTGTTACAGAATTTGGGATGCAATCGTTCCCCCAACCCGCGACCGTCGATTCCTATACCAATGCCGCGGATCGTACAAGCGTTCATTCCCCGGTCATGCGTTACCATGAATTGGACGGCAGCCATCATGGCATCAATATTATCATGCACTATACCAACGAGTATTTTGGGAAATCACCGGATAGTTTTGACGATACACTTTGGTTGACGCAGATTAATCAGGCTTACGGCATGCGTTATGGGGTGGAGCATTGGCGGCGCGATATGCCGCGATCCATGGCGGCCACAATCTGGCAACTCAATGACTGCTGGCCCGGCGCGACATGGGCGATGATTGATTATTTTCGACGCTGGAAGGCGGTTCAATATCAATCGAAACATTTTTTCGCTCCGATCCTGGTCAGCGGCATTCCGGATCCGGCAACCGGAAACGTGGAACTGCACATTACCAGTGATCGGCAAAAAGACGTGGTCGGCGAGTTGCGCTGGACGGTAACGGATTTGGCCGGTACGGTGCGGAAGCATGGAATCAAGGCGGTTCCAATTCCCGCCCGGACCAGCCGCTTGGCGCATACGCTGGAGATTTCGGATCTGATCCGCGCGCACGGTATGGCCAATCTGCTGATCTGGCCGGAAGTGCGCGTCGGCAGCGCAATCGTGGCGGACAATACGCTGTTTTTCGGCCGGCCATTGGAATTGAAACTCCATAACCCCAAACTGGCGGTTCAGGTCCGGGGTCATGACACGCGTTATGAAATGCATATCCACGCCAACGCCCCCGCGCTCTGGGTGTGGGCCAATGTGAAGGGGCTGGCGGCCAGCTATTCGGACAACTTCCTTAATCTCCGCCCCGGCCAAACGGCGATGATCACGGCAACCCTGAATAAGCCGATGTCGCCCGCCGCTTTTCGCCGCCATCTGGAAGTCAGGAGTGTTTACGATGTGGCTCCGGATATGCGCGGTTGAATTCGTACCTCGGCCCAGTAGGAAAGAGACGGTGCGCGGAACCGTCGGCTGCGGCAGGCGCATTTTTCGCAACGGGCGGCACTTTCAATGTGTCGGCTGACATCACGGATGATATGTGTTTCTCATCGGGTTGGCAGAAACGGACTTTTTTTCTATAATGATTGTTCCGACGATTGTCCCTGTCCAGATGAACGGGGCCTCGGAAGTAGAAACTCAAAGGAGTTGGCGATTATGCCACATGTAATAGCGGAGCCTTGCATAGGAACGAAAGATACCGCCTGCGTAGCGGTATGCCCGGTGGATTGCATCCATCCCCGTAAAGATGAATCGGAGTTTTCTCCCTCGACACAACTGTACATTGATCCGGATACGTGCATTGATTGCGGTTTATGTGTTGATGAATGCCCGGTCAAGGCGATTTTCCCGGAGGATGATGTCCCCGCGGAATGGAAAAAATATATTGCGGTTAACGCGGAGCATTATAAGAAATAACCAAGGTCCGGCCTGATTTCGGCGGACGAAAACGTTTGCCGGAAAACCAGGCTGTAACCAGTATCATGTGGCGGACATTGTGTTCGCCAACCATCGTACGGGCACATCACAATGGCGTTCATTGCGGTGAAACTTGAGCCTGTACGCGTGACTGGAAATTGAGGATGTATTCATGGCAGTAACCACTCGTAAACCCCGGTTTCAAAGTTTCAGCAGGCCGAAAATCCGGATCGGCAAAGTTGCCAGCACGGGCAAAGTCTATGTGGATTACAAAGACACCGAGACTTTGAAAAAAATGCTGACGATGAACGGCAAAATTCAGCCACGCACGCGCATCGGTGCCGCCGCATTTGAACAGCGGATGATTACCGACGCCATCAAGCGTGCGCGATTCATGGCGCTGCTCCCTTATTCCGGCTCCGCGCAGTAAATCGGGCGTGGCAAGGCTTCCAGTGCCCTATTCCATCCGTAATTACGGGTTGACGGTGGAAACAGGGCTCAAGGTGGATGTGGCATTGTGGCACGCAACGCGCGGCGCAAGCAGCCGCAGCTAAAAATGGAGTGGGCGGTGCGGGTAGGCGCTTAAGTTCATTACCACACCTGACGCTCCGCCAGACCTACATTCCCTTGCGTTTGCTGATGGCCGCCTGAATTTGTTGATGCACTCTGTGGGCATGGGGTACCCATTCCCACAGACTGTTGGGGTCAACGTTATCACCGGTTGCAAAGCCGATGGTTCCGAGGCCCAATATGCTCTGCACCGCCGGTTCCATGAGCCGCAATTCAGAAATATGTGCCAGCCCCGCTTCAAAGATCGTGGGATGTCGCGCCCCTTTTATTGTGACAATTCGGGATGTTGTCAACAAATAGAGATGACTGGCCCATTCAAGTAAGGCGTAGATCACCCGCATCCCGGCAAGGGCGGATGCAATCAGCCAGGTTGTTTTAGGTTCGAGCATACGATGTACCAGATCCGTATGCACCAGCAGTGCAGCCAGAAGAAGCACGATGGCGCAAAAGCGGAAGCTCGCTGCCACGATGTACCATAAAGATGGACGCACCATCAGAATAATTAATTCGTTGCCGCGTAGCAGATTTTCGGGATTGACGGTTCCGGAAACCGCGTCCACACGGGCGGCTTCGCCGACGGCCTGATGGGGGCGATCCGCGGCTGGGGCGATCGCCTTTTCACGCAGCGCCAGAGGTTCGCTAAGGTTTTCTTCCGTCATCATGGGTATTATTTTAGCAGAAATATGCCCGTTCGGCGGGACTAGTGCCCTGTTCCACCCATAATTACGGGTGGAACAGGGCACTAGTCAGGACAAATGTGCAGTTCGCCGGTGGTTTGACCGCAGAGAAATCGGCAGTAGGCGGGGATCGAATCTGAGGCGGCATGGTTGAGATTATCATCTTCCAGGGGAATACTGAAAGATTCAATTTGGGCATACCGGCCAAGCGAATCCAGCACCGCCAGAGGAATATGATGATCTGCATCGCTGTAAATTTCCACCGGCCATGCCGTGAAAATGTGATCCGTGCACACCGGTGGAACTGGAGCGGCGGTGGCAAGAAGCACGCGGGCGTCAGGCAGCACCGCGACAAATTGGGCCTCATCGGGCGTGTTTTGGAAATTCGACCGGCATTGCCAGATATATCCTTCGACGATCCATTGTCTGGCCAACATCGGCACGGATGATACAAATTGGCTGGTCAGCACAGTTACACTTCCGCGGCGATCAAATCGGCGTAGGTTTCCCGTCGGCGGATGATGCGCCATGATTTCCCATCGACCAGCACCTCGGCGGCGCGGGGGCGGGCATTATATTGGCTGCTCATGGCGAAGCCATAAGCGCCGGCGGAAAATACCGCCAACAGATCGCCGCGTTTGGTTGGTGGCAGATATCGACCTTTGGCCAGATAGTCGCCACTTTCACACACGGGGCCTACGATATCGACCTTTTGGTCACCGCTGGTGCGCAGCGAGCTTAAGCGGCTGGCCGGAGCGGAGGCGGAACCGATTTCCACCGGCCAGATAAAGTGATAGCTTTCATAGAGAGTGGGACGGATAAGATCATTCATAGCCGCGTCAATAATGGTAAATTTCTTGCTACCACCTTGCTTGGTATATTGCACCCGCGTTACAAGAATACCGGCATTGCAGGAAATGGAGCGGCCAGGTTCAAGGATGATGCGGAGATTGCGGCCCTTAAGCGGTGGAATGATCGCGGCGGCATAATCCGCGGCGGATGGCGCTTCGTTCCCTTCATAAAATGCCGCAAATCCGCCACCGATATCCAGCGTATCAATGACAATGCCATGGCCGGCCAGGCGATCCATGAGGGCCAGGGCCTTGGTAATCGCATCCACATAGGGTTGGGTCGATTTTATCGGCGAGCCAATATGGAGATGCAGGGCCTTGAGACGGGCATGCCCCGCTTTGGCGGCCTGGATGTAAAAGGCCTCCGCCCGGTCGATATCCACACCAAATTTGGTTTCTTTTTTTCCCGTCAGCGTCTTAAGATGCGTGCCGGCGCTGGCGACATCGGGATTCACACGTAAAGCGCCGCGGGCGGTGCGATTTTTAAGGCCGGCCAGGCGGTCAAGGTTCCAGAATTCTTCTTCGCTTTCAATGTTAAACCAACCGATGCCGGCATCCAGAGCTTCGTTGATTTCCTGATCGGTTTTTCCAACGCCGGCGAATACAATCATTTTTGGATCCGCGCCGGCCCGCAGGGCGCGAAAAAGTTCCCCGCCGGAGACCACATCAAAGCCGCTTCCCCGCGTGCGTAAAGCCTGAAGGATTGCGAGATTTCCGCAGGATTTAATGGAATAGCAGATCAGAGGATTTAACGGGGCGAATGCGGCGGCGATACGGTCGAAATGCGTCAGCAGCGTGGTCTGACTGTATATGTATGTCGGCGTACCCGTTTCCCTGATGATGTCGCGAATCGGCACATCGTCACAGTGCAGGTGGCCGTTGATATATTGAAAATTGTCCATCAAATATTCCACGATCTTAAGTTTCACCCCGGCATTAGCCGCGGATTTACATAAATTGTTGTAAAAAGGCCAGAGATTCCTCCGCGGCCTGGCGCGCGGTAGTCTCATAGGGATAAAGTTCCACAGTGGACCAGCCTTTGTATTGCACCTGCTTAATCGCCGCGAAAATAGAGGCCCAATCCATGGCTCCGCGGCCGGGAATCAGATGCTGATGCACACGACTGCCAGCGATGTCTTCCAGATGCACATGCGATACCCACTGGTGACACATCACAAACGATTCAGCGGGGTTTTCACCGACGCAGAAAAGATGTCCAAGATCACAGTTCATGCGCAAATTGGGATGGTTCACACGCTGCAGGAACTCCACGCATTGGTCGGTGGTCTGGATCATCAGGCCCGGTTCAGGCTCCACCAGCAGCGTGATATTGCATTGTTGGGCCAGGGGCAGCACCCGCATCAATCCATCCTGATAAAGGGTCAGGGCCTGTTCGCGGGGCATGCCATCCAGCGGGCCGCCCGGTTCGAGCGAAATGGTTTTTGCGCCCAATGCCGCAGCCATGCGAATGCAATTCTCGGTATGGCTGATTCGCTTTTCCCGTAACGCCGGGTCGTTCTCAATCCAGGACGGATGCAGCGTGTCGCCGATGGCAAAAAAAGTAAAGGCGTTGATATTGCTGATGCGCAGCTTCAGCGATTGGAGGCGGCGGCCCAGTTCGGCGATACGCGCATCGGGCATGTGCGGTGGATAGGCGTGCGGAACATCGGCCATGATCTCCACGCCGCCATAGCCCACGGCGGCGATGGAATCAACAGCATCTTCCAACGAAGTTTTTTTGAAAGCGTTGGTGGAAAATGCAAGCTTCATGCCTGAACCAGTCTTAATCCATGTGCGCGAGATATGACGCGGGGCGGACATTGCGGTGGAAAAGCGGGTGGCGAATATGCCGGCGCTAAAACAATTTAGATCCGCCACCATGGCCGCAGTCATTGCCAACGCCGATGGGCCGCGTCATACGTCAAGGCCCTGTTATTCCGTGACTTCAACACCCATGGAGCGCGCCGAACCGGCGAGAATTTTTTCCGCCGCTTCAATGCTGGAGGCATTGAGATCGGGCAATTTCTCCTGGGCCAGCTTGCGCATCTGCGCTTTGGTCAATTTGCCGATTTTGGTTTTGTTCGGCTCGCCGCTCCCTTTTTCAAGGCCCAGCGCATCTTTAATCATGACCGACGCCGGCGGGGTTTTGATGACAAAATCAAAGGACCGGTCACTGTAAACCGTCACCTCAACACCGACCACTTTGCCTTTGAGCGCGGCGGTGGCGGCATTAAACCGTTGGATAAACTGACCGGGATTCACGCCGTTGGCACCCAATACCGGGCCAATCGGTGGGGCCGGAGTGGCGGTACCGCCCGGGGCCTGCATTTTGAACTTTTTGGCTATTTCCTTGACCTTGGCCATAATGTAAAACCTCAACAATCCTTCTGAATACCAACCAAACTTGACTGATCCCCGCCCCGGCGACAAACCGGTGGAAAATCAGCCATCCAAATTCGTTCTCTGTACCACCCGCACATTTCGTCGACCATCACCGCGCGTCCAGCCCGCAATATGCGTAACAGGCTTGTGGCCGATTCTGCGCACCGCGACGATCACCAATGCCGCCAAGCCCATCGCCAGAACCGCGACGATGGCCGCCGCCGTCAGCAGCAACCCCACCATCACCAGGGGCACGAGCACCACGATGCAACCGATGATCCACAGCCATTTACCCAGCGCGGTTTTCGGGAACAGCGGGCGACCGGGCGTGGAAGCATGAATCGTTAATAATTTCATCGCGACACTTATCTTTTCTTTCTTTCGGAGAACCCCATTCGCCTGCCGATCCGGGGCCGGTCCATCTACTCTTAATTATAGACCGCAACATGCTCCGGAACACCAGGGAGCCATGATGGCGATTACTGCACCTTCTCCAACTGCCAGTACTCCAGTTCCAACGGTGTAGCGCGCCCGAAGATTGTCACGATGACACGCACCATGCCCTTATCCGGGAAAATTTCATCCACGGTGCCTTCAAAGTTCTCAAATGGCCCTTCCTTGACCTTGACCGCGTCATTCTTGAGGAATTCCACTTTCACCGTCGCGCTGATTTCCGGCTTCTCGGAATCCGCGACCAATTTTTCTTCTTCCTTGGCCTTCATGCGCTCGGGTTTGTTGAGCTGGCCGATAAAATCACCGGCCCCCGCGGTTTCTTTGAATAGATACCAGGCCCGTTCTGGAATGGTTCCATCCGAATTCAATTCCATTTCCACGAACACATAACCGGGATAGGTTTTGGTTTCCGCAACTTTTTGCTGCCCGGCTTTGACTTTTTTCACGCGTTCGCGCGGCACGAGAAGCCGGCCGATAATATCCGTGAGGTTCTCCGCCTTGACCTTGCGGTCCAGGGCATCGCGCACCTGGTCTTCCTTGTTGGAGGCAACCTTCAGCACATACCAGTGTTTTCCAGATGATTCGGTCACTTGACGCTCCATTACCTGTTGCGTATTCATTTCACCATTCACGACCACGGCACATTACTGCCGGTGGTTCAAAACTGCTGCGGACAATCCGCGTTACCTGATCACATGAATCGCGCGGAAGAACCACACGAAAAACGTATCCACCAGCCACAACATCAAGGCCATCCCCAACGTGGCCGCCACCACCAGCCGCGTGGCTCGAATCACGGTCTGCTGCGTGGGCCATACCACTTTGCGCATTTCACTTTCCGTGAGGATCATGAAATCGGCGATGTTCGGGCGGTTGACGACATAAAAGCAGAGCAACCCGCCCAGGCAGCCAACCAGCACCACCATAATCATTTTGGAATACGCCGGTGCCAGCGGCATAAATGTATTCTTGATCCACAAAATGCCCAAGCCGATCAGTAAGCCCATGGCGATCACGGTTCCAAGCCGGACCCACGTTCCCTGCCCTTTTTTATATACATTGAAGAATGACAAACGATACTCCAGAACTCACTTCAACGTTGCGACATCCAACCTTGGATCAGGCAACATTGCACCAGCCTTTCGCCAGGCCGCGTTTGAATCCACCGCCACCGGCACCAACGGCATCAGCATGGATTGGCAAACCCACGGACCAACACGGCAGGCAGGAGTTGAACCTGCAACCCCCGGTTTTGGAGACCGGTGCTCTGCCAATTGAGCTACTGCCGTAGATGTTTTCGCAACCGCCCGCTCCAAAGCCGGGCGATCATTTACCTTTCTTGATCTTATGATCCGTATGTTTTCGCAGCCGCGGAGAGAATTTGAAGAATGTCTTCTTCACATCCATCTCCTTGGGGTTGATGCTGATACGGTAATTGAGATCTTTGGTCTCACTGCACTGTAACCATGCCCATTCACGCGCCATTTGAGCGACTCCAAATCAAGCCTTAACCAACAAATCGTCGCTCTGGGTTGTCGGCCAACCGCCGCCCCAAAGCCCCGGACTGGCGCTTAATAACCATCCGGATCAGTTCCATATTATAGAATCTTTTCCACGGAACCCAAAACATTCACGCTATTGCTCTTGACTAGTGACAGAGCCACGCGAACAGGATATTCCCGCCCGCGTGGCCCATACATGTCATCAAGATCCATCTTAACGAAACAATCAGGCGATGATCTTGGTCACCACGCCTGCGCCCACCGTTCGGCCACCTTCACGGATGGCGAATCGAACGCCCTGTTCCATCGCGATCGGGCATTCGCCCAGATCGACGTTAATCTTCACATTATCGCCGGGCATGACCATCTCGGTGCCGGCGGGCAGATCCAGCGAACCGGTCACATCGGTGGTACGGAAGTAGAATTGCGGACGATAGCCCTTGAAGAATGCGGTATGACGACCGCCCTCTTCTTTGGTGAGAACATAAATTTCCGCTTCAAACTTCGTGTGCGGCGTGATGGAACCCGGCTTGGCGATCACCTGACCGCGTTCCAGTTGTTCCTTTTCAACACCCCGCAGCAGCAAACCGACATTGTCGCCGGGAATGGCCTGATCCAGAACTTTCTGGAACATTTCCACACCCGTTACCACCGACTTCATCGGGTCTTTGTGCAGACCCACAATTTCCACATCATCGCCGACCTTGATGGTTCCGCGTTCCACACGGCCCGTACCCACGGTACCCCGACCTTTAATGGAGAACACGTCTTCCACCGGCATGAGGAATGGCTTATCGGTTTCCCGCACCGGCTCGGGGATGTAGCTGTCCAGAGCGGCCACGAGTTGCATGATCGGCTCAATGGCTTTGGCATCCGTCGGATTCTTGAGCGCCGCCACCGCGGAACCGCGGATAATCGGCACTTCATCGCCCGGGAACTTGTACTTGTTCAGAAGCTCGCGGATTTCAAGTTCCACGAGTTCCAAAAGTTCCGGATCATCCACAAGATCAATTTTGTTGAGGAACACCACGATCCGCGGCACGTTCACCTGCCGGGCCAGCAGAACGTGTTCGCGCGTTTGCGGCATCGGGCCGTCCGCGGCGGAAACCACCAGAATGGCTCCATCCATCTGGGCGGCGCCGGTGATCATGTTCTTGACGAAATCGGCGTGACCCGGACAGTCAATGTGGGCGTAATGCCGCTTATCCGATTCATATTCAACGTGCGACACGGCAATGGTCACAATCTTGCTGGGATCGCGACGGCCCTGTTTTTCGGAAGCCTTCGCCACCGCATCGTAAGAAATCGCGTTGGCCAGACCCTTGGCCGCCAGCACCGTGGTCAAGGCCGCGGTCAGAGTCGTCTTGCCGTGGTCAATATGTCCGATGGTACCGACATTCACATGTGGTTTCTTACGTTCAAATACACCCTTGGCCATGGATAAATACCTCCTGTGGTAGAAAAATCCGGTCTTACACAAACACTATCACGGTACCGTTACCGCGATTAAAAATTCAAATCTCAGTCTCCGGTCATACCACCGCATATTCCGGCAGCATAACCTCACCATTATATTGCGCCGCATAAAACCATGCGACGCTTTTGTGGGTTCCACCCCACCCTCGGCACTAAAAAGCTACTGATGGGACTTGAACCCATGACCTCGTCCTTACCAAGGACGCGCTCTACCAACTGAGCTACAGCAGCGTGCGGCCATTACGTTCGTCTCATCGGTCCGACACGGGGAACTTTTAATTTATCCGTCTACCGGATTCACCCGCCGCGCCGCCGCCCGCCGGATTGGCAAATCCAAACCCGGACAAGATTCATTAGTGTACCGGCAGTTTTCAGTCCCTGCAACCCAACGGCGCATCAACCACCGACGCCACCCTGCACGCCCACCCCATTTTCAAGCCAGGTTGGGCTACGGGACTCGAACCCGCGACCCCGAGGACCACAACCTCGTGCTCTACCAACTGAGCTAAGCCCAACAAATTTCAGGCTCATTAGTTTAGAGGCTACCCGTGCCAACGTCAAATATATCGCGGGCGGCAAGCCGATTCATTCTGAAGATGCTGAACTATTCTGATTTGAAGTATTTTCCGATTTGCGGTAAACTTCTGGACTTATGCACTGTCTTGTGGTATGTCCGCAACGGACTTCATCAGGGAGGGTGCATGAACCCGGTGAGGCCTCAGCCCGGGGTTTAATCGGCGATGGTGTCGGTTGGCGAAGTCTGGGCCGACTATTTTTGCCCGCCATTTCCGTCATTTTTACACACTGCAAATGCGGAGTATCCGGGGAAAGGTTCATGTCGTTATGGTTAATTTCGCGCTCCTCAAGGATTTAGGTCTGGACGATCAGGCCGCCACCCAGGAAATCCAGAAAAAATTCGAGAATATGGGCGATGCCCAGATTGGCGGATTACTGGAAAAAAGCGGCAACAGCTTCACCAATGGTGCCATGCTCAAGGGTAAAATCGTCAACATCCGCGGCGATGATGTGGTGCTGGAAATCGGTCTGAAAAGTGAAGGCGTGCTTTCACTGATGCATGAATTTGATGATCCCGGATCCGTTGAGGTCGGCGACGAAATCACAGTGCTGCTCGAGCAGGTGGAATCGGAGAACGGCCTGGTGCAGATATCCAAGCGGAAAGCGGATCGCATTATCGGATGGGAAACCATTGTCAACACGAAAAAAGAAGGCGACCCCGTCAGCGGCAAGGTTACCCGCAAAATCAAGGGCGGCCTGCTGGTGGACATCGGGGTGCCGGTGTTTTTGCCGGCATCGCAGGTGGATATTCGCCGCCCTTCGGACATCGGCGAGTTTATCAATAAAACCATTGACGCGGAAATTCTCAAAATTGATCTCGAGCGGCGGAACATTGTCATCAGCCGGCGCAAGCTCATGGAGCGGCACCGCAGTGAAGCCAAGCAAAAACTCTTTGATGAAATTGTCGTCGGGCAGATTCGCAAGGGCATCGTCAAAAACATCGCCGATTTCGGCGCGTTTGTGGACCTTGGCGGCGTGGATGGCCTGCTGCACATCACCGATATGAGCTGGGGCCGGATCAATCATCCATCCGATGTCGTCAAGCTCGATGAGGAAATCGAAGTCGCCATTCTGAATGTGGACCGGGAGAAGGAAAAAATCGCCCTGGGGCTCAAGCAGAAACATGCTTCGCCATGGGAGCATGTCGAAGAGAAGTATCCCATCGGTACGCGCATCAAGGGGCAGGTCACCAACATCATGAGCTACGGCGCATTTGTGAAGCTCGAAGAAGGTGTTGAAGGCCTGGTGCATATCTCCGAAATGAGCTGGACCAAACGCATCAATCATCCCGGCGAGATGCTCTCCGTGGGTGAGGAAGTCGATGTGGTGGTGCTGGAAGTCAACAAGGGCAAACAGGAAATCAGCCTCGGCGTCAAGCAGACCGAAGCCAATCCCTGGACGGTTCTGGCCGAGAAATATCCGCCGGGAACCGTGGTGACCGGCAAGGTGCGCAATTTGGCCAACTACGGCGCATTTATTGAAATTGAAGAAGGCATCGACGGCCTGCTGCATGTCAGTGACATGAGCTGGACCAAGAAGATTGTCCACCCCAGCGAAATGATCAAGAAGGGCGATGCCATTCAGTGCGTCGTGCTCAGTGTGGATCAGGAAAAGAACCGGGTGGCCCTGGGCGTCAAGCAATTGGCGGAAGACCCCTGGCTCCACGCGATTCCGACCAATTACCACGCCGGTATGATCGTCAAAGGCAAGGTTACCAAGATCACCAACTTCGGTGTGTTTGTGGAACTTGAACCGGGCCTCGAAGGCCTGCTGCACATCAGCGAGCTATCTGACGACAAAGTCGAGAATCCGCAGGATCTGGTCAAACTTGACGATGAACTGGAAGTCAAGATTCTCCGTGTGGATATTGAAGATCGGAAGATCGGTCTGTCGCTTAAACGCGCCCAATGGGGTGAAGACCGGGAATCCTCCGAATCGGAACGCCCGGCCAAGAAGTACCGCGGCGGTCTGGAAAGCTGATCGGCCACGGTATAAGGCATCGCGAAGAAATAACGTGAGCAATTATGGCGCAGGAATTTTGACCGCCGGCAAGACGCCCGCGAGGCGCATATCCGCATGGATTCTGATAGGGGTAGGGAAGACCGCTTTTATTGCGGTCTCCCCTCCCTCCGAACCGGACGTGCGGATTTGCCGCATCCGGCTCTCCGGTTAATGTGCCCCCTTCAGGGACTGACACGCGAGTTGATGGGC
>JAKBAC010000133.1 GCA_021809365.1 Planctomycetota bacterium | reverse complement strand
AATATCAATATATGTACATTATTATTTTTGGCAGCGGTATACCAGACGCCGCAGCCCGCTGCCCAACATGCCAACGCGCCGGCGATAGCCCAGCGCGACAGTCGCATATTTCGGCGGAACATCCACGCCAGGAGAATCGTAAAAAACAAAAGAACCAGGATAATCGGTGGAGATCGCACGATAATTTCGCTGCCCGGCAGTGCCGCCAGATGCGTTACCGTCCAGGCCAATGCGTGGGCGACCGGGCCCGCTACCATCGCGGCGGCATGACCCAGCGTTGAAGAACCGAAGCCCGCCGCCATTTCAATCAGGCCGGCGATCAGTGCCGCCGCCACCAGAGGCAACAGGATCAGGCCGTTGATGATCGCCAGCGGATTAAACTGATTGTAGTGGTACGCGACCAGCGGCAACGCGACAAACGACCCAACCATATTGGCGGTGGTAATGGCCGCAAGCCAGGCCAAGACGCTGACTTTTAACAGTGCCCAGCGACTGCCGATCGCTCGGGCGATATCTCCCTGCCGGGTAAGCCAGGCGTGAAAAAGCACCCGATGCACCCGGTGGGCCAGGAGAATAAGTCCAAGTGTGACGATGAAACTAAGCTGAAACGGCGGCTGAAATAATTCCGCAGGCCGCCACAGCGTGACAACCAGCGCCGTCGTGGCCAGAATATTCAATGCCCGGACCGGTCGCCCCAACATCCAGGACATCAGCACCAGACCGGTTCCGACGGCAGCGCGGACTACAGGGGGCCCGCATGGTGTCATAAGCATATAAATAAATACAAGAATAAGAGTGGCTAAAGCGCGATAGCGCGGGCGGTGAATAAAGAACTTTAACAGCAACCAGATCGCGGCGGCAATAATGACAACGTGCATCCCCGACAGCGCCAGCAGATGAGCCGCACCGGCTCGGGAGAAGGCTCTGGCCAGCGGACGGATAGCGGGATCACGATACCCCAGCAGCAGCGCAATAAGTGCATAACCGTCCGTGCGCTGATTTTTCGGATGATCCGCGATCAACCTTTTGCGCAGGTGCGATCTCCAGGCGTCCAGCCAACCGCTCAGAGGAAATAGCGTTTGCTTCCTGGAAAGGACATGGATTTGTTCCACCTGCGATGCCGAGAGTTCCGCAAAGACTCTAAATGCACTTAGATATTGGCGATAGTTAAAGCCGCCCGGATTTTCTGCCATGGGCGGTCGCGACAGCCAGCCGGTCAATGCAACGTACTGATTATTGCGCAACGCCGGCAGATATCCCGGCACGCGCACAACCACATTTCCGGTGGCCGGTAACCAGTGATGCTTGACGCGCGTGGCGGTCACACGGGCGAAAAATGTGGTGGAAGGCCCCACTGCGGAAAACAAAATGCCACGCGGCGGAGCAGGATGAAATTCCGGTTCGGAAATAATAAGCATCCGGGCGGTGATAAACCTGCGTCCGTGCACAGGTGCGGCGCGGGCGATGCTGTTGCTTGCCAGTCGGTGCTGATTGATCTGCCAGCGGGCCACTCCGACGGCCACGAGAGTTAAAGCCATTAATAGCCATGCCAGGTACCGTGCCAGTTGCGGATAATTATACGCCCCTTGAGACCCCAACCGGTTGGTCTTGGCCGAAATAGCGGTTCCGCCGGGTACCGACTGTTTTAGGCCCGTGCGCGGGGCCGGGACAAAAGCCGTTCCCAGAAACAGTAATATCGCGGCAGTAAAACATCCGACGGCGGTAATCCAGACCGCAGCCATCGGCGGATTGATGTATCGCCCGAAGATAATTCCACCGATAAACAGTGCCGCCACAAGGACCATAGGATCGGTGTACAACCACTTTTTCGGATGCGGATGATCTATTACGACGGGTTCCAATTCATCCCTTGCCGATGCGGGCGTAAAGTCATACTTCCTGATTCAGGTACCCGCCATGTTGACGGAAAAAAAAAGCTTGTCAATGCCGGGTGGGCCACGGGGGCAAGAGTCGGCAATTCCATTGTCTGCAAACGATGACGCTTGCGCACCTTCCCGCCAGTGGCCACAAGAGAGAATTTTATGGTAAAATAATGATATTCAATTGCGGCTGGAGTTGGCCGCCCCCACGGCGACGGACGCCACGCAAAATAAACGGTAGAGGAACACCAGAATGCTCGAAAATGAATCCCGGATAACGGATCTGCAAATTGAAACGGAACTTTCCGAAAGTTACCTGACCTATGCCATGAGCACGATTATGGATCGTGCTCTGCCGGATGTTCGCGATGGCCTCAAGCCATCGCAGCGGCGAATTCTTGTGGCGATGAATGATTTACAGCTTGGGCCTCGCTCGAAACATCGTAAATGCGCCAAAATCGCCGGCGATACCTCGGGAAATTATCACCCCCACGGTGAAGCGGTCATTTATCCCACGCTGGTGCGTATGGCCCAAAGTTGGAACATGCGGCACCTGCTGGTGGACGGACAGGGAAACTTTGGTTCACTGGATGGTGATCCACCGGCCGCCATGCGGTACACCGAAGCCCGCATGGCCGAAGCGGCAGCGGAAATGATGGAGGATTTGAAGGAAGATACTGTTGATTTCATCCCCAACTATGATGAAGTCCGGATGGAGCCAACCGTCCTGCCCAGCAAATTTCCCAACCTCCTGGTGAACGGATCGCAGGGCATCGCGGTGGGCATGGCCACAAGTCTGCCGCCGCATAATTTGCGCGAAGTGTGTGACGGCATCATTAAAATGATTGATGAACCCACCACCACTGTGCGCGATCTCATGAAAATCATTAAAGGCCCGGACTTCCCCACCGGCGGCGTAATCTGCGGGCGATCCGGCATTGTCGATGGTTACGAGACCGGCCGCGGCAAGGTAACCGTGCGCGGCAGAGTGCATACCGAACAGCTCAAAGGCGGCAAAGAACAAATTGTCATTACAGAAATTCCGTATCAGGTTTTGAAGAAAACCATTATTGAATCGATCGCGGAACGCGTAAAAGAAGAGCAGATCAAAGACATTTCCGATGTGCGTGATGAATCGGATCGGGAGCACGCGGTGCGCGTGGTGGTGGAACTGAAGCGTGATGCGGACCCCAATGTGGTTATCAATCAGCTGTACCAGTACACGCCGCTGCAAAGCACCATTTCCATTATTAATATTGCCCTGGTGAATCGGCAGCCGCGCACGCTAAGCATCCGCGATATGATTGAGCAGTTTATTCTGCACCGCAAGGAAGTCATTCGCCGCAGAACCGCGTTTCGCCTGAAAAAAGCCCGGCAACGCGCCCATATTCTGGAAGGCTTGATTCTGGCATTGGCGGATATTCACACGGAAGAAGTCAACGGCAAATCCACCGGCGGAAAAATTGAAGTCATGGGCATTATTGAGCTGTTGCGCAACCGCAAAATCAGCCCGGATGTCCCCACCGCCAAAGCGAACCTCATGCGTAAGCGCTTTACCATTGATGAAGCGCTGACCTGGAAGGCCGCCATTCCCAAAGCGTTTAAGAAACGCATTGATCAAACCACAGCGGAACTGGGCGGCATGTTGCTGTCGTCGGCACAGGCCGATGCGATTCTATCCATGCAGTTGCAACGCCTGGTGGGTCTGGAAATTGACAAACTCACCGAGGAATACAACAAACTCGTGGGTGAAATTGAAGATTTTGAGTTGATTCTCAGCGATGAAAAACGTGTGCTGGATATTATCCGGGAAGACACCATTGAATTAAAAGAAAAGTTTGGCGATGAACGCCGGACACAAATCACCAACGATGCCACCGATATCAACATCGAAGACCTGATCGCCGATGAGCAGGTGGTGGTCACCATCAGCCACGAGGGATATATCAAGCGCATGCCGCTGGATACGTATCGCAAACAGGGCCGGGGCGGGCGCGGTATTGTGGGGGCGGATTCCAAGGAAGGCGATTTTATTGAACATCTTTTCATCGGTTCCACACATGATTACCTGATGTTCTTCACCAACTTGGGCCGGTGCTATTGGCATAAGGTTTATGACGTACCGCAGATGAGTCGGCAAAGCAAAGGCCGATCTATTGCCAATCTGGTGGAAATGCAGGCGGATGAAAAACTCGCTGCGGTTCTGGTCGTGCGCGATTTCTCGGATGAAGCCAAGCATCTGGTCATGACCACCGCCAAGGGCATCATCAAGAAAACGCTTCTAAAGGCGTATGGAAACCCCATGAAGCGCGGCATTATTGCCATTGGTTTGGATAAAGGCGATAGCGTAATTGGCGTGGGTGTTACCAACGGTAAGGATCAGATTGTCCTGGCCACCCGCGGCGGCATGGCGGTGCGCTTCGAGGAAACCGAAGTGCGCGACATGGGCCGGCAGGCCGGTGGTGTCAAAGGCGTGGAACTGGATCAAGACGACGCCATTGTGGAAATGGTCATTGTGCCGCAGGGGCTGGATCATGGCGACAATCAGGTCACACTATTGACCGCCTGTGAGCACGGCTACGGCAAACGCACGCGTGTGGAAGAATACCGCCTGACCCATCGCGGCGGCAAAGGCGTTATCAACATCCGCACCACGGATCGCAACGGCGCGGTAGTCTCGGTCAAGCCGGTCAATGACGCTGATGAACTCATGATGATCACCCGCAATGGACAGGTGGTGCGCATCGGCGTTACGGGCGAACTGCGTGAAATGGGCCGGGCAACCCAGGGCGTCCGCCTGATCCGCCTGGATGAAGGCGACATCCTGGTCAACGTCGCCCGCGTCGCCCCCGAAGACAAAGACGACGAAACCCCGCTGCTGGATGCGGCGGGGAAGTGAGTTAAAGCCCGCCCGCGTGCGACTGCTTGCGAATGTTGTGGCCTGTCGGCTGCGCCTGAAACGCTTTCGGCTTCAGCGGCGGCGCATTGCCGCTAAAAGCAAAAAACGATGCGCACCGGAACAGGACAAATTATGGCGACGTATACGATTTCAACTGAAAGTTAACTCGATCTCGGTGTTGCCTGAGAAACTGCGGTCCGGGCTGAATTTCTGTCGGCGGTCGAAATTGCGTGTGCTGTGTCAAGACGACGGATAATGTCTGGCTTGCAGAAGCCTTAACCAATACCCGGTTGTCATCCATCAGGACAAAATAACCTTGTTCAAAAAGTGCATCATGGATCAGGCACATACTGATCACATTATGCAGATCAGCTCGGGCTTCCACATTGTCCGCCCAGCGCGCAATATGCGCTGCCCGAAGGAAACCCTGCTCCTGCACGTCGCAAAGCGCACAGCAACCTTGATAGTTTTCCAGCGTCCGCACTCTGATTCGATCCTGTCCCTTACGACAGCGTCTTAAAGCAACAAAGTTATCCGCGTGGATATCGCCAAGCCTCAGTTTGCCGTGCTTGATTGCAAGATCAATAGCTTCATCCGGGAGGTCCTCCGTCTCCGCCTGCAATGGAGCGTCCAGAAGCAAATATTTTCCATTGCCAAGAAATTCGATGAGTTGCTCCTCGCGCAGCTCCTGCATAACTCTGCTGACAGTTTGATCTGGAGTATTGCCGAGACTGGCCGCCTCAACAATCATGGCATCGCGTTCTTCGGCGAGAAAACCTTGGCGATCAACCATTCGCGTTCCGTGGCGCACACTGAACCGCCGCAAAGCGTTAAGCACTACATCTCGCCATTTCATAGGCAACATTTTCCTTAAAATCATCCAGAGCCATCGTTCCAGATCAAAATCTACTGTGCTAACGGCACATTATACCAATAAGGTGTCGCGGAACGCGGTGGTGCGGTAGAATTTTACTCGGTTGCTGTGATCCTAGCCGAAGCACTGGAGGTTACCTAATGCCGAACCTGCATAAAGCCGCTCTCCTGAAATCTGTGACAGAACAGGTTGGTGAACTGCACAAGTTAGCCGGAAGCAATTCCCTGTTCAGCGTTGGGGATGATCTGGCCCGCATTTATTTCCGCTACTCGAAAGTTCATCCGAACGGCAGCACTTTTTTTGGCTTACGAGATGTTGACCTGCGCGAACTCGCAGGGCATAACTCGTATATCTGTTTTTTCCTGGACGACGGTTCTTCGCCATTATTCGTCCCCTACGCGGATTTTGAAGAATTGTTTCACCAAGCCGAGCCGGCCGCTGATGGCCAGTTCAAAGCGCAGTTGATAAGCGGACAAGGAACACGGGAGCTCTATTTTCCAAAGATGGGGAGATTCAATCTCGACGGGTTCGCCGGGCTTGAAATTCTGATCAATAGCGTAAACTCCAATCGTTTGCGAAGACTTCCGGACTTATCGCATTCGCAGGTGCAGACGCTATTGGCGGGGATTGGAAAAGCGAAGGGATTCGATATATTTATTCCAAAAACGGACGTGGAGAGACTGGATTGGTCGCTTACCCCAACATTTGGACTCCGTGGCGATATTCCCAACGGCTTTCACGGTATTTCATCTATCCTCTCAGAGATCGACGTACTCTGGATTGCAGCCGGGCGCAACGCGATTGAAGGGCTATTCGAGGTGGAACACTCAACCTCCATATACTCGGGCCTGCTTCGGTTCAATGACGTGCTTTTGACCGATCCAAGTACCACAAGGTTCTACATTGTCTCGAATGAAAAAAGACGAGATCGCTTCTCGCGGCAAGCATATCGGCCGACCTTCCGCCAGAGCGGTTTGTCGGAACGCACCAGCTTTCTTGAATACACCAATGTCTTTGACTGGCATCAACGCTTATTGCAAGGAACATCCCATGAAAAAAATACAAAATAGTGGTGACGTGTATGTTGTTGTGAACGTCTGGCGGGGTTTTGCCGTCGGCGCTGAAATATTCCACAGGAGGGATGGCGCAGTGCGGCGATTCAACAAGCTCGTCCACGGTAACGACCTGCGGGAAAACGATGTTCAGATTTTTAAGACAACGCTTAAAGCCGGACGCCCATCCCGAAGTGAGGTGGTGCCTATGGACGTGCCGGAGGCTCATTAAGGAATGGTGCCGAAACAATTTACCGATTTACGCTGAAGTCGAAAGCGAAACCGTAAACGGCTTCGCCATGATTTCGCCGGAGGGCCGTGTGGCGTGGAATTATCGCGGTGCCCGTTCACATGCCGCCTGCCGTTGATTTGCTACGTGTTGATTTGCGGCGCGTGGGAAGAGAAAGTATCATGTTATTACTGGGAATTTAGGAAGCCCCCATTGTATGCGAAGGTCGCGGTTATGACTGCAGAATCCACTCAAAACCAGGCCACCCACGTGCATGAATCGCGTGATGGAGAACGCAGTTTTGTATTTCATTTGTCCGATAACGATATTTTCGTTCGCACCGGACGGCAGCTCATAGAGGCCTGTCAACTGAACATCAGTATCGAACTGTGGCAGCAGGAACTTGATCTGATGTTCGCTTACGTCAAAGAATGGTGTGCGAAAGCCCCACGACACGTCCGCACCTGTATTTGCGAACCCCGGCGGGCGCGCCTGATGTTGCATTTTATTCCAGCAGGTGAGCAATTCGATTTCGATCTGGCCGACGCTATTGCGGAGTTGGACAGTTATTTGTGCCGCAATTATAAGAATGTCGGCTTGGTGGAGGCCGGGCAGATTCCATGGAACGAAGTAGATCGCTTCGTCAATTATTCTCTCTGTTTTGTGATTTATGGCGAACATCCAATCGCACATGAGCCAGTGGGTTCATAACCGATCCCTTCTGGAACATATCCCTACGAACTGTCCTGCTGCGCTCCCGCTCCGCAGGGGTTTAATCCTGCGTTTACTTCGGCTAAACTACTTGATCACACGCTGCAGGCGTGCGCGACATGCAGGAGTTGGTTGTTATGCGTTATCGTTTAATTCCGGGTACAGAACTTAGCGTTTCCGAACTTTCCTTTGGTAATTTTATCTTCGGCAGTTTTATGTGGGGCAAGGGGCCGGCTGATGAGGCAGAGGGAATTCGTCTACAAAACCGGGCGTTTGAACTGGGCGTGAATTTTTTTGATACCGCTGACGCTTATGATAATGGCCGGGCAGAAAAGCTCATGACGGAAACGCTGCGTTTTGCGGGGCGGGAAAAAATTATCCTCTCCACCAAATTCGGCTACGACTTTTATGCCGATCCGGGGACTGAAGGCTCCCATAAGGAACGCAAACAGGATTTTTCCCCGGCATTTATTCAAAAAGCTCTGGAAGAATCGCTCCAGCGGCTGCAAACGGATTATATTGATCTCTGGCAGGCGCATAACATCAAGCTGCCGCAGATGAATGATGCACTGGTTGACGCATTAAATAACCTGCAAAAGCAGGGAAAAATCCGCCACTGGGGGATCGCTTTAGGGCCGGCCATCGGCTGGCGGGAAGAGGGCGTGGTAGCATTGAAAGATTGGAAAGTCGCAACGGTACAAACTGTGTTTAATATGCTGGAACAGCACCCCGGAAGAGAATTTTGTGAACTGGCACAGGAACTGGGCGTCGGCGGCATTATCAGCCGCGTGCCCCACAGCTCAGGCATTTTGCAGGACCTGTACACGGAAGATTCAACCTTTACCGATCACCGTAAGTTCCGCGATCGCAACTGGCTGGTCTACGGGTTGAAAAAAGTTGAAAAACTGCGGCACATTCAAAAACGTCACGGCTGCACCATGGGGCAACTGGCCTTGAAGTGGCTTTTAACCTGGCCGGCCTGCGTTAGCGCGCAACCGAATATCGCCACGGAAGCTGAACTCAATGAATTTGTGGCCGCATGCGATGGGGCCTTACTTACCAGCGAAGAAATGCGCGAAATTCAGGACCTGGTGGAAAGCGATTTCGGCATGGGAGCCGACGCCCATGCCTGTGACGTTAAAAGCAGCATATCCGCTTCCGGTATTGCGCGCAGCAGCTACCAGAAAGGCCAAAGTGTTCCCACCCTGCCATTTGCCGGGCCGGAACATAAACTAACCGTCGGCTTGGCAGGCGCACGCGGGTGATTGCGGCAACACTGCTCTATTACGACGAGGATACTGGCCGAGAGCCAATCCGGCGCGTATGATGGAAACGGTCGTAGATGGCCACGGATAAGATAGTAACTGGAAATAAACACGATGACGCTTTTTGATTCACAGGGTCGCCCGGTCTCCCCGATTGCCAATCCGGTGCAGCAGGTATTTTCCCCGGAGATGGTCACGCCATCGGATCACATGCCCATGCGCCCGCGAATTGCGGATTATCAGCGCTGGCGGCAGATGACGGTTGATGAAATGCTGCTGGAGAACCGCGTGGTGTTTCTGGTTGGGGAAATTGATCACGCCTCCGCCACCGGCGTGATTATGCGGTTGCTGTATCTGCAATCCATCCGCAAAGATCAGGATATTAATTTGTATGTAAACTCCCCCGGCGGCGCAGTGGATGATACGCTGGCGATTTATGACACCATGAAATTTCTGACCTGCGATGTAGCCACGTTCTGTGTGGGCAAGGCTATGAGCGGCGGTGCGGTGGTGCTGGCCGCCGGCACCAAGGGCAAGCGACATGCGTTACCCCATGCAAAAGTGATGATCCACCAGCCGTTTGGCGGTATCTAT
>JAKBAC010000132.1 GCA_021809365.1 Planctomycetota bacterium | reverse complement strand
ATGAGTGATGAATAAAATGGGTATTCTGGCGAATATGGGGAGACGAGACAGCAGCAACGGACAACGGGAAATCACCACGACGGCGCGAAGACACGACGGAATTCAACACAGAGGCGGCGGAGGAAAGCGGAGGACGGGTGACGGGGGTGGAAAGACGATCCACAGATTTATCAAATTGCACAGCTTTTGAACCGCCAAGGCGCAAAGAACGCCAAGCCTGCGACGGGACGCGAGGCCACCGAGTTTGTGATTCAGGATTTTCTCATTCGCTGCGACCATAAGTTCCACCGCGAAATCTCAGTTTTCCCAACGCACAGCTCGTAATCCTTTAACGCAAGTTGCAAAACGAATTGGCGTTACCAGACCGACGATCTCCAATATTGGTCCACCAATCGGGCTTCCAGATTATCATGCTTTTCCATCAATTCTAATTGGTAGCCCATCCCCATTAGTATCATTCATGCTCAACCTTTCTATTTCTCCTTAGTTCTGTCTTGTCCGTATTAGGAAAATAGTGGCGAATATCAAAGATGGACTGAAACAAACAAAAACACTTCCGCCTGTTCCCTGCTTCAGGGCCGCCCCATATATCAGGGCCAGGCCAAGTGCACAACAATATCGATCAAATCGAAATCGCGCCCCTGTTATTTGGTTAAAAAAAGCGAGAGAACCGGAGAGAAATAAGAGTTCTACCCCAATATTCGGTGCAAGTCTGGACCATAACCAGGAAGGATCCGATGATACTTGTCGCGGGATGGACAGTGGATCCATTACAATAGCCCATCCAATCGCAGCAATACAACTTATTATTCCAATCAGTAGTCGATGGTTGTGAAATATATAACGCAAATTACTTTTCATAAACTGTTTCTCAGCGAGAAAGATGAGCAACAAGACTGGTACTAACCAGGACGATGAGGTTCGCAATACTTAGCCAAATACGGCCACGGATACGCCTACTTATATTATGCCTTCTCAAATCACTGGTGATTACCAATACATAAAAGCACATGATAATACTCGATAATAAGAGAATATATGTAGATATAAGTACAATGCCTTCCCACGATGAATCAGGAAGATAAACATCATCACTTAAAGATATGTTTGCTCCGTACAATCGTATAACCGACACAATGTTCTGGGTCTCGGTCATAAAAACTATCACCGCCGTGTTGCAGATTGTGAGAAATAGACAAAGCCTTTGTAACGACAAACCACTCAACTTACTATACATATAAAGTACCCCGGCGGGAAAAAATATCGGCGAATCTAGGGACGGCTAATCTTGGGACAGCCACCCGTTGCTTGACACCCGGACCGAGTGGTGGCACATTGTTCTTCATGCCTAGTGCCCTGTTCAACCCGTAATTACGGGTGGAACAGAGCACTATAACCGCTCGCATCGTCATCCCCGATGTACCCCACAACGTTACCCAGTGTGGAAATAACCGTCAAGCGGCCTCTTTTTCGTCAATGATGATCGCCGGGCCACGCAAACTGGCGGGGCACGAAACGATACAACAACCTGATCCGCAACGGCACAGCACCGCGCCCACTCCGCATTAATAGGCGACTGTCCATAGTATTTAGCCGATCATTTTTCTGGCCCCCTCACCCGGCATTCCAATCCAACTGCGGTATAGATGCTAGCCAAGGCGTCGCAGCAGGCGTCAAACGCATCGACCTCACATGCATCACTAAACCATTCATCAGAAAGATAGGAGCCAAGCAGGCTTTGCGCGATCGGCCGCGCCTCGTCGTGCCATCCGTTGCGCATGCAGTCCGTTAAACCGGCCAGCCAAGACCCCATCTTATCAAAGCCATCGCCAAGGATAATTGACCTCACGGCACGATTTCTGCTAACTGAAAGATATTCCGCTTTGTGCGCACGAAGAAAATTTGCGGTGATTCCAAAATTTGCCCGAGGGGGTGCCGCGTAGACGTCCATATACACCATGTCTATTAATGGCTGGCTCGTCCGCAAATCTTCTTCCATCACAAGTGCCCATTCCCGGCACGTTTCAGGAATCCGCCCCTGCAACGCATATATCACGCCTAACGCCCAATGACCAGCGCCAAAGAAGTTGTCCTCTGCCACAATCGCATTGAGCTGATATTCCGGTAACCCCAGCGATCTCGTAAGTATCCCATGCGCTGCGTCAATAAAATCGAAACTTGGAATTACAACGGACAGGCAGCTCGTCACCGGGGAGCGGCCTATACCCAGAGGCCACATGCGAAGGCCACGAAGTTTATCCCGCTCGTTGTCGTCGAACAATCCGCCGATTTCGGCGATCAATCGTCTAGACCGACGGAACAGGGCTTCTCCTTCCTCCGGCTCGCCCTTTGCTGAGCATTCAAAACTCCAAGCATCCAAATAGGCGGCAAGCACACGAATTACACCGGCAAATGATCGTCCGAGCGATGCGCGGTAATTCGTCTCGTATTCACACTGTACCCACATCAGCGGATCATCGATTTTATAGGGTAGTCGGAGACAAATAAAATCACCGCTGGCGACATGTATGATCGGTAATAAATCCGGATCGACGCGCCTGTTCCACCATTGCTCAGCCTGTTCCGGTGTGGCAAGCTGGAGGTATCTGCCCAGACCATCCGCCTCCCAGTCCGATATGACGCGCGTCCGCTCCAGTTCCTCGTATAAGAGAAAGAAATCGCTCGGAAATTTGAACTTGTACCGTCCTTCAAGCGCCTGCCAATCGTTTACCTTCATGTCGTCAAATGCTCCTTCGCGACACGCCCAAAAAAGGGAGGGCACAATCGCCTCCGCCAGTAACACTCCGTGCCCAGAGCAATCATCCGGCCGCCACCTCGGCGCTGGAATCTATGGACAGCCGCCTGTTGTTTGACCCCCGTACCGGATGGTGGGACATTGTTCTTCATGCCTCGAACCGCTCACATTGTCATCCCCGAAGTACCCCACCACGTTACCCAGCGTGGAAATAGCCGTCAAGCGGCCTTTTTTTCGTCAATGAAGATCGCCGGGCCACGCGAACCGCAGGCCACGAAAAGATACAACAACCTGATCCGCAAAGGCACAGCACCGCGCCCCACCCCCCATCAAGCGCAGCGCCAGTAATTTACTCATTAAGCGGCAACGCCCCCGCGCCGCGCTTCCCTGTTCTCCTAACTCCTATCTCCTAGCTCCTGAATACTCGCCCCCCCCACTGCACCGCGCCCACTCCGCATTAATAGGCAGATGTCCATAGCACATTCATCCCTGAAGCGCGGCGAGGCCGCCTCGCCCGCTAAACATCAGGTCACAATCTGTTACGTCGTGGCAATTATCGTCGCCGAGGTCGTCGTCGCGTCGCATCTCTGTGATCTCTGTGGCCTCTGTGGCTCCTCGTCGTCGTTTCCTCCGTTTACCTCCCCTACCTCGTGGTAAATATCGTCGTCGTCACCCCTTTGCGTTCTTACGCCCCTTTGCGGTTTACGCCCGTCGTCGCCGCAGCGGCACCTTGAAAGTAGAAAATAGAAAGTTGACCGCAGGGGGCGCTGCATTGTTGGCGACAGCCTATCCTCTTGCTTTAGCCGAATTTGCTCTACTGTTCACCTGCTCTGCGTTCCTCCGCTACCTCGTGGTAAATATGGTCGTCGGCCCTTTGCGTCCTTTGTTTGCGGTTAACCCCGTCGTCGTCGCAGTGCCCCCCGTTGTTCGTTACTCGTTGCTCGTTGCTCGTTAAGCGCAGCGCCCTGTTGTTCGTTGTTCCCACACCTGCTCTAATCGGGTCGCGGCCCGATTTGCTCTACTGCTCAACTCTCTACTGTTCACCTGCTCCAGCCGCCGCAGCGGCACCTTGAAAGTAGAAAATAGAAAGTAGACCGCAGGGGGTTGCCTCATCCTGCGATAGCATTTCTTGAGTTCCAGCCTTATGCGCTCTACTGCTCAACTCTCTAATGTTCACCTGCTCCAGCCGCCGCAGCGGCTACCCCGCCCTTCGGCGATGTTGTGCCGCAACATACTTTTCGTTCGGACGTTATACCCATACACTAGGGGTGTGCTGATGGGGCATGGCATGGTACGGATTTATTGTCCCGCCCCGCCGGTGTTGCCGTGCGGCTTTGACTGGAATGTTTGCATGTACAACTGCAAAGGCGGAAACACCCGGAGCTTTCCGACAAACGGATGTTTGCCATTGAGAATTCTTTGGATCAAGTCCAGATCGCGCGGCCATCATCATCTCTGCGCGGGTCTCTTGCCGATGCTGATGGTCATGATTTTATTTTCGGCGGTCGTAAAACCGGCGCTGGCCTGGAATCCAATGAATGTGGGGATGTTTCCACCGACGGCGGCGGCCAAATCCTCCATCAATTATGACGGCAGAGGATTTCTCATTGATGGTCGGCGGGTATTTATCGCTTCAGGGAGCCTGCACTACGCGCGCGTGCCGCGGGCGTTATGGGCGAATCGCCTGCGGAAAATGAAGCGGGCCGGGTTTAATACCGTACAGACTTATATTTTCTGGAGCTACCAGGAAAGACATCAGGGCGTTTTTAATTTCAAAGGACGGCACAATCTGGCGGCGTTTCTGCACCTGGCCCGGCGCATGGGATTTTATGCCATTTTACGGGTAGGCCCATTTTGCAACAGCGAGTGGAGTCAGGGCGGCTGGCCGGTGTGGCTGCGGTTTATTCCCGGCCTGGCGGTGCGCGACGATGACAAGCCGTTTATCAATGCACTCAACGCTTATTTTGACAAACTGCTGCCGATCGTGGCCGCCAATCAGATCAGCCGGGGCGGACCGGTGCTGATGGTGCAATTGGAAAATGAGGATGCGGCGGGCTGGGGCGATGTATTACCGAATGGTTACTACAAATATCTGTATGGCAAAGCGCGCGCCATGGGGCTGGATGTGCCGATGTTTTTCAGCGGAATGCATCATGGCAGCAGCCCCGCCGGCCCGGAACCGTGGAGCACGAAAGGCCGCGTGTGCCCGTGGTTCACCACCGAAATGTGGACCGGTTGGTATACCATCTATCGCACGCATCCGCCCTACTTACGCGATCTGGCGAGGCAGGCGATGTGGCATGTCATCGCTTATGGCGGCAACGGCTACGACGCGTATATGGCGGCCGGTGGCGTCACGCCATCTTCCTATGTGGATCATTCCACCGGGCCTACGTATGACTTTGGCGCACCGATCGGCCCGGCGGGTGATTTGCGGCCACTGTATTACATCTACAAGACGGCCAATTATTTCGCCCGAAGTTTTCAGCGGATTCTGGAAACCAGCATCAATGTTCGCCATCTCAAACGTATGCCGACTCCGGGCATTCGTGTATTTGAGCGGAAAAGTCCGCATGGCAATATTATTTTTCTTCAGAATCTGACTTCCGGGCCGGTCACGGTGAACGTTCCTGGTGGTTGTCCCCAGATAATTGCTGGCGGGCATATTTTTCCGTTGATAGAGAATTTTGCCATCAATAGTACCTTCACGTTGCGCCGCGGTTGTGGGCGCATTTTCGGCATATTCAAGCAGGGTGCCGCCACCACGCTGGTGACCTACGGGTCTCCGGCATCGGAGGTTACATTGAGCATCGGCACAACTGGAACCATCGCGGCTGCTTCCAAAGCATTTACAACTTCCACCACCGCGGCGGGGATAAGAACCCTGCGCGTCAAGGTGCCCACGCAGGGGCCGGATATTTATACAATTACCGCGGATGGCAAAACACTGCGGATATTTGTGGAAAGCCGGGCCATGATGCGCCGCACATGGTTTTTGCGCATTGACGGTAAGCCGGCCTTGGTTTGCGGGCCGGATTATGTCAGCAGGGGCGGCATTCAACATGGTCACATCTGGCTGGCGACGCGGACGCCTCTGGGCGCGCCGGTACCGGCGGCCAGTATTTATTTCGGCGATTCCACCGTGCCGACGGTGGCCGATCCGCCGGATGGATCAACAATCAGTAAATCGGCAAGCTGGAGCGTTCCGACCCTGGCATCCTGGCAAGTGTGGCCGGCCGATGGGCCGGCCAGACCGGATTATGATGACAAGACATGGATTGCCGCGGCGCATCCGGAGCAGATGGGGGTGGGGGATTACGCCGGGCTGCATCAGTGGTATCGCAGCACGGTGCATGTTTCCGCCGCCGGCTCATACCGCCTGGTGTTTTCATATCTGAAGGACACCGCGGACATTTTCGTCAATGGCAAACTCGTGGCGGCGGGTGCCGGCAAGGCGGTGGATGTTCCGCTTAATGCGGGTGATAATTCGCTGGCGATTATGGCCAGTGCGTTTGGCCGTCCGAAATTATGGAGATATGTCGGCCCGTATCACAGCGTCGGTGCCATGGGAATCCGTGGGTCGGTGGCGCTGTTCCATCTGGTGACCAATCAATTGGCGGTCAGCAACTGGCGCTATCGCTACCTCCATGAGCCAAAAGCGGCAGCCATGGTGCATGTGTTATCCGATATGCGGGGAACGCCCTGGCAGGATCTAAAAGGCCCGATTCTTCCCGATTCCAAGATGACCGGTATGATCTGGCTGCGGGCGAAACTGCCGGCGATCAACGCCGATCATCTGGTGTTGTCGTGGTCCCATGCACGTGCGAACGCATTTGTCTGCTTTGACTCGGGACGGATTCGTATGCGTGCGGTGGGACATGACTTGGCGCAGGCGATGCTGACCTTCTGGTATGGAAAGCAGCCCAATACCATCAGTATCCTGCTGCCCGCCAATAAAACTCGGAGTCTGGGAAATATTGCATTGAACGTATCGCGCCTGGAATCGGCCGGCGGAGGCGATATTAAGAATTGGCGGATGCGCGGCGGCATGGGATCCCCCTGGGCCGACAAAGGCTGGACGGATTTGCAACACGCGCCGGATGTTCCCTGCTTTTATCGCACAACATTTCAATGGCATCCGGGGGCGGGCGGTTATCAGGCCCATGCCGTTTTGCGCGTGGCCTGGGGGAATTTAACAGGCGGGTATATGTGGCTCAACGGACACAACCTGGGGCATTATCCCGACACGGTCATGCCCATGGGCGTGTACATTCCATCCTGCTACCTGCAATCCGGAACCAATACGCTTACGGTATCCGATGAAGAAGGAAAATCCCCGGCCCATACGCACTTGGTCATCGAGCGCCTGGCGAGCCGCTGGCGCGTCCGGCTGCGGACAAAATAATGCGGTCAGATGAGCAAATCATGCCCTGCGCGGTATAACTTGAATTTGTACGCTGCTGCGCGTATTATGGATCACACACTTAAACGGTAGGTGTTGTGTGTAATGAATGACGGTACGGTTGATTGGTAATTGGAATCGTTAAGGATATTTGTGCGGCGATGGCTGAAATAAAAGCGACAAACATTACCTGGCATCCCTCAAAAATTACGCCGCAACTGCGCGCGTCCGCCACGCATAATCGCCCTTGCATTGTCTGGCTCACGGGCCTGTCCGGATGCGGGAAGTCCACGATTGCCGTGGCCTTAGAACATGCTTTGATTTCAGCCGGTCATCCGTCGTATGTGCTTGATGGGGATAACTTAAGGCATGGCCTCAACAGTGATCTGGGCTTTTCGCCGGAAGATCGGGTGGAGAATATCAGGCGGGCCGGAGAATTGGCCCGGCTGCTGGCCGATGCGGGGTTGATTGTCATCGCGAGTTTCATCAGCCCTTATGCCGCGGATCGCCGACGGGTGCGACACCTGGTCGGGCCGGATGAATTTGTGGAAGTGTTTGTCGATGCCCCGGTGGAAGTCTGCGAAAAACGCGATCCCAAGGGATTGTACAAAAAAGCCCGCGCTGCGGTGGCCGCGGGCAAGCCCCTTGGTTTCACCGGCGTTGATGCGCCGTATGAAGCGCCGGAACATCCGGAACTTCATCTGCGGTCGGATCAACAATCGGCGCAGCAATCGGTGGAAACCGTTTTCAATTATTTACGTCAACACGGGCGACTCATGGAGTTGGAGTAACACGATGAGCGAAATTGAATATGTGGATTTGCACACCCATTCCACCGCCAGCGACGGCACATTGACGCCCACGCAACTGGTCAACAGCGCCAGGGACGCGGGACTTGTCGGCCTGGCTCTGACTGACCATGACAGCGGCAACGGCCTGCTGGAAGCCCGGGCGCACGCCGCGACAATTGGTTTGCGTTTTGTGCCCGGGATCGAAATATCCGCGGAATATCCGCATCCGGGCACGATGCACATACTGGGATATTACATTGATCCGGAATCAGCGGGGCTGCAACGCATGAGTGATATTCTGCTGGAGGGGCGGAATAATCGCAATCCGCGGATCATCGCGCGGCTCAATGAATTGGGCTGCCCGATCACCCTGGAACAGGTGCGGGAAATCGCCCGGCGCGGATCCACGGATGGCCGGGCGATTGTGCTGGGCCGACCCCATATCGCCCAGGCGATGGTGGAGGCCCGCTGCGTAAGTTCCGTCAAGCAGGCGTTTGATGTTTATCTGGGTACGACCGGCGCGGCGTACTTTGACAAAGAACGCCTCACACCCCGGCAGGCGCTCGAGTGCATTCATGCCGCGGGTGGATTGGCCGTGCTGGCGCATCCGGTGCAATTGCGCACCGGCAATCCCGCGGAGCTGCAACATCTGATTGCCAATCTGGTGGAGGCGGGACTGGATGGTATTGAGGTGTGGCACAGCGATCATCGCCCGCAGGATCGGCAATTGTTCGGCGAATTGGCTCGCCGCTATAACCTTGTAACAACGGGCGGATCTGATTTTCATGGCACGCCCAAGCCGGATATTGCGCTGGGATTGGGCCGCAACAATGTGCGCGTGCCGGTGGAATATCTGGATCAGTTGGAACAGGCCTGGCGGGAGCGGCGTCCCGGACGATCGGCGGAGTTGACAGCATGAGTACTTCCATCGCGGCACCGGTAATTGATGCCGGAAAAATTAATGCCGATTTTCATGGCCGCGATCCGGCTGAACTGGTGCGTTGGGCTGCGGACACCTTCGGCGCGGGCCTGGTCATGACCAGCAGTTTCGGCGCGGAAAGTATGTGTTTGATTCATCTGGCGATTGCGGTTCGTCCGGATATTCCCATCGTGCTGGTCAATACGGGGTATCTGTTTCCGGAGACCCTGGCGTTTATGGAGGAGATGCGGAAACGCTTTGATCTCCATGTGCTGGAATATCACACCCGCAACGATCCGCTGGTATGGCTGACCGTCCATGGGGAGCCGGACCCGCGCGTGCGGCAAAATGTGGAGGCGTGCTGCGCCGCCAATAAAAATGAAGTCTTTGACCGGGCGATGCGGGAATTGGCGCCGACGGCATGGCTGCGCGGCGTTCGCGCCCATCAATCCGATCATCGCGCCAGAATGCTGCCCGTGGAATGGAATTCCCGGGTCAACTGCTGGGCGATTTCACCGTTGCTGGCGTGGACAAACCGCGATGTTCATCAGTACATGAAGCGGCACGATCTGCCTTACCATCCGCTCTGGAAACAGGGTTACAACTCCATCGGGTGCAATCCGGAAACCTGCACGCGGCCCGTGGCGGCTCATGAGGATCAGCGCAGCGGGCGGTGGGCGGGCACGGAGAAAAAGGAGTGCGGCATCCACCTGGATCAGGGCGCGGGAATCTGATTTT
>JAKBAC010000009.1 GCA_021809365.1 Planctomycetota bacterium | reverse complement strand
CAGCATTTCTTGAGTCCCAACCTTATGTGCTCTACTGCTCAACTCTCTCCCGACTCCTGCTCTGCGGCGGCAGCCGCCGCGGCCTTGAAAGTAGAGAGTAGAAAGTAGACCGCAGGGGCTGTCTCATCTTGCGACAGCATTTCTTGAGTCCCAGCCTTATGTGCTCTACTGTCAACTCTCTATTGCTCTCCTGCTCTGCGGCGGCGGCGGCAGCCGCCGCCGCCGCCTACCCCTAAATTTAAGGAATTGTGCAAAACAATCAGGGGGCTATACTTCTTGGCGTCAAAGCGGCTTTGTCTTTGGGATGGTTAAAAAGAGGGCCGGTTCCTGGTGTTAAAATACAAGGAGATGTCTACATGTCACGTAACAACAACGCTCTAAATTCCATGAATCGTGTGGTTAGGGACTGCGCAAAAATAAATTCATATTTTTTGGCGCAGGGATTTTGGCCGCTGGCGAGGCGTGAGCGACGCGCATACCCCGCCAGTGGGTCTGTAAGGAGTGAACAACGATGCCAACGGCCAAAAGGGCCAGCCAGAAAGTGTGAAGTTGTTTTTGCACGGTCCCCTGATCAGAAATCCATTTCCCGGCGACTATTGACGCTGGCTGCGGCTTCGGTGCTGGCCGCCGGCGGATGGGCCGGTGCGAATCTTCAAGCCGCCAGTACACAAACCTGGGCACCGGGCGGCGTGGATGCGTCGGGCAGCTGGGATACAACAGCAACGGGCTGGACTCCCGGATCAACCTGGTCCAACGGAAATGTAGCCGCCTTCGGCAACAATGGCAGCACTTCGGAAACCGTCACCATTGATACCACAGGCATTACCGCCAGCGGTTTGACTTTTAATGCGATGAGCTCCGGCGCGTACTACACCATTGCCGGCAACACCACCGATAACATTACGCTGGCCAATGGCAGCAATAATGTCGACATTGTTCTGAACAACAATTTCACCCTAAGTACGCCATTTACCGTCAACAGCAATTTATTGGTATCCGGCAATAAAACAATGACGCTTATCGGTGGCAGCACCTTTGGAAGCGGTATAGGTGTTATTATCGGGACCGGCACATCAAATGTTCCAACTATAAACGCGTCCTCTGAAGGGGATGGCAGCAGCGGCCCCGCGTTTGTCACTTTTAACAGCGGCACGCTGATCAGCAATAGCCTCGGCGGCGGCGGCTCCGCGGTTAACTCGGACGGCGGCAGCGGGATTACCAATACCTTCGACGCCAACGCAAACGCTGGAAGTGATGTAAAAACCCAGATTAACCAATCCGGTGCCGCCACATTTGTGCTGCAGGACGGCACGATCAACCTCACGCAGAATAATTCCAGCACTTTCAACAATGGTACGCTGCAAATCGGCAATAATTCTCTTGCCACAAACGTGCTCTTTGGCTATCAGGTCAGCTCGCTCAACAACAACAATCTGCCCGCCAGTAATGTGGGTATCACGCTTGATGGTGGAACTCTGACCCAAGCCAGCGTAACCGGTCCAAATGGTGAAACGGTGGACTCCGCCGCCGTCACCATCGCCAACAATATCAGCCTCACCGGCACCGGGGATACCATTAACAGCTCGCCGACGGCTAATATGCGGCAGTTGCTTTCCGGTACGATCAGCGGCGGAGCCGGGAGTTCACTCACGCTCAACAGCAGCGCCAGTTATTCCGGTGGCATTGAACTGGGCGGAAACAACACCTACCAGGGCGGCACCTTCATCAATGCCGGGAATGTGCGCGTGGATACCAACACCGCGTTCGGCACCGGCTCAGTTACGCTGAACCCCCCGTCCTTTGCCTCGATCCAATATGGCACTTCAGGCCTTAGCATTTCCAACAACCTCATCCTGGATGGTGCCAATGAAATGAACTTGGAAATGCACGGCAATTCCGGCACCTGGTCCGGAATAATCAGTGGATCGGGCACCGGCGGCTTGACCATCACTGATTTCAAAAATCTGAATTCTCAACTTACGCTTTCCGGCAACAACACCTACACCGGGCCGACCACTGTCGGCGACATTAGCAATAATGCGGTGTCATTGAACCTCACCGGCTCGTTGGCCAATAGCAATATCACCATCTTATCGTCGAACGCGAGCATGACCGGTACCGGCACGCTGAATTGGAATTTGACCAACAACACCGGCGACCTCATCACCGTCAACGGCGGTCTGTTCATAACGAATTTACATTTGGATATTCACCCCACCGGCACACAAACACTAAACGATTACATTATCGCCAATTATTCCGGCGGTACGCTCATTGGTAGTTCCTTTGCCTCCGTGGTCGGACTCACCGGTTCACTGGCTGGTTGGTCCATCAATTACAATTTCAACAGCCTTCATGAAATTGCTATTTTCAATCCCACCCCGCCCATTCCGACTCTCACCTGGGATCCCTCACATAATCACACCGGCAGCGATGGTTTGGGGAACTGGGATACCAGCACCGCCAACTGGGGCAATGGCACTTCTGATGTAGCCTGGGCCAATGGCGACATCGCCTCAATTGGTGCGAATGGAACCGGAAATACTATTACTATCGACGGCCCCGTGATTGCGGCGGGTATCGTGTTTAATTCGCTCACCGCTTCCAGCTACACCATCGCCAGCGCCGGTACAAGTGACACCCTCACGCTAAACAATGGCGGCAGCACCGGTACGGTACAAATCAGCCTCAATAACAACGCCACCATCAGCGCACCGATTAATTTTGACAGTAACATTCAGATTTCCGGCAACCACACTCTGACACTTACCAATGCTGGCGATACTTTCGCCAGCAATCTTACCGTCACGATTGGAAATGGCAGCACGTCAAGCGTTCCTACCCTTGTGCCGGGTAATACCAGCAACGGCCCGGCCACAGTTACCTTTGACGGAGGCACCCTCGTTTCAAACGGTCTAGGCGGCGGCGGTGGCTTCGTGGTGAACTCGGACGGCGGCAGCGGCATCATTAATACCTTTGATGCCAACGCGAACCCTACAAGTGATGTGGAAACCCAAATTAACCAATCCGGTGCCGCCACGTTCGTGCTGCAGGACGGCACGATCAGCCTTACGCAGAATAATTCCGGCACTTTCGGCAACGGCACGCTGCAAATCGGCAACGGTTCGCTGGCCACAAACGTGCTCTTTGGTTATCAGGTCAGCTCGGCCAACAATAACAATTTGCCGGCCAGTGGCGTTACCATCGCGTTAAATGATGCAACATTAACTCAGGCCAGTGCAAATGGTCCACATAGCGAAGTAGTGGACACTGCCGCCAACACTATCAACAATGCCATGACCCTTACCGGTGCCAACACCATCAACACAGGTACGCTCCATAACCTGACGCTGGCCGGGGATATTTCCGGATCGGGTTCACTGACTGTCAACGGTGACGGCGTATCAAACAAAACCCTGGCTATAACCGGCACCGATACCTATTCCGGCGGTACCACCATTTCCAGCGGCAGTTACTTACAAGTTGGTACGAACGGCACCGCCGGCAGCATCAGCGGCAATGTGGCCATGGTCGGTAACTCACGTTTATCGTTTTTCCGGTCGGATAACATCACTTTCTCGGGAGTGATCTCCGGCGCTGGTTACTTGAGTCAACAAGGCGGCGGAATACTCACCTTGACGAATACCAATACTTACACCGGCGGTACTTCGGTCAGCAACTTCGGGGGCACGCTGGCGCTTTCCGGTTCCGGCAGCATTGCCGATTCCGGGTATGTCAGTATCACCAATGGCGGGACATTCGACATTTCTGCGGCCTCAGGCACCGAGACCATTAACAATCTATCCGGTGACAGCGGCACATCCGTCAAACTCGGTGCCAACACGCTTGTGGTCAATATCACCGGTAGCGGCACCTACAATTTCCAGGGAGTTATCAGCGGCACCGGTGGACTGACGGTTACCGCGAGTTCGGCCGGGTACGCGTTAACCCTCGGCGGTGCAAATACCTTTACCGGTGCCACCACTGTATCCAGCGGCACCCTGGCCTTGTCCGGTTCCGGCAGCATTGCAAATTCCAGCGGCGTGAGCATCGCCAGCGGGGCGACCTTTGATATTTCGCAAATCAGCGGCGAGGGTGGCGCGACCATCAACGGGTTAAATGGAGGCGGTACCGTGGCCTTGGGTAGCAAAGGTCTGGCGGAAGATGGTACCGGAAATTTCAGCGGTGTTATCCGGGATGGCGGCATTGGCGACGGCAGCGGCGGGTATCTGGAGAAAAACGGCAATGGCACCACCCTCACGCTTTCCGGCATCAATACCTTCACCGGACAAACGCTGATTAACGGTGGCACGTTGGCTTTATCCGGTTCAGGCAGTATCGCCGATTCCATCAACTTAACCGTTCAACCCGGCACAATTTTTGATATTTCTCAAACCACCACCGGCGCAACTGTCAACAATCTTGGCGGTTCCGGTACCGTGGCTTTGGGAGCTAAAATTCTAACCCTGAACATCGGCTCAAGCGGAGCGTTCACTGGCGTGATTCAGAATGGCGGCATCGGCGGCGGAACCGGCGGCAGCATCGTGAAAAATGGCTCGGCAACGCTGACGCTCAGTGGTAACAACACCTTCACCGGCGGGGCAACCATCAATTCCGGCACTCTGGTTGTCGGAAATGCCAATGCGTTGGGAACCGGCCCTGTGGCCGTCAATGGCAGTTCCACTTTAGAAACATCCGGTGCATTGGCTGGTTCAGGCACAACCATAGCCGTCAATGCCGCCAGTTATACCCAGGCCTCCGGGGCCACGCTGGCCCTGCTTGTGAACAGCCTCACAACGCATGATTCCATCGCTTTGGGCGGCGGAGCCGCGACCCTCGCCGGAACGTTGGACTTAATTTTTGCCAGCGGATCCAATCCATTGGCCGGCCAAAATTATACGGTGGTCAGCACCACCCATTCTGAATCTTCCGGCGACATATTTAACAATATCGTTCTTACCGGAGCGGGCACTCTGCACGCCACGGCGGCTTTTGATAATGGAACCGGTGAAGTCATTTCATTGGTCAGCATACCCACCCTGTATTGGACCGGCAGCACGACCGGCACCGCCCTGGCAGATGCCAGTGGCAGTTGGGATACCACGCCCACCACCAACACCGTGTGGAGTTCAGCGGCGGCCAGCGGAACCGCACAAGCGTGGGTGAATGGCGATATGGCCTCCTTGGGTGCCGGTGGCACCAGCGCGGTGACTGTAACCATTGATCAATCCGGCGGCGTATCGGCATCCGGCATCACCTTTAATGCGATGACGGGTGGCTCGTACACCATCGCCAGCGCCGGCGAAGGTGATGATCTGAATCTTATCGGCGGTACTACCATCACCATGAACGCCGATGCCACCATCAGTGCCCCCATCGTCGGAACCGGTGCTCTGAATCTTACCGGTTCACATACCCTGACCCTTTCCGGGGCCAATACCTACACGGGTGGCACGATCATCAACTCCGGCGCTACGCTGGATGTCACGGGTTCAATTGGCGGGGCCGTTACAGATAATGGCGCATTTGATGTGAATAACACTATTACGATCTCCGACCTCACCGGCACTGGTCCGATGGCTATTGGCAACGCTGATGTCTTAGTGGTTAGCCCAACGGCCGCCGATACGTATTCGGGAACATTAACCGGCAATGCTACCACACAAGTCGATGTTATTGCGAGTTCGCTTTCCCTCACCGGCAATCTTTCAGAATATGCCGGCACGTATGTGGGAAGCGGCGGTGTTCTTACCATCAACGCCACCGGCACGCTGAATTCTTCGGCCGTTCTTTATTCCACTCACAACGGCACCATCAATGTCGCGTACAGTAGTCTCAATGGGAATCCCGTGAACTTCGACGCGAATAGTGCCGATGGATTCTTAAATCTTACCGGTTCTGGTTCCGGCACACTGGGCAACGGTAGCACTTTATTACATATTTTCGATACCACCGGCACCACCATCAACACCATCGACGCCGGCGGATCAAGCAATACCCTTACCATCGCCAGCCCAATCCAAAGCGCCAATACCGGCAGTGGTGGCAGCAACACCTTGGTATTGCAAAATGGCACGTTCGTCCTGACCAGCACCAATAACGCTTCCGATTTCATCGATAACGGTACGCTGCAGATCGGCAACGGCACACTGGCGGCCACAGCACAATTTTCCGCCTCTGGAACATATTCCAGCGGTGCGTACACTCTACCGGGCTCCGCTGTGGGAATAGAACTTAACAAGGGTACACTTGCCTACACGAGCAGCAGCAGCTACGCGGGTTACGTTGCCAACCCGATTAAGGTCGATGCGGCGGGCGGCACCGTCGACGCTGGGGGCGGCAGCTATTCACTTTTCCTTAACGGCGCAATCACCAACACCAGTGGTACGCTGACATTACAACATGGCACCATCGTGCTGGGTTCATCAGGTAATTACGCTGCCTTCACAGGCGGCACGCTGGTCATCGGCGACGGATCTGATGTGACCACGGTCCAATTTTCCGCCTCTGGAACATATTCCAGTGGTGCGTACACTCTACCCGGCTCCACTGCGGGAATAGAACTTAACAAGGGTACACTTGCCTACACGAGCAGCAGCAGCTACGCGGGTTACGTTGCCAACCCGATTAAGGTCGATGCGGCGGGCGGCACCGTCGACGCTGGGGGCGGCAGCTATTCACTTTTCCTTAACGGCGCAATCACCAACACCAGTGGTAAGCTGACATTACAACATGGCACCATCGTGCTGGGCTCATCGGGTAATTACGCTGCCTTCACGGGAGGTACATTGCAGATCGGCGATGGCGGAGATGCCACCACCGTCCAATTCGCCGCCGCTGCCAACATGCCCGCGTCTGGTGCCACGGTGGCCATGGACGTTGGCACGCTGACCTATACGGGCACAGGCAACATCGGCATCAGTTCGCCCTTTACGCTGACTGGTGCCAATATCATCAATACCGGCACCGGCGGCGACTTAACGCTTTTTGGCGGCGTTTCCGGCACTGGCTCGCTGACCGTCAACGGCGATGGCACGTCCAATCGGATTTTGTTTATTGACAATACGGCCAGCTATACCGGCACCACAACCATCACCGGCGGAGCTTTGGAATTCGGTGGTGGTACCTCAGGCCTGACCGGCAACATCACCGATAACGCCGCTCTGGCCTTCCTGCAAACCGCCAGTAGCAGCGTGTCGGGCATCATTTCCGGTACCGGCACCGTAACCGAGCAGGGCGGATCCGGCACCACCCTGACTCTTTCCGGTGCCAACACCTATCAGGGTACCACCACCATCACCACCGGTACGCTGGAATTAACCGGTGATACCTCGGGCTTGACCGGCGGTATCGTCAACAATTCCGACTTGATTTTCGCACAAACTGCCAACAGCAGCTTCGGCCAGGTCATCTCCGGCACCGGCAGCGTAACCCAGCAGGGTACTGCCACCCTCACGCTTTCCGCCGCCAATACCTATTCCGGGAATACCACCGTCAATTCCGGTGGCACTTTGGATGTCACCGGCTCACTGTATCAAGGCTCCGGCCACGGCAACGTGCTGGATAACGGTACCATGGATGTTGCCAACGGCTTCACCGTCGGATCACTAACCGGCACCGGTACACTTGACTTAACCAACACCGGATCACCGCTGATTGTTACCTTAACGAGCATCTTCGGCGGAGCCGTCACCGGTGATGGCAGCCTCGAAGCCTCCGGCAGCGGTATCACATTGACTTTGAACGGCAGCCTCGCCGGCTTTACCGGCAACCTGCTGGCGGCCAATGGCGGCAACATTGTCGTTGGCACCGGCGCGGGTCAACTGGCCAGCAGTGTCAATTTGAATATCACCAACAATCTTTCCATCAGCCTGTCCTATGGTACACTGGCCAGCTTGGGCAATGCCGTGAACTTCACCGGCAATACCGGCACGGCGGGGGAACTTTTCGTCACCGGCACCGGCACGGGTACCTTGGGTAACGTTGCCATTACCGATACCTCCGGCACCACCATTAACACCATTGATGGCAATGCCAGCGCCACCGGTGGCAGTGGTAATACCATCAACATCAATGGTATCATCAGCAGCGACAACACCGGCGGAGTCGGCAATAGCAATACCCTGATTCTACAAAATGGCACGTTCGTACTCAATAATTTTAGCAACAGCGGTTCATTTACCGGCACCCATGATGTGTTGCAAATCGGCAATGGTTCAGCGATCAGCATCGTCGAGTTCAATGACGCCGCCAACCTGCCAGGCACTGCTTCCGCCATCTGGCTCAATGACGGCGAATTGCTCTATACTGTCAATGGATCGGGCAGCCAGACCGTTGGCAATAATATCAAGATCAGCGGCGCGTCCAATGTGCTGGGGAATATGAATTCCGGCACGGAAACTCTCGCCGGTTCCATCAGCTCCAACAGCGCGGCCAACACCCTGGCCTTCAGCGGCGGGACATTTAATCTCAACGAGGACAACTCCGCCACCTTCACCGCCGGTACCTTCCAGATCGGCGATGCGCCTTCCACCGTCATTGTCTCCAACGCCAATGCGTTCGGTGCCGGTGCGGTCATTGTCAATAATGGCTCCACGTTGGAGACCAGCTATGCCGCCGCCGGTACGCTCAGTGGTTCAGCCACGACCGTTAACGTTGCCAGTTTCACGCAGAACCCCGGTAGCACACTTGCCCTGGGGGTCACTTCCAGCAGCACCACACTGGGCAGCAGCGTCAACGACGTGATCCATGTAACCGGCAATGCCGCGCTTAACGGCACACTGGATTTAATTTTGGGCACCGGATCAACGCCGATAAAAAATGATGTCTACGAAGTCGTAACCACCACCGGAACCGTCACCGGCACCGATTCCGTGCTCATCAGCTACGCTACCGGATTTGTAAATCCGCCAACCAATCTGCACGGCTTTGCCACAATTGATCCGGGTGTTGGCGAAATTGTCACCCTGGAAACCCAGTATTTTTCCGATCCCAATATCGCCACCTTTACACCCAATGAAGCCTCCGTGGCCAATTACTTGAATGTCAATGCCATCGGCCCCAATACGCCGCCGGCATTGGCCACGCTGCTGAACACCATCGCCGGTGAGTCACCCGCCCAGCAGGCCGCATTCCTCGACCAGGTTACGCCACAGGTGTATGGCGAACTGGCCGCCAATTCGTTTTTGGGCAGCACGTTCCTTGATGAGGAAGTATTCAATCAAATTCAGGAGATATTTGAGAACGGTGGCTTTAATATGTCCGGCCTGACGGTGTTGAAAACCAGTGACCAGGACCCATTTACCGTCTCCATGGATGCCTCCATGGCTTCCGCCCAACAGCAGGCTCAAAATGCCGCCGCCTATCTGGATGCTCTGGGTATGCCCGGCGCAGGCCCGGAGGTTCCATCCCAGGAAACTCCCTACAGCGGATTTTCCGGCTTTGTGCTCGGCACCATCACCGTTGATCAATTGCCGGAAAATTCCGGCTTCCCCAGCCAGCACTTCACCGCCGGCAGCGTACTGGCCGGCCTGGATTATCGCCTCAATCCCAATTTGGTGATTGGAGCCTTCTTTAATTGGGGCTACACCGGCGGCACCCTGGACAGCTTCGGCAGCCGCCAGCGGTCCAGCAGCTACGCGCCGGGCATTTTCGCGGCCTGGCAGCAGGACGGTTTCTATGCCAACGCTTTGGCCAGCTACACGTACAATACCTACCAGATCAATCGCAACGTTCAATCCACGACCGCCACAGGCGAGCCGGATGCCAATCAATATGATGCCGCCGTGCTGGCCGGATATTACTTCCCCATCACGACGGGCCTGAAAATCGGTCCGGCGGCGGGCGTGGGCTTTACGCAAATGAACGTCGGTGGCTTTAATGAAACCGGCAGCCCGTTCGATCTGTCGGTTTCCAAACAACATGCCGATTCGCTGCGAACCCTCCTGGGCGCACAAGGTCAGTATGCGTTCAATCTGCCTCAGATGCGGTTGCCGATCAGCCTGAATTTCAACGCCTTCTGGCAGCATGAATTTCTGGATTCCTCGCGGGACATCTCCGCATCATTTACGTCGCTGGGCGGATCGTTCCTGTATAACACGCCCGGACCATCACGGGATTCCGCGTTACTGGGCCTCGGTGCCAGCGGCTACCTGACCAAGAACGTGTCGCTGTTTGTGAACTATGAAACGCAGGTCGGCGACAAGAACCAATTCGCCCAGACCGTCATGGCCGGCGTCGCGGTGAACTTCTAATGAGGTTGCATGAAGAAGAAAACGGTCCGGCGAAATCTTGGACGCGAGTCTTCGGCGGCGCGGCGGAGCCGGTGCGATTCAATACGCGCTATGCTGAAAAATATGTATCCCGATGCGCATTGTGCGCTCACTTACGCTTCGCCGTTGCAATTGCTTATCGCCACAATTCTTTCAGCGCAATGCACCGATGCGCGGGTGAACATGGTCACGCCGGTATTATTCAAAAAGTTTCCGGATGCCCAATCCCTGGCGGCGGCGGATATCAAGGAAATTGAAGCTATTATCCGAAGCACGGGCTTTTTCCATGCCAAGGCGAAGGCGATTCAGCGCACCGCTGCCGCACTGGTTGAACTGCACGGCGGCACGGTTCCCGACACCATGGAATCGCTGACCGCCTTACGCGGCGTGGGGCGCAAAACCGCGAATGTCGTATTGGGAAACGCTTTTGGAAAGCAGGTCGGCATCGTCGTCGATACGCATGTTGGCCGCCTGGCCCGGCGGCTGGGCTTGTCGCGGCATGATGATCCGGAGAAAGTGGAGCGAGATCTGATGGAATTAATTCCGCGTGATGATTGGACGTTGGTTGCGCACCTGCTGATTTCCCATGGCCGCAAGGTATGCGGTGCCCGCAAACCGGACTGCGGCCAGTGCGCACTGGCGGAGTTATGCCCGTCGGCATTTACCTGCAATTCCACAACGTCATAATTTGGGTAATGACATTACGGTAGTAGGCATGTTCCCTGATGCCGTTATACGGCTGCAAAGCCACTCCAACAGCACGAGGGACCGTGCCTGCTACAAATGTCCCGCCAGAGGCCGCGTCGAGTATAATTCTCGCGCAGCGCGGGGTGTGGCTATGGCTGAAGTGGAATATCTGGAACTGGCGGTGGAACGCCTGCCTGAAGCGTTCAATGGCGTGCGCATATTGCATCTTTCCGATCTGCATATCACACGATGGACCAGGGAATTGGATCGCTGGCGGGAGCGGATTGACGCGCTGGACGCGGATTTGGCGGTTATCACCGGTGATCTCGGGCATCGCAGTTGGAAATGGAAGAAAACACTACCCAATGTTCAGCGGCTTACTTCCGCAATTCACGCTCCGCTGGGAACCTACTTCATTCTCGGCAATCATGATTCCACCGATCTTGGCCCGGCGATGGCGGCCTCCGGCCCCATTATGTTGACCAATGAGTCGGTCATCATTGAACGTGCCGGCCAGCGGTTCGCAATCATTGGCGTGGCGCAACATCGCCGCAGCGATACGGACATTCCCACCGCCATGCACAATGTGCGCGCGGGAGATTTCAAGTTGATGTTGTTGCATTATCCGGATTTAATTCATGCGGCGGTGGCTGCGGGAGTGGATGTTTGTCTGGCCGGACATACGCATGGGGGCCAGATTTGCTTTCCCGACGGCAGTCCGATTATAGGGCATGATGTTTTGCCCGCGAATATGTGTACCGGGTTAACCCGCTTTGCGGATACCTGGCTGGTGGTGAACCGGGGGCTGGGCAAGGCCGGTTTGCGCCTGCGACTATTTTGTCCGCCGCAGATTATGGTGTTGACGCTCCGATCACGATCCCCAGAGCACCGTGGTGATAACCCGGTGCCGTTGGCGCTCCCTGCGGACCCCAACGGCACCGCATTGCCATGACGGTGCTCCGATCACAATCCCCCGAGCACCGTGGTGATAACCCGGTGCCGTTGCGCTCCCTGCGGACCCCAACGGCACCGCATTGCCATGACGGTGCTCGGGGGAGAGACTATTGCGCTATCCGTAACCCGCACAAAGTGTCACGCACCCGGAAAGAAATGGGTTGGACACTTGCATAAACGGGGGTGGAAGCGCATAGTATCTTTGTAGATATGGAAGTCCTGTTATGATTATATCGGTAATTAAAGAAGTGTTGGCAGGCGAACAGATGGTGGCTCTCACGCCGACAGCCGTGGCCAGCTTGGTCAAAGCCGGTATGGAAGTGCGGGTGGAGTCGCAGGCCGGCGTGGCCGCCGGGTTCCCTGATGCGGGCTACGAGAAGGCCGGCGCGGAAGTGTCGGCGGATCGTTTGCGGATACTGGAGCGCACCGATGTTCTGGTGCAGGTTCACGCCATGGGATCCAACCCTGATGCGCAGCAGGCGGATTTGTCGGCTCTCCGGCGTGGCATGGCGATAATTGGCTTTGCGGATCCGCTGACGGATAAAATCGCCATGCAAACACTGTCGCGGTGTGGTGTGACGCTACTGGCCATGGAGCTGGTGCCGCGTATCACCCGCGCGCAGAGCATGGATGCGCTCTCCTCTCTGGCCAGCCTTGCCGGTTATAAGGCGGTGCTGCTGGCGGCTCAGCGGCTGGGTAAAATATTCCCGATGATGATTACGGCTGCGGGCACCATTACACCCTCGAAAGTTTTTGTGATCGGCGCGGGCGTGGCCGGATTGCAGGCCATTGCCACCTCCCGTCGCTTGGGGGCGCAAGTCAGTGCCTTTGATGTGCGCCCCGCGGTTAAGGAACAGGTGCAAAGCCTGGGTGCGCGGTTCGTTGAATTGCCGTTGCAGGCGGCGGAGGCGCAAACTCCCGCCGGTTACGCCCGTCAGCAAACAGAAGAAGAACAGCGGAAGCAACGCGAACTGATGTCCCATAGTGTGGGTGAAGCGGATGTGGTTATTTCCACGGCGGCGGTGCCGGGGAAAAAAGCGCCAGTCCTGATATCCGAGGAAATGGTCGCCGGAATGGAGCCTGGTTCGGTCATTGTGGACCTGGCGGCTTCGCGCGGTGGAAACTGTGCTGTGACACGTCCTGATGAGGTCGTGGACTGCCATGGTGTAACGGTGTTGGGGCCTACGAATCTGCCCGCCACCGTTCCCGTTCACGCCAGTCAGGTGTATGCCAACAACATGGTGAATGTATTGAAGCATCTGGCGAAAAATGGGGAATGGAAACTGGATGATCAGGATCAGATAACCCATGACATGCTGGTGATGCGCGATGGTGTCATTGTCAATGAGCGGGTGCGGGAATTCCTGGGCCTGCCCCGACTTGAGCCGGCGACGGCGACCGCCCCGGCGGCGGGCTGATTGGGCGCTGCTCGCGCCAGGCCTGTTGCATCCGGGGCTGGCGGGCATTGGTACCATTGGTTGATTGAAGGATGTTCTGAATTTGGAGATATGTTAATGAATCCATCTCTTGAATCGAATTTGTTTGTTTTCGCCCTGGCGGCGTTTCTGGGTTATGAGGTGGTGCGCCGGGTTTCACCTCAATTACACACCCCGCTGATGTCCCTGACCAACGCCATTTCAGCGATTTCGGTGGTGGGAGCGATCGCGGTTACCGGAGCCGCCGGCAACACGACCATGGTCGTGGTTTTGGGAACCATTGCGGTGACGGCGGCGATGATCAACGTTGTCGGCGGATTTCTCATGACCGACCGGATGCTCAAAATGTTTAAGAAGCGCAAGTCCTGATAACCGGGGGCAGCGGGATCACTTATTTGTTTTTATCAAGCTGATTGGAGCTTTGCTGTGATCGGATCTTATTTATGCAGCGGTCTTGTCGCCGCCACCACCACGTCCTTAACCTCTCATGCGCCCTTACCCTCTTATGTCGTTTTGATTTATCTGGCGGCGGCGATGTCCTTTGCGCTCTCGCTCAAGTGGCTCAGCACGCCCAAAACGGCTCGCTGGGGCGTGCTGGCCGGGGAAATTGGCATGGCGGCGGCGATCATCGCCACGCTGTTTCTGCCGGAGGTGCAAAATTATGAGTGGATCGCCATCGCCTGCCTGATTGCGGTTATCGCGGCCATTCCCATGGCATTGTTGATTCCCATGACCGCCGTGCCCCAGCAGATCGCATTATTTCACGCCTTCGGCGCGCTGGCCGCGGCCCTTGTCGGTACGGCGGAATATTACGCCCATGGTTCATCTTTGGGTACGTCCACCCTGATTGCCATCGGCTTTGAATCGCTGCTGGGATATCTTACTTTCACGGGCAGTCTTGTGGCCGCGGGAAAATTGCAGGAGATCTTGCCGACCAAGCCCATGCATTATCCATTCCAGAATGTATTGAGCCTTGCGATTCTGGCGGCATCCGTTCTGGCGGGCGTGATGGTGGTGGTCATGCCCGACAATCCGCTGGTATTTCCACTTTTCATTACGCTATGTTTGCTCTTTGGGGTCATGCTGATTCTGCCGATTGGTGGCGGCGATATGCCCACGGTCATCGCGCTGCTCAACAGTTATGCCGGCTTGTCCGCTTCCGCCATGGGTTTTGTGATCAACAATAAATTGCTGATTATCGGCGGCGCGCTGGAAGGTTCGTCGGGATTTATTCTTTCCATGATCATGTGCAAAGCGATGAACCGCTCCTTTGTGAATGTGCTATTTGGGCAGGTGCAGGCGGCCAAAGCCGGAAAATCGGATGATATTTATGGTGGTAACATCAAGACTGTCAATGCCGAAGAGGTGGCGGCGATATTGGACGGTGCCCGGCGTGTCGCGATTGTGCCGGGGTATGGCCTGGCGGTGGCGCAAGCACAACATGCGACGGGGCAACTCTTTGAACTGCTGGAATCACGTGGTGCCGATGTGGAGTTTGGCATTCACCCGGTAGCGGGGCGTATGCCCGGCCACATGAACGTGCTGCTGGCCGAAGCCAATATCCCTTACGATCATCTCATGGAAATGGACCGTATCAATCCCGAATTCGAAAACATGGATGTGGTCATTGTCAATGGTGCCAATGACGTCGTGAATCCCGATGCGCGGGAAAATCCCAACAGCCCCATCGCGGGTATGCCGATTTTGAATGTTGATAAAGCCGGAACGGTCATTGTCATCAAGCGCAGTCTCAGTCCGGGCTTCGCCGGAATTCCCAATCCGCTGTTCGCCGCCAAAAATTGCCTGATGTACTTTGCCGATGGCAAAAAAGCCATGCTGGACATCATCGCGGAACTCGAAAAGCTCTAGTGCCAGACCATCGCGATGATACTCCGGTACCGTAGGCGATCTGCGATCCATTACCACCACGCGGTGGACCAATGCCACCGACTAACCTAATTACTTCCAGATTGTTGCTCGTTGCTCATTTCTCGTTGTTCGTTGCGCTCGCCCCTTGCCGAACGTTCCGAATTCTGCTAACGTTTTATGCATTGGCGGAAGGACTAATTCCAAGTCGGGTGCGTAATACCCGCAAAGTTGAGGATATACGTGCGAAATTCCAGGACAGCGCGCTCTGCCATTGCGATAAAAACGGGCCTGTCGAATGATTTTTCCGATACGCTCAGCCGTTCGGCGAATAACCCTGAAGCCCTTTCAGCGACTGAACTAGAAACTATGATTGATCCCGCGCAACTCTCATCGACCGCTCTGGATTCCGCCATCAATATGGCTACAACCGCACTATTGGCCAAACACCAGGCGGATGGTTATTGGGTGGGAGAATTGCAGGGCGATAGTATTCTGGGATCGGAATACATCATGCTCAAGTTCATCTTGAGTCAGGAAAACGATCCGGCCCTGCCCAAAATCGCCAATTATCTGCGGGGTATCCAGCAGGCTGATGGTGGATGGAGCCTCTTTCCCGGAGGCAACAGTGACTTGAGCGGAACGGTCAAAGGCTATTTCGCGCTTAAACTCATGGGGGATGATCCGGATGCTCCGCACATGCGGGCGGCCCGGCAGGTCATCCGCCACCTTGGTGGCGCGGAGCAGTGCAACAGCTTCTCCAAATTTTATCTCGCCGCCCTCGGCCAGATCAGCTATGACGCCTGCCCCAGTATTCCGCCGGAAATAATTCTTCTGCCGCGATGGATTTATTTTAATCTCTATGCGGTTTCCGCCTGGAGCCGCACCATGATTCTGCCGCTGGCGATTGTCAGCGCCTACCGCCCGGTTCGCAAATTACCCCCGGAAAAAGGAATTGCGGAATTGTTCAATGACCCCGACGCCGCCAACAGCCCGGTGGGCCGGTTGAAGGGGTTGCCGCGAAGCTGGCGGGAAATGTTCCTGCTGCTGGACCTCTCGCTGAAACGCTATGAAAAAACAGCCATTACGCCGCTGCGGCCGCGCGCCATCCGGGAAGCTGAAAAATGGCTCCTGGATCACATGGAGGGCTGCGACGGCTTGGGCGCGATTTTTCCACCCATGGTCTACATCCTCATTGTGTTGCGCGTTCTGGGATACGCCGATGACCATCCGGTGGTACGCAAGGCGCAAAAAGATTTGCGCGATCTATTTATTGAGGAAGACAATACCATCCGCATTCAGCCATGCTGGTCGCCTGTGTGGGACACCGGCATTGCCCTCCATGCGCTGGCGGAAACCAATATGTCTGGCGATCACGCCGTGGCGCGGAAAACCACCGAGTGGCTTCTTGCCAAAGAGTGCCGCACCGGCAGTGATTGGATGAAAAATTGCCCCGATTGCGAACCCAGCGGCTGGTACTTTGAATTCAATAATCCGCACTATCCGGATGTGGATGACACCGCCATGGTCACCATGGCGCTGAAGCGCCTTGGCGGCGCACCCGCTGAAGCGGCGGTGGCACGCGGCATCAACTGGTTGCTGGCCATGCAGAATGATGATGGCGGCTGGGCGGCGTTTGACCGCACACGCAATCGTCCGATTCTTGAGCATGTTCCCTTTGCTGATCATAACGCCATTCAGGATCCCTCCTGCCCGGACATTGCGGGCCGCACGCTTGAATGCCTTGGACATTGTGGCATTCACGGCGATCACCCCGCCGTGCGTAAGGCCATCAATTTTCTAAAGGAAACACAGGAAAAAGAAGGGTGCTGGTTCGGACGCTGGGGTGTAAATTATATCTACGGTACCTGGCAGGTGCTCACGGGCCTGCACGCGGTGGGAGAAAAAATGGATCAGCGTTTCATCCGCAAAGCTACGGATTGGCTGCGCTCCTGCCAGAAGCCCGATGGCAGTTGGGGCGAATCATGCCAGACCTATGAAAATCCTGAACTCAAGGGCCGCGGCCCCAGCACCGCGTCGCAAACGGCATGGGGTGCCATGGGATTGCTGGCCGCATCCGGTGCCGATGACCCGGCCGTGAAAAAAGCGATTCGCTGGCTCATTGATTCACAGAATCCCGATGGAAATTGGGATGAACAATGGTTCACCGGCACCGGCTTTCCGCGCGTTTTCTATCTCAAGTACCATCTGTACCGCCTGTACTTCCCGTTGATGGCATTGGCACGGTATCGCCGCATAGAATACAACAAGCGGAAGACCTCCTTGGCACCATTAACAATTTCACAATGACGAATATATTTGACTTTTAGTGAACTTCCGGTTATTCTCTATTCTGTTCGCGAGGGTTCAGTGGCGCAACGCCGAACTTGCGGAGGGTGTCCGTGGCTTTAAGCTTCGGATGACAAAGGATTCTTGGCAGTACTTATTTGGATCGGAGAAACAGATGAATCGAGAATCAATCGCGACGAAGAAACTCCCAGCATATAGCCATGGCACTCAACCCTTATTGAATCGCCGAACGCTGTTGCTGTGCGCCGCGTATTTGCCCGCGCTTACACTCCTTGCAACCGCAGTCGAAGCTACGCCCACGGGAATAGGTCTTGCGGGCCTGCCGTCGGGGCTCAATGGTGCGGGCGTAAATGTCGCGCAGGTTGAGGCAAACACTTCTTCCAGCCCAACGGACCGTTTTGAGGCCAATCCGGCGAGCAGCAGCATCAACAATAGTGGGCTTCCCATCACCTATATCGATTTCAACGGCCACCAGAGTTCTACGGTCGGGGCCACGTATACGATCGGCAGTGCGACTTACAGCGACAGCGAATCCAGCCATGCTGATATCGTCGGCGGAAACTTTTATGGGTCCGCAAATGGCGTCGCACCCGATGTCGCGCATGTGGATAACTACGACGCCGGCTACTTTCAGAATAATCTTCTTGGCAGCGCGAGTTCTAATATTAATACCCAGACCTACGTCCAACCTGCCACCCTTAACAACGATAAAGTCATTAACCAGAGCTTCGTCAATACATTTTCGTCCGGCTCGACCAGTGCCCAAGTACAGGCCCAACAAGATTTGATTGACGCCGAATATGATATTACACCAACACCTACGGCACAATATTTGTCTCCGCAATCGGCGATGGAACCGGTAACACGGAACCGGGGACGGGCAGCCAGATCAACCCTCCTGCCACGGCATATAATTCGATCTCCGTCGGTGCATACGCATATAGCTCTTCTACGACCGGGATCGGCCCGACTTCTGATGGCCGATCCGCGCCGGATATCGTAGCTCCCGCCGCTCCCAGCTCAGTGACCAGTTACACCACCCCACTTGTTTCGGGTGCCGCGGCCATCATGGTACAGGCCGGAAATCTCGGCCGTGGACATTCGAGCGGCGATGGTTTTGCCAATCAGGCCGCTTACACGGCTGCCGCCATCGATGAACGCACGGTCAAAGCTCTTCTGCTCAATGGTGCAGTAAAACCCGCCGGCTGGACCAATTCATATTCCATCAACGGTAGCACGTATACCTTCAACTCAGTCGCCGCCACAACCACCACCCCGCTGGACCCACGTTACGGCTCCGGCGAATTGAACGTCGACAACTCCTATAATAATTTGGCGGCGGGCCGCGTGGTCGCATCGGCAACAAATAGCAGTTCGACTGCATTGACTTCCCCCACAATCAGCCAGCATGAAGGATGGGATTTTTCCAACATCACCTCTGGCGGTACAAGCAACATCGCCCACTACGTATTTGATTTGAGCAACCCCAATCAAACATACAATTTAACAAGCACGCTGGTTTGGAATGCCCAAACTCTGGCCCAGGTGTCGGGCAATTCGCTATCCTTTGCTGAGGCGCTAAACAACATTGACTTAAATCTTTATAATTCTACGGGCACGGAAATCGCCTCCAGCGCCAGTTCCGTTGATAATCTTCAGCAGCTTTACGTGCTTGGCCTGACCTCCGGAATTTACGACCTGCAAGTAGTGGACATGGGCAGGGCGGCTTGGGTCGACGCCCTGCTCGGCACCCCCGCACCATCCACCACAGATCCATACGCCCTGGCATTTAATTTCCAAGCGGTCCCCGAACCCACTGTGGCGATGCTGATGCTTCTGGGGTGTTCCGCGTTGCCACTGCTGCGGCGGGGTTTCCGTAACAGCCGACGGTAAAATGACGGCAACCACTTTCCAAAATTCCATCTTCAACTTTGCCATTGGGCCATATAGGGTATAATGTCGCTCTGCTGACACTACTGCTGGTGTGCCATGGCCGATTGCGGTTCAACCATGCGGTAAGGTGTGTATACAAGACACGGAGGTCCGGCTGCCATGAAGCTTCTTTCGCTGGAACTGTCGGGGTTCAAATCTTTCGCGGATACAACCCTTCTTAAATTTGATGACGGCATCACCGGTATTGTCGGGCCTAATGGCTGCGGCAAGTCCAATGTCATGGATGCTGTTAAATGGGTACTGGGTGAAATGTCCGCCAAGAGTTTGCGCGGCGACGCCATGCTTGATGTCATTTTCAATGGCTCCTCCACGCGCAAACCCATGGGCATGGCTGAAGTTTCGCTGCTCTTCAGCAATGAAGATCGCCGCCTTCCCGTGGAAGACGCCGAGGTCAAAATTACCCGCCGACTTTATCGCGACGCCACCTCCGAATATCTGGTCAACAACCGCACGGTACGCTTGAAGGACATCCGGGAAATGTTCCTCGATACGGGCATCGGCGTGGATGCCTACTCGCTCATTGAGCAGGGAAAAATTTCCATTCTGCTGGAATCCAACAATATTGACCGGCGCGAAATATTCGAAGAGGCTGCGGGAATTTCACGATTCAAAGCGCGGAAGAAAGAAACGCTCCGGCGACTGGAAAGAACCGATCAGAATCTGACCCAGACACAACTCGTGCTGCAGGAAGTGGAACGCCAGTTGCGCAGCGTAAAAGTACAGGCGGGCCGCGCTAAAAGCTATCAGGAATATTCCAGCCGCGTGGAGGAACTGCGGCGCATGCACAGCCTGCACGAATACAACCAGTTGCACCACAAACTCTCCGAGGTCAGCAGCCAGAGAAATGATGTAACCGATGCATTGGCGGTTAAAAAACGGGAGCTTGATGAAATCCGTCGGCACCAACAGGATATGCAACTGGAAGTCGATGCCCTGCAGGATGCCGTGCGTGAGGCGGAGCGGGAATTGGCCGCATTGGAATCTCGCCGCCAGACGGCAATTCAACAGTCCCAGTTTGCCCAACAGCAGGGCCGGCAACTTTCTGAACAGCGGGAATCCATGGCCCATCGCTCCGTTGAACTTCAGCAACGTCAGGAACAGTTGACAACGCTGATTCAACAACGACAGGCCGATGTCAAAAATATTGAAACATTGCTCGCGGAACGCCAGCGGGATTTGACCGAGGCCCAGAACCGCCAGCAGGCCGCATCGCGGGAAACCGCGGAACTGAACCATAAAATGGAAGCCAAGAAAGCCGATGCCGTAGAACTTCTGCGTGAAACAACGCGTGTGCAGAGCCAAGTGAATTCCCTTCAGGCGCGGCTGGAAAATCTGACGCGACAGGCCGAGCGGCTTTCGGGACAAAAAACGCTATTGGCCGCTCGCATATCGGAACTTGAGCAGCAGGCCACGACGCTTCAACAACAAAGAGATGAACTTGCGGAGCGGATTCAGGGCCTCCGTTCGCAGTTGGAGGCAGTCCGGGGCCGCCAGCAGGCCAACAATCAGCGGCTGTCAGAATTGCTCAATGAACTGGGAAAAAAACGCGAAGCCCGCAGCGGAGCGCAAAGCCGACAGTCCGTTCTGGAAGATTTGCAGAGGCGGCGCGAGGGTGCCTCGGATGCGGTGCGGGAAGTCCTCCAGGCGCGTGACGCGGGCCGCGGATTTGCCTACGTCACAAGCATGGTCGGAGAATTATTTGAGGCGGACATGGAAATTGCGCCTTTGGTGGAAGCGGCGCTGGGTGATTTGCAGAACGCGGTGTTGATGGATCGTAACGCCGAACTTCTCGCGGACGCGGAGGCTTGGAGCAAACAGGCCGGACGCATCACCGCAATATGCCTGGATTCTCTGCCGCCCTATCGGGAGGATGGCGGATGGCGCATCCCGGAAAACTCATCGGCCCGGCGGATCATCGACCTGGTACGCTATCCGGCGGAGCAAAAAGCACTGGCTTTACATCTGCTGGGGCGAACCATTCTTGTGGATTCCCTGGCGGAGGCCACAGCCTTGCGGGCGGCCGGAGGACGCGCGTATCGCTTCGTCACGCGGCGCGGAGAAGTGGTGCAAAGCGACGGCATGATTCAACTCGGTGACCTTTCACGCAAAGTCGGAGCCATCACACGACGCGGAGAGTTGAATCGCCTCGCCGAGGATTTGCGGCAACTTGATGGAGAAATCACCGCGCTGGCTCAACAGAGCGGCCAGTGCGATCAAGCCGATAAGGCGTTGGCCGCGGAGCAACAGTCGCTGCGCGATCAATTGCTGGCTCTGGAAACACGCCACGCGCAGGCCAATGCGGCATGGCAGCAAAATCAGCAGTTATCGGATCGCACCAAAGGGGAAATCCCCATTGTCGACGCGGAAGCGGCGGGCATCGCCGGACAATCGGCGGAATGCACCCAACAGCAGACCCAGCTTGCGGCCCGATCCGGTGAACTCGAAGCGCAGTCCAAGGCGGCGGAATTGCTGGTTGTGGAACTTGATCGGCAATTGGGGCACAACCGGCAGGAATTGGCGCGCGTGGCTGAACAGGCCACGGCACTGCGCGTGACCGTCGGCCAAACGCAGGAACAGCGCGCCGCTCAAGTACGGGAATTGCTCGCAACCCGGCAGAATCATCAGGAATCGCTGCAGCAGGCTCAACGCCTTGCCGAGGAACTTTCCGCACTCGAAGCCCGAATAACCGAATCGCAACAGTCCGGTACAAAAGCCGCGGAATTGGCCGCGGAGTTGGAACAAGCCTGTCTCCAGGCCCGGAATCTGGTGTCTCAAAGCACCGCCAAACTCGCCAAACTCCGGCAATCCGCGACGGAGGCCAACACCACCATTGGTGATGTAGCGCAGCATGTCGAATCGCTGGGCCACCAGGAACATGAATTGTCACTGGCGGAAAATGAAGTCAGCGTAAGGCTGGAAACGCTCGTGGAGCGCGTCAGCGAAGAATTGCATGTCAATTTGGTTGAAGCCCATCTGAACTACCAGGCCCCGGCGGATGCCGACTGGGACGCCATTACCGCGGAAATTGCCGACCTTAAAGGCCGCATGGCCCGCCTCGGAAATGTTAATCTTGATGCGGTCAATGAATTGGCGGAGCTGGAAAAGCGACAGGAATTTCTCTCCACCCAGATCGCCGATATTGTGGATGCCAAGCGGCAATTGGAAGAGTTGATTGCCAAAATTAATGAGGATTCGCGCCAGCGGTTCATCGATACGTTTGAAGCGGTACGCAAGGAATTTCATGAGATTTTCCGCAAGCTCTTCGGCGGGGGCAAGGCGGATATTGTCCTGGAGACGCCGGAAGATATTCTCGAATCCGGCATTGATATCCTGGCTCGCCCACCCGGCAAAGAATTGCAGTCCATATCGCTTCTTTCCGGCGGTGAAAAGGCCATGACCGCCATTGCCCTGGTTCTGGCGGTGTTTAAGAGCAAGCCATCACCGTTCTGCGTGCTTGATGAAGTCGATGCGCCGCTGGATGAAGCCAACACCGGACGATTTGCCGCGATTATTCAAGAGTTTCTCGCACACAGCCAGTTTATTGTCATCACCCACAATAAACGCATGATGGCCATTGCCAATATTCTCTACGGCATAACCATGCAGGAACAGGGCGTCAGCAAACGCGTGGCGGTCCGATTTGACGGCAAAAACCAGCTTGAACCGGTCAAAGGAGAAACGGTGGAGGCAAAGGCCTCGGAAGCCGCGTGACGCGAGGAGAACATGAATCCATCGTTCAACCAGCGAAACCCTCCCCGCCCGCACTATCCCAAACCGATCATCGGCATTGTTGGGGGAATTGGTGCCGGGAAAACTTCCGTGGCGGCGGAGTTTCGGCAGGCCGGCTGTTGCGTGATCGACAGCGATGAACTGGCACATCAGGCATTAAATGAGCCGGCAATTATTCAACAACTGCAACAGTGGTTTGGCGACGATATTATCGGAGCCGATGGAAAAATTGACCGGCGAAAATTGGGGGCGATGGTTTTTCGCAATCCCGCGGATATGCAACGGCTTAATTCGCGGGTGCATCCACGCGTGGAGCACCTGCGGCGAACGATCATGGATCGTGTGCACGATGACCCATCCGTCAAGGCGGTGGTTCTTGATTCGCCGCTCTTGCTGGAGAGTGGATTGCATCGGCAGTGTGATGCTATAATCTTTGTGGATGCACCGCTGGCAATCCGACAGAAGCGCGTCATGACCGGTCGAGGCTGGGATGCCGCGGAATTGGCCCGTCGGGAAAATTTTCAGGAAGCACTGGACAAAAAGAAGCAAATCGCGGATCATATTATCAGCAACGACGGAACGCCGACGTTGCTGACGAATCAAGTCCGCGAAGTTCTTAACACGGTTTTAGCGAGATTTGGGCGGATTTACCAGGGTAAGGGTTGAACAGTATTGCGAGTTGTGCTAGAGTTGATACAGCCGCACTGGGCGGGACGGAGTAAAAACGCGGTCAGTCCTGTAGTTTTCCATGAAAATGGCCGATAATACAAAAAAGGTTTTGGCGGCATATTTGAACGGCTCTCCAGCACGAATGCGAACTCCCCGGTGTAACCTGGTTAAAGCGGTGTCAGCCGAACCGCGAATCGTAATTTCGGCTTTACGGTAACGAATTCATGCGGCATTTCAGACAGCGGTCCGGAACAGTTCGATTCTTTCCATTGATCTGAAATGCAACCCGCAAAACAACACAGCAAGCGATTTTACAGGAGTATTTTTTATGGCACGAACCACACGCAAAAGCAAAAAATCATCAACCACCACCGACGCGGTCGCGGTTGCGGAAGAAACACCGCGGCAGGGCACCGAATCGGATTCCCCGTTGCTTGACGGCACGGCCGAACAACCGGTCGAAGCCGCCGCGGAAAACGGTGGGGAAACGCAGGACCCCAATGGTGTTGTCCTGGCGCAATCCGCCAAACCGGAGAGTGATATCAATGGCAACCAGCGCCCCGCTGTCGACGGAGCCACCATCATCGGCTCCGCGATGGTCGGTGTGGGCCCCAACGTGGAAGAAGATGAGAGCATGTATGATGAAGAAACGCATCAGAAATATGAAGACATCAAGCGCAGTGAACTGCATCTGATTGACTTGCAGAAAATGGCGGTCAATGAACTGCACGAAATCTGCAAGAAAGAGGGCATTGAGGAATATATCGGCCTCAAAAAGCAGGAACTGATATTTAAAATTCTCAAAAAGCGCATCACGGATAACGGGATGATGGTCGGTGAAGGCGTGCTGGAAATTCTTCCCGATGGTTTTGGTTTTCTCCGTTCTCCGGAATATAACTACATCGCCTGCCCGGATGATATTTATGTATCGCCCTCGCAGATTCGCCGCTTCGGCCTGCGAACGGGCAACATTATCACCGGGCAGATTCGCCCGCCCAAAGAATCAGAACGCTATTTCGCGCTGTTGCGTGTGGAGGCGATTAATTTTGAGGATCCCAATATGCTCACCGAAAAGGTGAACTTTGAGGATCTCACGCCGCTGCATCCCAACAAACGCTTTTTCCTGGAGACAACTCCTGAAGAAATCAATATGCGAATCGTGGATATCGTGACACCCATCGGCAAAGGCCAGCGCATGCTCATTGTCGCCCCGCCACGCACGGGTAAGACCGTGCTGCTGCAGAAAATAGCCAATGCCATTTCCACCAATCATCCGGAAGTTTATCTCATTATTCTCCTTATTGATGAGCGCCCGGAAGAAGTCACGGAAATGCAGCGCGCCACCAAAGCCGAAGTGGTCAGCTCCACATTCGATGAACCCGCCAGCCGACATGTCAGCGTCGCGGAAATGGTGATCGAAAAAGCCAAGCGACTTGTGGAGTACGGGCGCGACGTGGTCATTCTCCTGGATTCCATTACCCGCCTGGCGCGGGCGTACAACACCGAAGTCCCCCACTCCGGTAAGATTCTGACCGGCGGTGTGGATGCCAACGCCCTGCAGAAACCCAAGCGCTTCTTCGGAGCGGCCCGCAATATCGAAGAAGGCGGATCGCTTACGATCGTCGGGACGGCACTTGTTGAAACCGGGTCCAAAATGGATGAAGTGATCTTCGAAGAATTCAAAGGCACCGGCAACAGTGAACTGCACCTTGATCGCCGATTGGTTGAACGCCGTACCTATCCCGCCATTAATATCGCCGCCAGCGGCACCCGCAAGGAAGAGCTGCTGCTGGACAAGCGTGAATTGGAATTGGTCTACCGCTTGCGCAAAGTTCTGGCGGATATGAATGCCATTGAAGCGGTGGAACTGCTCAAGAACCGCCTGGAAAAGAAAAAGACCAACGGTGAATTCCTGCTGACCATGAATTTGGATTAATGATGACCTTTTCCTCATATAAAAACATCCCGGTGCTGGTCACCGGCGGTGCGGGGTTCATCGGTTCTCATCTGGTTCGCGGCTTGTTGGAAGCCGGTGCCGGCGTGCGGGTGCTGGATAATCTCAGTGCCGGCTCCAAGGCCAATCTGGCAGAGATTGAATCACAAATTGAATTTGTCCGTGGCGATATTACCGATCTGGATCAGTGCCGAAAGGCCGCGCATGGACGTACAATCATTTTCCATCTCGCCGCCTTGGGCAGCGTACCCGGTTCCGTGGCGGATCCCATTGGCTATAACGCCGTGAATATCGGCGGCACCCTCAACGTGCTTGAAGCCGCCCGCCTTGAAAAAGTTCACCGCCTGATCTATTCCGCCAGCAGCGCCGCCTATGGCGACAGCCCCACACTGCCTAAGCACGAAGCGATGCCCGCGGCACCCAAAAGCCCCTACGCCGTCGGCAAATATACCGGCGAGCTGTATGCCCGCGTCTACGCTCAGGTGTACGGCTTGTCCACACTATGCCTGCGCTACTTCAACGTCTTTGGCCCCCGGCAAAATCCGAAGAGTGCGTATGCGGCGGTGATTCCCGCATTTATCACGGCAGTACTGGAAAATCGCCGGCCACAGATTTATGGCGATGGTGGACAGACGCGGGATTTTTGTCATGTATCCAATGTTGTATACGCCAACATGCTTGCGGGAATATGTGCCAAGGCCCCTACCGGTGAGACGGTCAATATCGCCTGCGGACAGAACATCAGCCTCAATAGTTTACTTGAAAAGATCACAAAACATTTGAACCGATCAGTACAGCCGCAGTATCTGCCGCCCCGCGCCGGCGATGTGCGGGACTCTCTGGCGGACATTGCTCTGGCCCGATCGGTCATTGGCTATCAGCCGGTAATGTATTTTGATGCGGGCCTGGAAAAAACAGTACAGTGGTATCGCGACTCCGGAAAATCCTGATCATAAATCCATGGAGTGTAATGGATGTTGATGCTGCCAAGACTATCGGCTGCCGTTTCAGGTTTATGGGTGGTGATTTACTGGGGGACGGTGATCGTCAAGGCCGTGCGCCTTGGCCGCAAGATCGGCAAAGACCCCAACGTGCTGCCCCGGGAAACCACGGGCCGCGGCTTGCGCTTACTTTGGACCCCCGCCATTTTCGCATGGTGCATTTTGCCATGGCTGTCAGCCATCCATGGATTTTCCCAGGTGTGGTGGCTGCGCCCATTCTGGCCCATGACACCGCACACGCAATGGATCGGTGTAGCGGCAACCCTGCTGGGACTCGTGGCGCTGATATTGACATTCATCTGCTGGCGACAAATGGGCCGATCCTGGCGAATTGGCATCGATCCCGCCGAAAAAACCGAATTGGTCATTCGCGGTGCCTATCGCATCGTCCGCCATCCCATTTACGCGCTATCCATCATTCTTATGCTGTGCACGCTTTTAGCGGTTCCAACCATTCCGATGCTGGCAACCGCCATGATTCATATTACGCTTATTACACTCGAGGCCTTACGCGAAGAGCAGTACCTGCGTAAAATCCATGGTGCGCCATACACCGCATATTGCGGAAGCACCGGACGATTTATTCCGCGCCTGACCGGCCCCCGGCAGCGCAATTGGATAGAGTCTCATGAATAACCAGACCGCCATCAGCGCCCCCGCAAATTCGCCAGCGCCCGGCAATCAAGCCACGACCATGCGACTGAACATTTTTCAGCAACTCATGCGCGGTTGGGCGTCACTGGGGCCTTATAATGCCGCGCAGGCGATGCGTTTGATCGGCCCCGTTGATACCGACCATTGGCGGGTTGCCGTCAATCAGGTCATCCGCGCCATCGGGCTGGGCGATCCGCAAATCCGGGGCGATTGCGCCACATTCAATTCCGATACCGAAGTGGTCCCGCAAATCTGCGCTGAAACTCTCGCCGCCGTGGCATCCAGGGAAATCAATACACCCTTTGGCCGAGATGAACTGCCCTTGCGGTTTTTTATTATTCCGGATGGTGCCGATTATTGGCTGCTGACGGTTTACAACCACTGGGTTGCCGACAGTTGGGCCATTCGTGAACTCATGCGACTGATCCTCGCCGCCTATTCCGGCGCGCCTGCGGATCGCGAACACACACTGCAAATCAACGATCAATCCTTTGACAATCTCTTCGTTCACAAACGCGGTTCCCTGGCCGTGCCGATTCAGATCTTACATGCCGCCCGCCGCTATTTCAGACATCGCCGATCCTGGCGATTCGCTTTGACCGACCCGCTGGACTTCTCCGCCGGACTTTCCATGTCAGTTCTTCCCGACCATCTTCTCGGCAATCTTATCGCCTGCGCCAGGTCCAATGGGTGCAGTGTCAATGATATTTTTCTGGCCGCGATAGCCATGGCCATCGGACAACTCACCGCGCCGCACCGCTATAAATTCCGCCGTCGCTGGTGGGCGGGCAGCCGCACCTGCGTGAGCATCGGAGCGATTGTGGACATCCGCTCTTTAGCCCGTCAGCCGCTGAACCATACATTCGGATTATTTTTAAGTTCCTGCATCAATACATTCTCCCGTCCCGAACAGCGTGCCATGCCCGATTTGATCCGTCAGGCATCCCGTCAGACCCGATCATTCAAAAATCGCTGTGGCGCAGTCGCGGCATTTGGCGAACTCGCCGTGGTCAGGTATTTTTCCGAACTCTATGCGGAGCCGCGCCACAAGGCGTTGTTTTTTCAGAAAAATTGCCCATTGCTTGCCGGTGTATCCAATGTCAATCTTACTGGGGCATGGATGGATCAAACCGCGGGCCTTGGAGCGCAGATTCAGGATTACATTCGTATTTCTCCTGTGGGACCGCTTCTGCCGGTGGTATTTGCTCTGACCACGTTTCGATCCCGCCTCAACCTTTCCCTGACCTGGCGGAAAACGGCGCTGACGGAATCCCAGGCCGCGGAATTATGCGCATCGTTTATTCACATCCTGGGAGAGCTATCCCCATGAATGAGGGACCAAGCGGAACGAATCACACGGGACAGCGCACGGGCCGCCGCGTGCCCCAACCGCTTGCGGCCATTTTTCCACCGACATGCTGGGTCTCCGGCCAACCCATCAGTCCGGCGGACAAAGGTTTGGCACCTCACATTCAGTCTCAATTACACACACAACTGCTCTGGCCATATTGCCGGCGCTGCGGAAGCACGCTGGGACCTTTCGCGGCACGCCACGGCTGCCAACGTTGCCCACAACGCAAGCTTGGGGTGGATCACCTCATTCGCCTTGGTACGCTTAACGGCCCATTAAGCCGCCTTATTCACAGCTTGAAATTCGCGCGGCATTGGGCGTTAGCACCCATATTGGCACCATGGCTGGCCACCGCGGTCCGACATGCCGATGCCGGACCGATCGATCAACTTGTGCCCGTACCCTTGCACTGGTTCCGACAATGGCGGCGCGGCTTTAATCAGGCGCACGAATTGGCCGCGGAACTTTCTGACATTTTAGATGTTCCATCTGATGATCTGCTGCGTCGCCGCCGTTCCACCAAGGCTCAAACCGCCCTGTCCAGCGCCACCGCCCGCGCCGATAATTTGCGTGGAGCATTCCATCTACGCAGCGGCGTAAATATTTCCGGCCTGCATATCTGGCTGGTCGATGATGTCTGTACCACCGGAGCCACGCTTCATGCCGCCGCATCCGCCCTACGCAACACCCCCGCCGCCATGCGCCCGGCATCCATCAACGCCATCGTCCTGGCCGTTGCCGATTCCACGCCCATTCCAGAGCCATCGCTAAGTTAGCGCTTACACAAGTCAATCGCACAGGTGTATCTCTTATGATGGCAGTCAATAACGCGATCGGACTCCCCCGTTCATTAAATTCGCTTTACACCACGGGACCATCTGAAACGCGCCGCATGAACGCTAAAACAAAAGGCGAAAGTCGAGTTTGGCCCATAAGTCCCAACCCTTATCCCTTCCACCCCAAGACGTAAATGAATTCGGGCCGGCGGGCCGGCATGACCGATCGTGTTACCTCAACTCACCCGATTCATTGTGCGATTTCAACATCTGTCCTTATTAATTGCTGCGCCGACACCATCCGCAATGATAGCGCTTCTTTTTCAATGGGGCCACGGCGGCTGCGAAAAATCACAGCCGCCGTGGAAAATGCCCTTGCGAGCATGGAGTAACCGCCCAAGATAATGCTTCAATGGGGCCGCTTCGGCATGTCGAAACGGAACATGGGCGATAATATCAACTTTGGCATCGCGAAGAAATAACGTGAGCAATTATGGCGCAGGAATTTTGACCGCCGGCAAGGCGCCCGCGAGGCGCATATCCGCATGGATTCTGTAACGAGCGGGCAACGCAGCCGGCGGCCAAAAGTACCAGCCAGAATGCTCAGGTTATTTTTTCGCGATGCCTTCATCCGCGAACATAATATTGCCTGGATTAACATCCAGCATATATATTTCAGCCTGCTCACTGAGCATGGCCAAAATATTTTGCACCTCCTTCCAGCGAGCGCCGAACTGTTCCTGTTTTTCGTTGTGCCAATATTCCATCGCCTCGGGCGGAAATTCCGGCGGCCAATCCAAATAAGCGCCGGCAAAATCCAATAGAAATGGCGGGGTGACAATGGTCATTTCGATGACCCACAACGTATCATCACAACCAATGTATTGCGGAACATGGTGACCGCAAATCTCGGATATATTCCGCTCACGCAGCCGGTTGTAACAAGCACACTCACGGCGGTATGATTGATATGTCTTATGTGCCTTAACCGCCGTCATCGCACTGGTTAGGTGTACGCTGCCGTGAATTCCACGGCCCAATTGTCCGGTGATAAGCAAGCCATGTTGGCTGGCAAAAACACCGGCGCGTGTGTCTGAAACTTGTGGAGATACAGTCATGATTCAAGCCTCATCGCCAGATTCCTTCTCCGCCAAGGTGCGCATTGATCTGCATGTTGCCAGCCGATGCCTGCCCGTCGCGCAGGCTGGGGGTGGGCAATTGATTTTCGATACCCCCGTTACGCTATCCGAATCCGAGCGAACCGGTGAGGTCATTGTAACCATCGATGAAACACCTCAACGTTGGCGAGTGAAACTTCACCCCGGCCCGCAGCCGTCCCGCATCCTGTCCGCGGAATTTGAGCCAATGAATTAACTTGGCTCATAAAAGAATGATAGCACCTCAAGGCACATAATTCAAATGTTAATTATATTTGGAGGTTGAAGGAACTTTTTATATATTTGACATATCGCACATAATACCGCTATACTTAAGTTGTGCAAGGCAGAAAGGTATGGCAATGCGAAGATACATGGCCGGGAAAAAAAGTACGCCAACAATGGATAACCTCCACACCAAGGAACCCCGTTTGCCAAGGCGCACCATACAGCGCATAATGCCGACGCAGACGCAAAGAAAATAAAGTCAGGACCAACCGATGACGGATTTCGGGAAGATGTTTGAAATGCTAAAAGGAGAATTGCAATGCCTGAAAGACTAACGCTGGAAATTCTTAACAACGCGGTGAAAAATAGCGCGGCGTTAAGGTGTGTTACCGAATATCAGCCAGCCGGAGGCCCTGGCGACAAGGTGTTTCCGCCAACATATATGGGTGGAGTCTACGCCACTGAGACGCGCCTCATTGGCGGGCGAAGGGCGCCCTGCGTGCTGCTGGATTCCGTACAGTCACAAGCGAACCGGATGGAGCTGGCGCTCCTTCAGGCATGGCGTGACAAGCTCATTGAAATACCTGTGATCACCGTTGACTTTTCCGGATGCGAACTGCGAGAAGTGGGCCGCAATTTCCGGATAACAAGCCTGGACGCCCCGCACCGCATCGCCGATGCGATCCTCAGAGATAGCGTGGTTGATGAAAAAGGTAAACCTGTGCCTTTCGGCAAATCGGATTATGCTAACCGGTGGGGAGCGGCCCGGCCATACAATGCGACCGAATTATTCAGACTTTGCCCGACGGCTCTGGTATTTGGCACATGGGGATCGCCGGAGAAGCCGGGGAGACTTGGGCCAAAATTTGCGAGAGCCATTGTCTCAGAAATTGTGGCAATTGACGTCGAATTTGGAGTAAAGACCAGCAGCAGGATTGACCCACTTGGTATCTCCAAAGAAGCAGGCCCGTTGTTCCGTGCTTCCGACGGGAGTTGGACCCTTGACCGGCAGCAAGCCGTGTGTAAAGACGACAAGTTGCTGCTTTTTGGCAAACAGAAAGGTAAGGACGCGTGGGTTCCCAAAAACTCGGAAAAATATTCCGATCAGGGGAAGCCTTCGGCGGCCAACCACGGGAACATTCCACCTGATGTTTCAAAATGGAAAAAGGCCGGCGGCGTTGAGATTCCTCTCGGAGGTGGTATCACAATGCACCACGCGCTCCAAACCACGGTGCTTTCGCTCTCCGCTATTCGACGGCTCGAGTTTCCCGTCGCGGAAGGCGGTGCCACACCAGCACATAATTTTGCCGCTCGCGCAGCCTTGGCGGCGCTTGGAATCTGCGCGGCGACCTTGGCCAGAACCGACGCGGACCTACGCTCCCGATGCCAACTGCACTCGGTTAAAGCCTCGCTTTGGGAAATCTTAGCCGGGGCAGGCGTCGAACCCACCGCCTACGAGTTGTCTGTGGACGACGCCCTTGCGCTCCTGAAAGCAGCCGTTAACGCGGCGAACGCCGCTGGAATTCCTTGGCAGACTGAAGAGATTAATCTCAAGCCTTCCGCTAATCTAGTTGAACTTGTGCAGCGTTCCCAGGCGGTAGCAGGCGACGACAGTGCGGATGAAGGGTCGGAGAGTTGAAGATGCTGTGCTTGGGAATCGAATTCCTGACGGGCTACTACGTTGCGACGCATCCATCCGCACGCGATAAGCCGGAATGGCCGCCACATCCGGCAAGGGTGTTCATGGCGATGGCGGCAGCGCATTTTGAAACCGGCGAGGATTCAGCGGAAGCAATGGCGCTGAAGTTTATTGAGAAAATCGATAATCCGCCTACGATTTTGGCGACGCCCGCACAGCCACGCTCAACAGTCACCCACTACGTACCCGTAAACGACGATCTTGGTCCCGCAGGAGCGCCGTTGCCAATCCTGCGTTCCCGCCAGCCGCGTGATTTTCCGCGTGTCCGCCCGGATGATCCGGTGGTTTATTACTGTTGGACAGATGCCAATCCGGATACGGGAACGACACAAGCGCTGCAAGGCGTCTGCGGCAAGGTCACACGCATCGGCCACTCGTCATCATTGGTGCGGATGTGGCTCGCTGAAAACCCCGTGATTTCCGAAACGCACGGCCGCTGGATTCCCGACGATCTCAAGCCGCAGGAGAAACTCCGTGCGGTCACGCCCGGCAGCTTGGATGAATTGCGTCGGCTATACAGGTCCGATGATATGGCCGAGTTTGACCGTTTAGATGCGCTGATCGCAACTGTAAAGGGTAAGGCAAAAAAAGAGGCAAAACGGGAACTTGCAACCCGATTCGGGGGGACACGGCCACAGCCCGTCCGCCCCGATTTTCAGATTACAACCGGTTACCGCACTGCGCGGCAATCTTCGGAGGTGCCTCCGCACAGCGTGTGGAACGGTAATCTACTGATACTCGGCCTCCGGCCGCTCGAGAACGCCCACCCAAGAATGGACATTCTTAGTTCGGCGGCCTTGATCGGTGGCCTGCGTAGAGCCATGTTAAAGGCTGCAGAGCCGCTTGGACCAATCCCCGAATTTATCAGCGGCCATAAACCCGATTCTACTTCCACACCCAGCGATCAACCGCACTGTGCGATTCTTCCACTGCCCTTTGTTGGCCGAGAACACGCCGACGGACACATTCTTGGCGTCGCCCTGGCATTGCCCGGGAATGTCGCCGCCAAAGACCGCCTCTTGCTTTCACGTATAATGGCACAAATCTCAGAGGACGGGCTGGTGCTGGGCCGCATTGGAAAATGGAAGTTGGTACCGGAGCGTGAGTATCCGGCTTTACACAACATCCGTGCTTCTACTTGGACCGGCGGCCATGAAGGCAGTAGAACTTGGGCCTCAGTTACCCCGGTTTCCTTCGATGAACACCCGAAAGCCAAGGACGTGGACGGCTACGAGAATGAAATCAGAGAAATGTTAAAAAGAGCGTGCACGCGCATCGGTTTGCCGGAGCCAGAGCACGTCAACATTTCCCACGTGAGCTTTGTTAAATACGGCGTGCCTACGGCATATCAGTTTGCACGGCTGGCTCGAAAGGATGGCAGCTTGCGCCGCCAGTTGCACGCACGTATCCTATTTCCGGAACCCGTGATCGGCCCGGTAATTCTGGGGGCGGGACGGTATCGTGGATACGGCCTATTCAAGCCCTTGTTCCCGGGAGAAAACAATGGCTGATCTCTCGCCCGCTGATTTTGCAGAATTCTCTAGAGTGGTAAATGAACACGAGCCGTTTCCATGGCAGCGCATGTTGTTGGAAAGGATCGCCGCCGGTGCTGATTGGCCGCAAGTGATTGATCTGCCCACGGCCAGCGGCAAAACAGCCTGCATTGACATCGCAGTTTTTGCGCTGGCGATTCAGGCTCAGATTCCTCTGCTTCAGCGAACCGCGCGCCGTAGAATATTTTTCGTGGTGGATCGACGCATTGTGGTCGATGAGGCATTTGAACGGGCAGCACGGCTCGCCGCGAAGCTGGACGCGGCCAAAAGCGGTATTCTCAAAACCGTTGCCGAGAAATTACGCAGCGTTTCCGGTGGAACAACGCCGCTTGCCGTGGCAAAGTTGCGCGGTGGAATCGCACGCACGCATCAGCACTGGTCGGGAAATCCCTTGCAACCGGCGGTGATTACGTCCACCGTTGACCAGATCGGCTCGCGACTTCTATTCCGTTCCTACGTCGGGTCACCGCTGATTGCTCCGGTTCACGCGGCCATGGCGGCCTATGACAGCCTGATCATTTTGGATGAAGCTCACTGCGCCCAGCCCTTCATGCAAACCGTTTCGAGTGTGCGGAACTACCTGGATAAAGACAAATGGTCGTATGGAAAAGTGGCGATTGCCCCACCTCTTAAGATCGTAGTTATGAGCGCCACAGCACCGTTGGCGGATGCGGCTGGTAACGCGCTGGACAAGTTCCCGACCGCACAAGAGCGTGCTGCGGCGCTGGATGATCCGAAAATCATCAAGCGATCTACCGCCGAGAAATCGGCCAGACTGGAATCAATCGATAATGGTGGCAACTCCGCACTGATCAAAAGGGCGTCCGCACTGGCCAGTGAGGCAATCGGCAGCGGCTGCAAACGTATTGCGGTGATGGTAAACCGGGTTAATACGGCCCATGAAATAGCAAACGCCCTGAATACAGTAAAAGAATTGGCCGGCTGCGAAGTCGTACTGCTGACTGGTCGCATGCGTCCGATTGACCGCGACGATCTGGTGAATCAAATATCAAAATCCCTGCGAGCGGTCAAGCCGGAGGAGCCATCTCGGCCCATCGTTGTCGTCACCACACAATGCCTCGAGGTTGGAGCGGATTTCAGCTTTGATTTTCTTGTCACGCAGTGTGCAAGCATCGACGCACTGATTCAGCGGTTCGGTCGGCTGGATCGCCTGGGGCTAGTGGGCAAAACAAATGCGGTTATCCTCGCCAACAAGCAAGACATTGCCGATACAGCAAACGACCCGATTTACGGAAAAGCAATCGCCGAAACCTGGAAGTGGCTCCTGACACAGGCCAAGGATTCGGCGGAACCCAGAATCGTAAACTTCGGAATCTCCGCCATTGGGGAAATTGTCCGCTCATTAAATCATGACACGCTCGATCCCATGCTGGCACCACACCCCGATGCGCCGATTCTTATGCCGTCGCATGTTGATATTCTCTGCCAGACCGCCCCCCACCCGGTACCGGATATTGATGTTCCGGCCTATTTGCATGGCGTTGGCCGCGGTCAACCGGAGGTGCGCGTGGCATTCCGCGTGGATATTGCCGGCGCGGATGGCAAGCCGCTGGCGGATGACGAAACAGCTGCCGCCTATTGCGAACTTTGCCCAGTGGGAAAACAGGAATGTCTAAGTGTACCAATCTTCCGCCTGCGGGATTATCTATTGCGCAGGAGCGGGTTGCCAGTTGGCGATGAGGATGTTGAGGGGGCTGCGGTTGACGAGGAATCCAAATCGAGGTCCGACACCGCCAAAGGATTGCCATTTCTCCGATTCCGTGGCGGCGAGTGGAAATTAATTACTGATTCCGAACCCCGTGACCTGATCCGGCCAAACGACCTGGTCATATTATCGATGCCGTCGGACGGAAAGATCCCGAATGCACTTGGGACTGGCTTGGATGGCGTGCCGTTTGACCGTGCTGAAGAGGCGGCCTGGATCGCCCGGCCACGAGAAAGCGCTGCCGGAACCAGTGGAATATTTTTGCGGGTCAACAAAACAGTTCTCCAGCAGCCCCCACTTGTGGATGCCGCCCGACCTCTTGCGGAGTGGCTGGATAAAGTTGATACAGATGATGATGCGGATTCTCCGGATATTGAATCACTCAGGGCAGCATTGGCGGCGGTGCCCGACGGCGGAACCGAGGCCGAAGAATCAACGCTTAAAAGATTCGCCAAGGTCTGTAAGGCCGTCGAACTCGCGATAAGGCCAAAATATATAAGGTCCCACCCAATTGCGACAGGGTCGTGGATCATCGCCATTCCGGGGACGGCCATTGAGGTGGACGATTTGGCGTCCGGTGAGGATACAGCCTCGGATTCAGATGCGCCGGTATTGCTCGCGAGCCACCTTAAGGATGTCGGGACGGCCGCGCGAAAATTCGCGTATGGCCTGCCCACCTATTTACAGGACGCTTTGGAACAAGCCGGCCACTGGCATGATCTCGGAAAACTTGATCCTCGGTTCCAGGAAATTTTGGGCAATATTGATATACAGCCCCTTGCAAAGTCGGAAACGCGCTCAGACAGTAAGCCGGACTTTCGGCACGAGATGATCTCGCTGCAAATTGTCCAGAATTGCTTGGCGGACAGGCTCCCAGCGGACGCAGTTCTCCGCGAACTGCTGCTTCATGTTATTGCCGCACATCATGGCCACGCACGCCCCTTCGCGCCGGTACGGGAGGACGCCGCTCCGGAAGATATCGTGTCGCCCGCCAATTTCGATCCGCCCGTTAAATTAACGGCGGAATTCCGTGACAATCTGCCCAAGCCACACCACCTCGGCTCCGGGATTCCCGACCGATTCTGGTTCTTAACGCGACATTTTGGTTGGTGGGGCCTGGCCTACCTTGAATCCGTGCTACGGCTCGCCGATTGGGAAGCCAGCGCAAACCCGACCACGGCATCCATCGTTGCCGAAGAGGTACCGGAGGACGCGGTTTCATGACGCGCGAAGGACATCATCAGAAGGCAGAGGTCATGCTAACCGGCCTGACCGGCGGAAACATGTTGGCCTTCCTGGCTGCACTGGGCACTTTTCGAGTTTTGTCGCTCGCGCTACCGTCCGAGCAAATCCGCATGTGTTGGCGGTCGAGCGGTGGTGCGTGGCGGCCCGTGCTGCAATTTCCGATTGGTCGGGAGGATACTTGGTTTTCTACCCTGGTCGCGGCTCTCGGAAAATCTCGTGGAATTGAGGCATTGGCGTTTGCAGATAATCCATCAGTTGACGCACACAGATTCTTGGAACCAGAAAGCGCCGCTGCCAAATCCGCAAGCATTCTAGACCGCGCATCCGCCGATTTTATGGCGGCCTTTGGGTCTGCCGCATGGTGTGACGATAAGGGCAAGGTGCAGGATACAGCATTCCGTACGATGCAGGGAGCAGGGCATCAGCATTTTCTCAGGACCATGCGGGATCTGGTGACCGAAACTTCGGGCGACCAAATCCGCAGTGCCCTTGTTGAGCCATGGGTGCCAGCGGACGAACGACTCGGGATGCGTTGGGATGCCTGCGAGGATCGATTATACGCACTGCGCTGGAAAAACCCGAGCAAAGAGACGGTTCTGACGGTCAGAGGGGCCAACCGCCTTGCCGTCGAGGCCCTGCCGCTATTTCCGGTTGCAGGGGCGGGAAGCGTTCTCGGTACTACCGGATTTACTTTTCCACGCCATGGCAACCCTCGCTTCTCGTTCCCAATCTGGGGCACGCCCATCAGCCTCGATACGGCCCGATCCCTCTTGGCAAGCCAGTTGATTCAAGACGAAGGCCCGTCCAATAATCGCGTGCGCCCATCCGACCTTGGCATTCAGGCCGTCTATCGTTGTGAACGCATCACGACGGGCAAGTTCCGAAATTTCACCCCTGCGTTTCCCGTCTGACATTCCCAAACCGCATCCCCGGCCCCATCATCGTTGGTGCCGGGCGACATTGTGGATTCGGGGTTTGTGCCGCCGTTGACCGGCAATGAGAAAACATCACCGGCGGCATAAATGCCGGCGCTAACGGCGGGGCGTAACGAACTTCCATCGCTGCGCCTTCAAACCGGCTTTGATCGGATTGTTTTCAACATATCGAATCACATGCTCCAACTCTGTTGAATGCACAAACACACACCAATGATTTCTCGCCCAGGGCCAGTGCCCTGTTCCTTCCGTAATTACGGGTTGACGGAGGGCCAAGGGGTTGTGGGCGCGAATCGAGGAGGATTGCGTATGGATACATACGTTGACGACGATGGACAAAGCCCGCGGCTCCTTGGCCCCCGCCCGTAGGGTTGGCCTGAAATCGGCCATCTGCGGCGTCGCGTCGGCTCAAGGGGTTTACGAACCCGGTTTCCGCCGCCGACTCCTGGCATCTGGCCGGTTTGAGGCCAATCAACCCGTAATTACGGAGGGAACAGGGCACTAGGGCATGCGGCCGGCAGGGTCGGCCAAGGCGGCCAATGGATGAATGCCGGCCGCGCTCATGGACTGCGTGGCCCGGGCTTTCAGGTGCCGGATCACATGCTTCGTCGGCAAATGATGGACATTCATTACTATATGTACATGATCCGGCATGATCGCCAGCGCCCGCACAACATGTTGCTTTTCCCGAACCGCAGCCTCTATTCCGCGCACCGCCGCCAGCGCCTGCAATCCGGTCAAACGCACCGGCGGATGATACAGCGCCTGTTTGGCAAGTAATCGTGCGGCGACATTATGACCGGCCCCCGCAACTGATCGGCGGATATTCCCGCCCCCGGTCGCCGCCCCGCCCGCCGCGAAAATATCGGGTGATCGGACAAACCGCGACCATGAACCACGCGGGTCATTGGGCAACCAAAATCCGTATGTGCAAAAAATAAAATGCCACGCGATAATGGGTTTGTCATCTGGCAACATTGATTCTCCCTTCATTTTTACCGTGGACGGTCTATTCGTGCACAACATCATAACATCGCGATCATACCCTGTCTTAGCGCCGACATTTATGTCGCACGCGGTTGATTTTGCCACGCATCCGCCCGTCGATGTAAACATACGCGGCCACCTTTTCCGCATTGGTGCGGCTTCCGACTTCAATTTCCAAATCCCCATTAACCAACACATTATCGGCCCCTGCCGTCCCATAATTACAAAATATTTCCTATTGCACTCATACATGTTCTATTATTGATATGGATACGCATGATGACGAACTCAAAACATACCACGGATGGGCCGATGGCGACCCTTGTATGCGTGGTGTGACTTTTTTTCGGTATCGCTTCACCGTTTGTCCTCTGGAGGTTGAGACATGGACGAATACTTGTGGCCCGCCCGGCACGTCGCGGAGTTCGCATACTGCCCGCGATTGTTTTATCTCATGGAAGTCGAAGGCGTTTACTACCCCAGCGCCGATACCGAAAAAGGCAAGGCTGTGCATAAGCGCGTGGACAAACCCAGCGCCGCAGATAACGGGCACGCGCCCCAGACCGATGGTGATGCCCCGAACAACGATGCCTTGCCGCCCGATCCCGATAAACCCAAATCTCTGCGCAGCCTGGCGTTGACCAGTGCGAAGCTGGGCCTGACGGCAACACTGGACCTCGCGGAAATCAATGGCAAAGTCGCGGTGCCGGTGGAATACCGAAAAGGTCGACCACAATATGCCTCCGCACCGCCACCACCGGATGACCCCGGCGAACTGGAACCCGATGCCGCCCCACCGCCCGCCATGCCTTGGCCCACGGATCGTGTACAAGCCGGCTTGCAGGCCATTTTATTGGAAGAGGCGGGCTACGAAGTTCCCAAAATTACGCTGTACTACGCCACCGAGCGCCGCCGCATTGAGCTGCCCGTCATTGACGATTTACGCCATGAGGCGTTGGCCACACTCCAGGCCGCCCGCGACTGCGCCGCAGGCCCGCGGCCCGCGCCGCTGGTTAATGATTCAAAATGTCCACGCTGTTCACTGCAACCGTTCTGCCTGCCGGATGAGGTTAATTTTGAGCGCGCCAACGCCGTCAGTCCACGCAAACTCTGGCCGCCACGGGATGACGCCATTCACCTCGTGGCCCAGCGCGACGGTGTGCATATCGGTGTGCGCGGCATGTCACTGCGTGTCACCGACAAAGACGGCAAACTCGCGCGGGAAATTCCACTGGCCAACCTGGAATCTCTGGGTGTGCTCGGCGGCGTACAGGTTTCAACGCAGGCATTAACCGCATTGACGGGCCAGAATATCCCTGTGGCATTCTTATCCGCGGCTGGCCGACTGATCACCATGACCGATCCCATGAACCCCGTCAGCGCGCTGATTCGTCAGGCCCAGGTGCGGAAACTTTCCGATCCAACTACGGCACTGGAATTGTCACGCGCTTTGGTCTCGGCAAAAATCAGCAACCAACGCACCATCCTGATGCGCAACCGTAAAGACCTTGATCCGCGCGCGGCTGAGGATATGCGATCCCTGGCTGAACGGGCGGCGGCCTGCGCCGGTGCCGAAAGTCTGCTGGGCTTGGAGGGCCAGGCGGCGGCCATTTATTTCGCCAACTTCGGAGGAATTTTCTCTCCGCCCGTTTCAGAACTTTTTCACGCCAATGGTCGTCAGCGCCGTCCACCGCCCGATCCGATCAACGTCGTACTATCCTGGGGATACACCATGTTGGTGCATGAGTGTGTTACCGCATTGCGCCTGGCCGGGCTGGAACCGATGGTTGGGGCATTTCATAAGCCGCGGCCCGGAAAACCCGCCCTGGCATTGGACTTAATGGAACCGTTCCGCCCGCTCATCGCGGACTCCATCGCAATTTCAACCTTTAATCGCGGCGAATTAACGGAAGGACATTTTTTACAAACCGCGGCAGGCTGTTCATTAACGGATGCGGGGCGGGGTGCTTTCTTTGGCGCGTGGGGCCGCCGGATGGATACCGAGGTGACCCATCCGGTGTTCGAATATCGCCTGAGCTATCGCCGCATGATGATGCTTCATGCGCGGATGATTTCCGCCTGGCTGGTGGGCGATATCGCAACGCTTTCATTTTTGACAACGCGATAGGGCATCGCGAAGAAATAACGTGAGCAATTATGGCGCAGGAATTTTGACCGCCGGCTAGTGCCCTGTTCCACCCATAATTACGGGTGGACGGAGGGCCAAGGGGTTGTGGGCGCGAAGCGAGGAGGATTACGTATGGATACATACGTTGACG
>JAKBAC010000131.1 GCA_021809365.1 Planctomycetota bacterium | reverse complement strand
AAGGCAGAATATTGCCCATTGATGCCCGCGTTGCCCAGCATTGGGGAATCGTGGTAGCGCAATGTGAGAACCGCGGGCGCGCCATGGAACCAATGGACGCCCTGCTGGCTGCCATCGCATTGGTTCATAAGTTAACGCCGGCGACCCGCAATACGCGATATTTTGCAATCATAGGCGACGCGATGTGCGACGCGATCGTGAACCCTTGGGTGGGCGACTGACCGGCCCATCACGCCATGCACAGCTCGGCTCTTTCGCAACACGCCACAATTCACCGACCACTGCGCAACGCGGTGAGCGTCCGGCGCTGCATAATTGTAGATCGCTATCCAGAATCTTCTCAAGTTTTTTTAATTCTTTAATTTGTGACTTCACTTTTTCCAACCGATGGGCGATAAGTTCAGCCACGCGGCGGCATTGGGTGCCAGAGCCGTCATGGGGTTCAAGCATGGCATGAATATCCTTCAGTGAAAGTCCACCGCTGTGGGCCAGTTTGATAAATCGCAATCGCTCCAGAGCGTTTTGGCTGTACCAGCGGTAATTGCTCATCGTGCGGCCCGCCGGCATGATAAGTCTCTTGCGCTCATAAAAGCGTACCGTGGTCGTCGGCACTCCGGCGGCTCTGGCCAATTGGCCGATGTTGTAACGCAAATCAGGCATCACAAACAATCATACGCACGGGGATCGCTGGTGACCAGACCGTCTCAAGGGAATCAACATCATGACGCCAAGTATCAATGTGCGGGAGCAATTTTCGCCAGCAACTTCCGCACATCGGTGGCAATTTGATCCGGGGCATACCCGACAACAACGTGCCGCAGTATACCCCTGCGACCTATGATAAGATCCGTCGGTAATCCGCTGATGCCGAGATTCTGCGCCAAGGCGTCGTTGCCGGGATGTTTATCAAAAATCTGTGGCCAGCTTTCTTTCGGATGCGCCTTGCGATAGCCCCGGAGAGCCGCAGCTGTGTCATTAAGCGGTACTCCCACTACTTCCAGCCCATGGCGATGGTACTTGGCGTATAGCTTGGCGATGTGGGGGGCTTCTCTCACACACCACGGGCACCAAGTACCCCAGAAATCAACCACGATCACCTTACCCTTCCACTGGGCGGTATTAAGGTGCCCCCCGCCAAGGAGCCGGCCGCGCAGCACGAAAGAGTGGTTCCCTTTACCAACGGCGGAATTCGAGCCTGCCGTTTGCGCGGGGCCGCGCTGGTAATTGATCAGGACAAATAAACCCATCAGCAGGGCTGACGCCGCCAGGAAAATGCCGCTTTTGTGCCACGGCCTGTTAAACTGCATTGCCATATCCATTATCCTTTCATGACATGGTATGGTTCGGTCGGAACGATAATCGAGCCATGCCGTATTGTAGCCACCAGATCAAACAAAAGCACCGGCGCGTTTATACCCGTTCAAAGGTTGCAAATATAAAGTGTTGCGGCTTGCCGGTTGGAGTTGTGTGCAGATGTGACTGTTCTTCCATTATTCGAAAACCATTACTAAATTCCGCCGCCAAACTTGCCGCGTCATACCGGCAGACATCCAGTCCGCTGCACCGTGCCGGCGCATCGTGGGCGAATGTGCCGATAATCAGATGGCCGCCAGAAGGCACCGTGCGGGTCGCTAGTTCGACGTAACGCTTCCGATCCGCTGGATTCAATAAAAAGTGGAAGACCGCACGGTCATGCCAATTATCGAACTGTCCGAGAGTCTCGACTTCCGTAATATCCGCAACAATCCATTGTATGTGTGCTGCCCGCTCCGCCGACCGAGCTTTGGCCCTGGCTATGGCCGCCGCTGAAATATCCAGCACCGCAATCTTTTCATAGCCGTGATCCAGAAGTTTTTCCGGAAGCCGGGATGTTCCGCCCCCGACATCGATAACGCTTCCGCGGCCCGGCGAGACTTTTTCAATCAGGCTCAAAGAGATTTGCGGATCAGCCTGATACCAACCGACCTCGGTATCCTTATTTTTGGTATAAACGGTTTCCCAATGGTCTTTCCGATTCATAGTAAATCCTTGGCAATTACTACGGTTTGAAGGTACTGAAGGTTCAATGGACGGATTCACTCGCAAGCGGCCAGATATTTCAACACGAGCGGAATACTGGCCATGGTCGTCCCGCCGCCCATCGCGATTGCGACGCCACATGCCTCCAAAATTTCGGCCTTGGTCGCGCCCGCTGCCAGAGCCTTTTCCAGATGCACAAGAATGCATGGATCGCAATGGGTCGCCATAGCGATGCCCAACACGATGAATTCCTTCTGCTTTATGGTCAGCGCTCCATCTGCCAGTGAGACTTGGAACAATCCGTCCAGGTGCGCCATCACATCGGGCAGTTCGGCGTTCAAGTTGCCTTTGTCTCGCTTAAATTCAGTGAGCGATTCCTTCGGCGTCCGCATAATCTACTCCTTTTCTTCAGGTCAGTTCTCAACATTACTTTTTGAGGTCACATCGCCATGAACCACAGATTTTTTCGGGGACTCGGCCATCGCCGGAGGCGTGTCGTTGTGCGCTCGGCGGAACCCGCGTGTGGCCAGCAATACCAGAACGCCGGCATCCAGAAGAATGCCCGACCAGACCATCGCCCAGTGTTCCGGTACCCATGGCATGCCAACGGCCCGGCCCCAATATCCCAGCAGCACATACTCGAACGCGAGATAGCCACCGATTTTGCTCCTTTGTGTTTAACAATTCCGGCCTGTAGTCAGTCCGGCTAACCGCCCTGGCCTACCTGTCAATTACCGGCCCCGTCCGTTGCGCGGAATTTCCGCGGCGGTTTCGCAGCGGAGCCTTCTGGCGTCACGCCGAACCTTCTCCGGCGAAGGCCGAACCACCGCGTAGCCATCCGCCGGAAGGCCGGCGAGCAACTTCGCCAAGCCCGGACGGGCGAGGTAGTAGCAGCGGAGTTTACCGTCTTCGTAATAGTCCACGATCCGGTGGGCGCGAAGGGCCATCAGATGTTGAGACACATTGGCCTGCGGCTTTTCCAGCAACTCCTGAATGTCCGCCACGCACCTGGGCCCCGCCGCCAGCCGCTGGATGATGGCAAGGCGTACGGGATGCCCCAGCAGTCGCAACAGGCTGGCGTGGTCTCGGAATGTCAAAGGTTTCTGCTCCATAATCATATTCTCATATTCTAATGTGATAGGCCGCCCGATGTCAAGTTCCCCGCACTCCCGCACGCCTTTCTTCATGTGAATCCTACTGAATATCCTTTTTCATTCGCTGATATTCCTCCTGATTGATTTCGCCGCGGGCGTAGCGCCGATCCAGAATTTCCCGGGCGCTGTCTTCTCTGGGGTGCGTCCTACGGCTACTCATGCCATGTTCATCTGCCGCGACAGATCCGTGATAAGCTGCTTGAATTTATTGCCGTAACCGTAGCGCCCCAGAAAACAAAGAATGACCAAGCCCCGAGGTTTCCACCGGAAGAAGGCGCTCCAGCGGCCAAGACGGGCCAACGCCGATTGGCAAACACTGCACCGCAGCACGTTAGGGCGAAGAACTGTTCCGGTGGCAGAAAACCGGCGTGTGTGGGTGTGTGTTGGGCTCAATGCTTCTTCGCAGGAGGATGAAATGCCCACAAAGACCGCTTGAGCAACTGGCCCCAACGGCGGTCGTACGGATGCACGTGATGCGCAAGTTTGCCGTCGCGATAGACCGGCAAACCCGCATTGGCCCATTGAAAAATAGACCCCTTCAAATCATGCACGTTGGTAAAGCCATCTTTCATGAGCCGGGCGCAATAAGAGCTTGAGCGATAACCGACCGAGCAATACGCGACGATAGGCTGATCGTGCGGTACCCCCGCCATCGCCCGAGCCACTGATTCGTTTGCATTTATCCACCGGGCATGATGGAGATGGCTGACTTCATATTCGATTCGCGCGCGGACATCCAACAAAAGCGGATTTGGCTTATGGATATCACCAAGCCACGCATGAAGAGCCCGAACCGATAACTGCGGAACCTGGGGAAAATTATTATGAATCATGGCATTGACTTGCGCCCACGTCAGGCGGCGGCTGTGTTGATACCACCCATAGCCGCCGATGGCTGCGGCCAGCAAACACAGAACGATGAGGGCAAAAAGAAGTCTGTTCATTGTGCTTTTTCTGCCGCCTGCCGAGGCTCTCGCTCCGGTGGGCGATCTGTGCCGCCCATCGGGTATGCTCCGGTGCGGCCCCGGAATGGAATCAACCACATGCGGTCGAGCCGCTGATCGGCCGGCTCACGAAACTGCTCAATACCCAGAACCATGTTGGTGTGGCCGAGCCGTGGCTGTGCCCGATAGGTACGAAATATGTAATCCCACCAAGGCAGATTAAAACCGAAATTACTGTTGGTTTCCACAACCTCAATGGAGTGATGAACCCGGTGCATATCCGGTGTTACCAACAGTAGTCGCAGCAGGCGATCCAGCCCCAGCGGCATACGCACGTTGCTGTGATTGAACATGGAAGTGGCGTTGAGAAGCACCTCAAAGAGCAACACACCCAACATCGGTGCTCCCAGTGCCGCGACGGTGCCTATTTTGATCAGGCCGGAAAGCAGTATCTCAAAGGTATGGAATCGTCCGCCGCTGGTGACATCGAGATCAACATCCGCATGATGCATGCGGTGTATACGCCAGAGCAGCGGAACGGCGTGAAACAAAACATGCTGGAGGTACATGGTTAAATCGAGAAAGATTATCGCGGCGGCGACTTTCAGCCAATAAGGGAATAGCGAGTAATTCAGCAGCCCCCACCCGGCTTTAGTCGCGGCGGCGGCTACAAAGAGCGCCGCCCCAGGCAGGATGAATCTCAGCAGCGTGCCGTTAAGGATGGTAATTCCCAGATTGGCTGGCCAGCGGCTGCGGCGCGAATGGGGTACCACCCGCGGGCGGCGGGGAGCCAAGGCCTCCCATAAGGCCATCAGAGCCAGAATACCCAGAAAGGCGATGACACGAATTGCTCCGGCGTGAATGAGAAGGGAGGAAAACATTATTCCACTCCAGTTATCCCTGCGTTGACGCGAAACGCGACGCAGAAAACAATTTGTTTCCACCTCGTGTCATTACGAAGCAGAGTAAGCCGTTGCGCTCCACCGTGAGGGCAAGCGCACAACCCATTGGTCGGACGGTAAAGCGAATTCTTACACGTGTTGAAAAACCGTGTGGGTAGCGGGCCCCTGCTGGACTGAATGGCATCATCTTGCCGGAGCGGTAAACACCAATCAGAAACGCAACGGTAATTTTTTGACCAGCCTGATGATCAGTACCACCAGCAAGATCGCCACCCAGATCCCAATCGGCACCAATCCGGAGCCACGAGCACCGCTGACTCCGGCATCCAGCCGCCAGCCTCAGGAATCTCGTTTATTGGATTTCCTTTTTCATTCGCTGATATTCCTCCTGATTGATTTCGCCGCGGGCGTAGCGCCGATCCAGAATTTCCCGGGCGCTGTCTTCTCTGGGGTGCGGTCCATGGCCGCCGCACATCGGCCCACCGCCACGAAATATAAACACCACCATCACGATCAGGAAAGTCAGAAATATCAAGGGAAATATCATCATCCACGGAAACCAATCCCAAGGCCCATTCATCCACATAATCAGGTTACCTCCGCAATGGCCGACGTCCGCACCGATATTATTATAGCCCTCTGAATGCCTCACCGTCGGACGGTGTTTTGCTGATTCAACGCAATGTTAACGCACCGCCGCATGAATGTCCCGGATCACATCACGCTGGGTGTAGAGGTCCCGGAGTATCTCCGGCGACATTGGCCGGTGCGGAGATAAAATAGCCAAGTAGGGCAATGCCCTGCCGCCAAGCCGCAGCCACAACGCTTTGTCTACGGGCCGGTCAATGTCGGCGCTAAGCAGCACCGCGCTGGATTGGGCATAAACTTTGCGCACCGCCGGGGCGTCCAATACAGTGGCCTTCACAAATTTGCAGTTGATGCACCACGGGGCGCTAAAATCAATCACCACCGGATGCCGGGTCGCCAAAGCCGCCTGCATCCGTCCCAGTGAAAACTCCTGCCATCGGTTCAACTGAAACGTGCGGGTATCCGATGTGCTCGCCCCTGCCACCGGAGATTCCTCCATGCCACGCAGCCCCCCCATCCATCCCACGAATAACGCTCCCGCTATGATTCCCGCCCCTATGCACCCGGAACGAATCATCCAGATTTTTCTGCTACTCATATTCACATCAGGCAACCGCCCCCAACCCCAGCACACCATCGCCAGGATCACCGCCAGCGCAAAGCCCGTAACAATTTGTGAACGATCTTCCGTGCTCAGCAGCAAATAAACGGCCACCCCCACCATCACCAGTCCCAGTGCTTCCTTGAGCAATTCCGACCAGCGACCGGCGCGGGGAATGCGATTCAGCCAGGCCGGAAATGCCGCCAGCAAAACATAGGGCCACGCCATGCCGATTCCGATCAGCATGAAAAATGCCGCCACAATCCATGTCGGCTGCACCAATGCCCAGGTCAGCATGACGCCCAGAAATGGCGCGCTGCATGATGAGGCCAGTATGGTCGCCAGCAAACCGGTTCCAAACGCGCTGGCCAGGCCGCTTCCGGAGGTGTCGATCGCGGTCAAGGCGCGCGGCGGTTGAACGGTCCACACGCCCAGCATCGATAACGCCAACGCCAGTACCACCAGCGCAATCGTGATAAGAAACCATGGATGCTGATACTGCATCCCATAAGTCAGCGCCTGTCCGGTCACCGCGCGGTAGACGCCCATCACCACCGCGAGGATCAGAAAAAGTGACACGATGCCGGCCGCGAACACCATCGCGTGGAGCACCGCTCGTGAGCGCGACCCGTGCGCCTGCTGCACGATAGCCAGAACTTTCAGCGGAATCACCGGTAACACGCATGGCATGACATTGAGAATCATCCCGCCGAGCAATGCGAAAATAATCAACTGCCAGATCGCCTCGCCGGGTGGTGTCACCTGGTAATGCAGCTTTTTGATTTCGCCAAGTTCCCGGGCGACCACTGAATGCTCGCCGTGGGAGTACCCCATACCGGCACCGCGTCCCCGCCCACGGGGTACCGTCATCGCACCGGATGCACCGAATGCGCCGAATGCATTTGATCCGGATGTCGGCGACGGCACCGCATGGTTATTGCTGATCTGCGCAACAGCGTCCAGTGACCGCGTCTCCGGCAGCAGACAAGATTGATCGTTACACGCCTGAAATGTAAGCCGTGCGGTAATTTTGTGCCGTCCCGCCGGTGCCGTGCCAAGCACCTTAAACGGAATTGTAATATCAAGCCGCCCCTCATAAACCGACAGTTTTCCCAGACTTGTAATCTGCTTGGAAGCGGGAATATTAATCGCCGCCGGGTAATGCACAACTCCAAAAACCAGCCCCGTCGACGGCAAGAGTTTCACGGACGCCGGAATCAGAAAACTTTCCAGCGGATGGTGGCTTTGAATGTGGTAGCCGTGTGCCACTGCCAGATGGATAACAACCACACCGTTCCCCGGCGCGGCGATCTTCGCCGGTCGGACCGCCATGGAAGCCGTAACCACATGCGGTGCCGAGAATAGCTCGCCCACCGCCTGGGCCTGAACGTAAAGGTTCGGCAACGCCACTGCCAGCAGCATGGCGAACGCACCAAGAGCCGCAACTACGGGCGGCGTCCATCGGATTCGCCCCCGGAGATCAAAATGGTTATAACGTTCCAGCGCTGAACCTCGCGTTATTTTCCGGGGATACTTGACACCTCGTCCATCGTGAAACGGTCAAGAGCCACCGTTGCCCTTTTGAATCAGCTTCCGCACGGCCGCATCCAACTTTCGCACATCGGCCCCAAGCTGCTTGTAGGAGCTTCCGACGATGGTATATTTCAATATTCCTCGGCGATCAATGACACATTGCGCCGGAAATGCGCTGACGCCCAGCTTTTGAGCCAGCGCCGCGTTACCGGCACCTTTATCAAAAATCTCCGGCCACGCGGCCTTGGGATTCGCCTTGAGATAAGGCCGCACGGCTGCGGCGGTATCACTTAGCGGCACCCCAACAATTTCAAGGCCCTGGCTGTGGTATCGCTGGTAGAGTTTTTCAATGCCCGGCATTTCTGCCCGGCACCATGGACACCAAGTGGCCCAGAAATCAATCACAACTACTTTGCCCTTCCAAGTTGCGGTATTGAGGTGTCCCCCATTCAGCAGTGCGCCGCTGATCACAACGGGCTTGCCCTGAATAGAACCGGCTCCGCCCGCTTGCTTGGCCACATTGCACGCGGCGTGTTTCATCATCGCGGGCTTGACCGATCGGCCAGAAGGTGTGTCCGCGCGTCCAACGGCAAGGCCCTGTTGCAGGACCAGTATTACGACTGCCAATAAGGCCGCAGTGCCGGGTGTTGCACCTATATCTGAACTGAACTTTTTCTTTGCATCAGGCATAATGTAAACTCCTTTGAAAATATGGGTGGTTTAGTTTTCCAACATCATGTCAAGTATTCTAATACTTGAATGTATCAGTCGTCAATGCCATATCACACCAAATCACGCGGATGGCTCAGTTTGATACCGACCGGCATTGGTATCTTTATTTTTGGTATAAACGGGTTCCCAATGTTCTTTGCGGTTCATAAGCCAATTACTCCAGATGCCCGCAACCCCTTACATCAGTACGCACCAGCAGTTGGCAGGTTCAGAAAGGGTGATCCGCACGTTCCGCCCAAGGCGATGTTTCGGGGTCCGAGTGCCACCCGATAATTGATGGCGTCAGCGCGCATCCGAGTCGTCGCCGGGGGAACTGGCGGCGTGTGAACAGCAATTTGGATCTGAGCAACAAGCGGCCGCGCCTCGGTGCGGAGTACGGTTTCCCATGCGTCGTGAAAGCCAGTAATAACCGCAGCCGGTTGACAACAGTGTTACCAGGGCCATCAAAGGCTTACCCACGCCCAATGCTTTGGCCCCGAAAATACTTAAATAAACGGCCAACATCGGTGAGCCGCAGCAACCAATCAGGAAGCATCCGCCCACCATAAGTATTCCCATGAGAGAAACGCTTCCTACCGCTCCCGCCGCCATTGCGGCTCTTCGCTGGTAAAAAAACTGCATTATTGCCCACGCCCCAAAAGCCGACGCCAGCGCATAGGAAAACCCCGTGAAATAGTCTCCCGCCTCCACATAGGCCCCAAAGCCCAGCCAAGTGTTATCAACAATGCCCACATTCGCCCAACCAGGGGCCGGCTCACTGCTGATCCGTCGAATGTACAGAGCATGAAATACAAATACCAGACCGAAAATCACCAGCGGAAGCCAACGTGCAATCCGTGTGATTGGTTTTGCGGTTGGGTTATTGCCAAGTACCTCGTTGGTCATTGTATTGTTACCTTTTTTGCGATAAAGGCGTAGCCTTTCCTTCCTTTAACCAGCGTTCCATCGACGCGCACGGTTTGCTTGATTTTCGGTGCGGCTCCCTTCCACTTTACGGGAATTTTTGTCGGCTCATCCTTTGCCAGACATGCGAATCCCTCGCGACGGTACTCCCGCATATCCACCATAATAAATCCTTTTCCCGGCGTGACGATTCCCACCACGCCCGTGAGCGCCAGACGCCCCAAATATTGCGCGGGATGGGAGGCCACGGCTCGGACTGTCGGGGAACGGGGAGCCG
>JAKBAC010000008.1 GCA_021809365.1 Planctomycetota bacterium | reverse complement strand
GGGTCCTTTCGTAAAAACTGACGTTTGAGCGACCTACGCGGTCAGCTCGTTGTTAACCGGGATTTTATCCCACTCTCAACGTCCCCCGAAAGGCTCGGCTTCATAGTTTCTTGCCCCCGAACTTGAGCATCTTGGTCGTCGCAGCGGCAGCTCAACCCCGTTGTTCGTTGCTCGTCGCTCGTTGAGCGCAGCGTTTCGTTGAAACGTGTCGTTCCATCGTCGTATCTTTGTGTCGTCGTGTCTTTGTGGTTAATCCCGTCGTCGTATCCCAACCTCTGTGATCTCTGTGACCTCTGTGGCTAACCGTCGTTTCCTCCGTTTACCTCTGTTACCTCGCGGTAAATATCGTCGTCGTGGTCGTCGTAACGCCGCCCCTTTGCGTTCTTACGCCCCTTTGCGGTTTACCCCGTTGTTCGTTGCTCGTTTCTCGTTGAAGCGCAGCGTTTCGTTGAAGCGTGTCGTCGTGTCTTTGTGGTAAATACCGTCGTCGTCGTCATCGCATCTCTGTGGCCTCTGTGACCTCTGTGGCTAATCGTCACTCCGTCGTCGCCGTCGCCCCGTCTTTGCGTTCTTTCGCCCCTTTGCGGTTCACCCCGTTGTTCGTTGCTCGTTTCTCGTTGAACGCAGCGTTTCGTTGAAGCGTGTCGTTGTGTCGGCGGCTTGAAATGGCGGCAACGCCAACCTAATATGAAGTAAGGAAGAAGAATTGCCGCAAAACCGACATTGGCATGGAAACGTGCTGATCGGAGGGGCGGTGAAGCGTTTGACATGGGTGATGCGATATGATGTGCAATCGGTGTAACAAGCCGGCGACGGTCCACATCAAGGAAATAAGCAAGGGTACTGTGGTGGCGGTGGATTTGTGCAGTCAATGCGCGGCATCGGCGGGATTGCTTCCGGCGGAACAGTTGCCGCTCAATGAGATACTCAATGAGTTCGTACGGGCGCACAGTGAAATGGCCGCCGCCGATTCGCCGCGTTGCGCGGATTGTGGAATGACGTGGCAGGAATTTAAGGATACCGGGTTATTAGGCTGCGTGAAGGACTATGAAATTTTTGGTCAAGAGCTGGAAGCTGTGATTGAAAAAGCGCAGCAAGGCGCGAAGCGTCACACGGGTAAGCCGCGGATGAGTCGCATGGTGGGGGATCAGGCGGTGGAGACCGGGGCGACCACCCGGCAAGCCGGAACGGCCATGGCCATCAAGCAGTTGCGGACGGAGTTGGCGCAGGCGGTGGAGGCGGAATCGTATGAGCAGGCCGCAAAATTGCGGGATCAGATCAGAAGTCTGGAAAAATTGGTTTGATGGCCCGGTTTTGGATATGTGTTGTCATCATGCGTCCATATCCCGAAAGGTAAACACACGATGGTCTTTGACGATCTGGCGGCGCAAAGTGGGCAGTGGCTATCGGGGAAGGGGCCGCACAGCGATATTGTGATCAGTTCACGCGTTCGCCTGGCGCGTAATCTGGCGGCTTTTCCATTTATGAGCAAGGCCAGTCGGGCGCAGCGAGCGCAGTTGCATCGTCTGTGTCGGGAGCACTTGACCCATCTGCCCGATGGCGGAAAACTGCTGTACATTGAAATTGATAAAACCGAAGAGACGGACCGGCAAATGTTGGTGGAGCGGCATCTGATCAGCAAGCAACTGGCGTCGGGGGAAGGCAGCCGAGGGGTGGCGATCACCGCGGATGAGGGCTTGAGCGTGATGGTCAATGAAGAGGATCATCTGCGGCTGCAGGTGATGCGGTCCGGTGTGCAATTGCGGGAATGCTGGCAGGAGGCGGATCGGCTGGATGACCTGCTGCAGCAGCAGTTGGAGTACGCGTTTCATGAACGGTGGGGATACCTGACGGCGTGTCCAACAAATGTCGGAACCGGGATGCGGGTGTCGGTGATGATGCACCTTCCGGCGCTGAAATTGACCGGCGAAATAGAAAAGGTGTTTCAGTCCGCCCGGGACATACACTTGGCGATACGGGGGCTGTTTGGCGAGGGCACGGAAGCGGTGGGCGATTTTTACCAGATCAGCAACCAGACAACGCTGGGGCGTTCGGAGGAGGAAATACTTGCGGAATTCAGTGATTCTGTGATTCCCAAAATTATAGAGGCGGAAATGACCAGTCGGGCCATTCTGGAAAATGAACGACCGCTGGCGGTGGACGACAAGATTGGACGAGCCATCGGCGTGTTACGCAACGCCCGCCTGTTGACAACGGAAGAAACGTTGTATTTTTTATCTCATTTGCGGTTGGGCGTCACCATGCGGCGTGTCACCGGGTTGACAATTGATACGATTAATCGCTTGTTTTTGATGGTGCATCCAGCCCATTTGCAGCGGATATTGGGACAGCGCCTTGATGGCGAGGCCCGCAAGGCCGCGCGGGCGGATTTCGTGCGGCGCGAGCTGGAGCCTCAGGAGAAATCAGGGAATTGATGCGCCGGTTTGGGCTGGATGCCATACAACGATATAATTCTAAATACAAGATTGGCTGGTGCAGATCACGGTGTTATGCCGGGGTAGGTCCGGAAATATAGGAGATTTTTTGTGGTGCAAGGCCAGGGTTGGCTTGACAGGAACACGACGGTGCTTGAATATTCCGCTTTGGAGGATGTTAAAGAAGCCGGTGGTGGCGCTGCTGATGTTATAATCTGGTTAATGCCCTTGTGATAATTGGGATTTGGGCACATACTTTGAGGATGTAACCGGTTGATTCGATAACCGTGTCCAGGTCTGAATCAGCGGCGGGTAGAATGTGATCGTTGTTTATTTTGTGACTCGGAGAGTTGGCGCATGGAATTGAAATTCGTGAATCGTTGTGGTTCTGAATCCGGGACCATGGGAGTGGGTAGTTCTGTTCGCCCATCCAATGACACTTGCGCCGCGCGCGGTGCCAAGCTCCGATCGGGATGGCTTCGGGCCGGTTTGCTGGCTGGCCTATGCTCAATTCTGGGGGGATGCGGCCAGACCAGTAATCCCATGGATTATCTCAATTTACGAAATTCATTTTTAAATCCCGCGGAAGTTGGCCGATTTGATAAAGCGAATCCATTTGGTCGTGTGCAACCGGTTACCTGGCCGATTCTGGATTCTCTGGCGGTTGATGATCCACCGCCGGGGGCGTGGCCTGATTCCACGCGACCAACGGCAGCCGATCTGCTGCCGGTACACAAGCCTTATGTCCTGGGGGCGGGAGATTTACTGACCATCTCCGTGTTTGAACTCGTGGTGCCCGGGCAGGAATCGGTTCAAACGCGACAGATCAACACGCAGGGTGATATTACTCTCGATTTCATTGGACAGATTCATGCGGGTGGGATGACCACGCGGCAGCTTCGGCGGAAAATTGTCCAAAAACTCATCCAAAGCGGCCAGATGGCCGCACCGGGGCCGCATCAGCCCGGCCCGCAGGTCAATGTGGACCTCACCGAGGCCCGGCGGCGGGTATTTTCCGTCATTGGGGCGGCCAATCATCCGGGCACCTATAACATTATGTCGCCCAACTTCCGGCTGCTGGATGCTTTAGCGTTGGCTGGTGATATTCCGCAGACCCCCGGAATGAATTACCTCTATATTATTCGCCGGATTCCCAAAGAAACCCCGCGGAAATCGCGATCTGCTTCCGCATCGACCACGAGTTCCTCGAGTTCGCAATCCAATATGCTCAATGAGATTGCCACTCAATTGCAGGAAGGTACCGCACCGGCCAAAAATTCCGGAAACAGCGGAACGAATCTGATGAATCAGGCTTTGGAGCAATCCAGTGTTTCAGGGGCCGACCGATTTGTGTATGTCAATGGTCGATGGGTGAATATCGGCGGGCATCCCGCGACAAAGACACCGGCTCATTTCAATTTTACAGGGACGAAAAAGCCCGGTCACGTCGGTTATCCGAATGAAGTTGTCATTCGCATCAATCTCAAGAAATTATTGGATGGAAATCCCAAATATAATATCGTCATTCATTCCGGCGATGTGATTAATGTTCCGCCGGTCAAGCCGTCGGTTTACTTTGTGATGGGCAATGTCCAACGGCCCGGTGTTTATTCCATGACGGGCCAGAAGCTGACCTTGCGGGAGGCCATTGCCGCGGCGGGCAACTTTGGCCCGGTGGCGATTCCACGTCGTTGCGAACTGATTCGCCGGATAGGCAAGGATCAGGAAATGACCATCCAGGTCAATATGCAGGCAATATTCAGCGGTGATGAGCCGGATATTTTCCTCAAGCCCTATGATACACTCAATGTCGGCACCGATTTCTTTGCCACGCCGTTGGCTGTTATACGGAACGGCTTTTCGTCCAGTTACGGCTTTGGCTTTACTTATGATCGTAACTACTACATCCAGCCGACGATTATTCAGTAGTCGCGGTATCCTCGCGACAGGGGCTGGACTTCTGAATTAATATGGGACTCGCACCGACGGCGGATTTCAAGTTCATGAAAACAATCCCCCATCGGCGGCATCAGATGTATGTGCGGTATAGTGCCGTTCAGGGAGCATAGAAAATGCCGGCATCAGAAACCTCCAACGCTGTACGCGATAGCGCTCCCGGCCCGTCACCTCAAAGGCTGCGCTATGATTACGAGGCGGCATCACAAAGCACTGTGCGGAAGAACAAAGTCCCTGATTTTGTGCCGGCGGTGGTCCTGGTGCTGGGTCTGGCTTTTTATCTCTTATATCAAATTAATTTTGCGCAATTGGTGCATGTGTGGAGCACCAATCCGAATTTCAGTCAGGGGTTTCTGATCCCGGTCATCAGCGCGATATTCATTATGCTGCGATGGGACACCTTGTGCCGATTGCCGGTGAAACCCGCGCCAATTGGATTGGCAATTTTGGCGTTTGGCGTATTTGGGCAGGTGCTTTTTCGGATTACGGGTCAGGAGCAGTTTTCTGATTTAAGCATGTTGGTGGTGCTGTTTGGTCTGGGGCTGTGGCTGCTGGGTTGGGAGCAGATGAAAATTCTCTGGTTGCCAATCTGTTACTTGTTATTCATGATCAATCCGCCCCAGGCGCTGTATGTGAAGCTCACCACGCCGCTGCAATACATTGCGGCGTCGGGTGGAGCGCACATGCTCCTGTTGTTCGGCGTGCATGCTTACCGTGAGGCTACGCAGATTCATATACAGGTTGGAGATCATTGGCCATCGCTGAATGTGGCACAGGCCTGCAGCGGAATTCGGATGCTCACGGCCTTCTTTGCGCTGGCCGTGGCCTTGTCATACTCGACCAATCGTCCGGTATGGCAGAAGCTTTTGCTGGCGTTGTGCGCGTTGCCGATCGCCATATTTGTCAATGCACTGCGGGTCACCCTCACCGGCGTGCTGTTCGCATACGCTGGATCGGAATGGGCGCGGGGCAGCACCCATGCCAGCCTCGGCCTGCTGATGCTTATTCCAGCGGGGCTGCTGCAACTTGGCGTGGCTAAATTGATTGACCTGTTTGAATCACATCTTTTCGTCGAAGACAGTTCCCCGCGGGGCGGCTTGAACCCGGAGGCGCGGACATGAACACCGATCGCGCAGGCATGGAGATAAGAAGATTTTTTCCGACCATGGTCGCCTTGGGAATTCTGATCGGCGGACTGGTCTCGCTGGGCATTGCCTCCAGCGCGTTCAAAGTGGTTTTGCGAAAACTACCTACTCCCCTGCAGGCTCCTTTGCGCAGTTTGCCCAAAAAGTTGGGGCAATGGGTGATGCCCAAAGGCGCGGTCGATCAGCGACTATCGTCGGAGATTGTGCAGGTGCTTGGTACGCATCATTATCTGTTGCGCGCGTATGCCAATACGAAAATGCTTGCGGGGACCGCCGGTTCACAAATAAATTTGAATCTGAATTATTATGACACCGCTTACGCTACGCCGCACGTTCCCAATGTCTGCTGGGCGGGCGTGGGCATGAAGCGGATACATGATGATTTGATTACGATCCATCATGTGCCGCACGCGAACGGGACATACTCCGATCTGGAAATGCGGTTTCTTTCTTTTTATGCGCCGAAAATGAGCGATTCCGAGATTCCGCTGAGTTTGAATCAGCACCGTGGACGCTACGTCAATGTGGCGTATGTATTTCAGGTTGATGGCCGATATGTCCCTAATCCGCAGCAGGTCAGTGAATTGTTCTGGCGTACCACCAGCAAATACGGATATGATGCTAAAATTGAAGTTACCGCCGATGGCCCCGGCGGCTTAACTACCCGTGCGCAGGCGCGCAAGGCGATAGCTTCATTTATTCGCGCGGCGTTGCCTTCCATTGAGCGATTGCTGCCGGATTGGAAGAAACTCAATGCGCCAAAAGCGGCCCCGGTATCCGGAAAAAATGGCACGAAACTGAAAATAATAAATGTGAAATCTCATACGAGGCACTAAGGAATCAGCATGGCTAAACGGGTTAATAAACAGTTTTTAATTGCATTGATTGTTGTGCTGGTCGTCATCATCGGCGGGTTGACCGTGGTGGTGGTGACTCTTAACAAAATCAACAATAATCCAACGCGGCTGGTGGCGCAGGCGGAGGCGGCGCTTAAAAAATCGCGCTATAAATTGGCCCGACAATTCTACCAGCGGGCGGCGCTGGTCGCTGTGCGCGAACATTTGCCGCAGGCGGCGGAGATACTTCTCAAGCTGGGCGATCTGGATTATAAAACCACCGCGATGGATCTGCGGCACTACGGTGCTGCCATCAATGAATGGCAGGGGGCGGTAGAGCAGAATCCCCGTCTCCTTGCAGGGTGGGAGCACCTGCTCAAGGCATCCTACCAGGCCGCCAGTGAATTTGGCGGCAATTCAACAGCTTGGGCACCGGTGCGGTCGCAGGCGGATCATGTCATCACACTGGATCCGAAAAATGCCACCGCCTATATGTACCGTGCCCAGGCTCGCCTGCGCTCAGTCTCCGGATTGGCCGCTTTAACCAACCGTCGTTTTATTTCCGCTCGGACCGATCTGCGAACGGCGTGCAAGTTGCAACCCGATAATGTTGAGCCTTATGCGCTTCTCGCCCAGGTATATATTGAGCAGGCAGAGGCGGCGCACGCCCAGAATCTCATTGATGCGGCCGGCATGACGAAGCTCGCCGATAAAGGCATCGCCGTCATGAAGGGCTTTATCGCCAGGCATCCGCGTAATATTGAAGCGCTTCTCCGCATGGCGGCCATTTACCGCGCTGTGCCGGGGCGTGAGAAAGACGCTGCGCGAACTTTGGCCCTGGCGGAGAAACTTGCGCCGGACAACACCAAAGTTCTTGGTGCCCAGGCCCAGCAATTGCTTGTCCAGGGGGCCGATCCCATGCGGGTGGCCGAGCTATTCAAAAAAATAATTGCCCTGCGGCCTGATGTCATGAGCAACTATGCGGCGCTGGGCGAGATGCTGCGCCGGGCCAATCATCCGGGGCAGGCCATCAGTTATCTCAAAGAAGGCCTCACACATCCCACCCCGGGCGGCGGATTAATTCCCGAATTAAATCAGAGTATCGGCCTGCGCATCAACGAAATGCTCATGGGGGCCTATCTGCAACTGGCGATGGAAGCGCCGGCCAGTTCCAATGCGCGGAATGGGAATCTTGCCCACGCTTCCGATGCGCTGGCCTGGGTGGCTCAGCGTATGCCTCAATCCGCATGGGTTTATGTGGCCCGCGCCAGATTGCGATTTGTTCAGGGGCGGCTGGATGCCGCGGATCGCTGGATCAAAAAGGCTGATGACATCCTGGCACCGGGCGATCCCCGGGATATTCATCTGTGGTTGTCCGAAAAGCAGTTGCTGGCCCAGATTTACGAAATGCGCGGGCAATCCGGGTCGGCGCTGGCGATTTTCAAGGAAATTCAAAAATATCTTCCTGGCCAACCCAGCGTCGCCCTGGCCCAGGCGCAGCTTATTGTGCAGGAGCGGCCCGCCGAGGCATTGGCCGTCGCCCGCAAGGTGCTCACAGAGGATCCGAAAAATGCCACGGCATTAAACATCGAAGCCTTCGCACTGGCTAATCTCAATCGGCGAACCGAATTGGCCACACTGCTTCGCCGCCTTGATACCGCCCACAATTTTTCACTCGCGCAGCTTAAGGCCCGCCTTGAGCTGGCCGAACACCGCTATACGGAAGCTCAACAAACAATCGCTCCATGGCTGGCACAATCTCCGGGTGATCCGCAGGTGGTAACGGTGGCTTATGCCGCCATGGCCGGTTTAAATCAGCGTGCGGCGGCGCAAGCCCTGATCGCCACGGCGCTCAAGGCTGCTCCTTCCAATCTTCAATTTATCCTGCTCAACAATCAGTTGTCGAATGCCCAATCGCCCATGCCAACTATATCCTTGGGGCCGCTGACCAGTAACATCGCTCAGATCTCCGTAGCGGGAGGTTCCGCGCAGCAGGCACAGTTGGATGCCATCAAAAAATTACCGGATCCCATTGAACGCGGATTACTTTTAAGTCGATATTATCTATCCACTGGGGATAACGCCGCCGCGGAAAAGGTGATGGCACCGTTGGCCGCGGCGCATCCGGATAATCCGAAAGTTATTAAAGCGGAATTTCAAGTGGCTCTGGCACTGAAGCACTTTAAGCACGCCGGGCAATTGGCCAGACATGGGGGAAACTTGAATGTCGATGGCTACAAGGGTGCCTTATTGCAGGCTCAGTTGGACATTGCGAAAGGCAATTCCGCGGGTGCCGCCCAGACTCTGGCTGGAGTGTTAAAAAAACATCCCAATGATGCGAACATCAAGGCATTTTACGGTATAGCGCTGTTGTCATCGGGCAATGTGCGGGATGGCGTAAAGGCGCTCACAGGTGTTTTGCAGGCCAAACCGGATGATCTGAACGCACTGACTGCGTTGATTCAGTATGATCTGCAATCGCGCAACCCCGCGGATATTCAACGGGCCAGAAATCTGGTCAATCAGGGGCTGGCGTATTATCCGCTGGATGCACAATTTCAACACTGGCATTATCAGTTTCAGGATCGATATGGAAAGCCCGGCCCTGAAATCGCACGTCGTCTGGCGATTTACAAACGCGATCCGTCCAATCTGGATAATGCGGCGAGCTTGGCGCTTTTGTATATGCGCGTCAAAAATCCGAAGCGAGCTATCGCCTTATTGCTCACAGCGCGTCAGAGCCATCCCGACAATCTGCAATTAGCCAAGTATCTGGCGAATATATATGTGCTGGAAAAAAAACCCAATGCCGCACAGCGGATTTTTGAAACGCTGGCCGAAAGTCGCAAGCGGGATGTAGCCTTCGCCGGTCGCCTGATGCTGGGTGACTTTTATCAGAATGCCGGCCACTTACGTCAGGCCGCCGAGGTGTATCAGACCGCTCTGAAGGCACAGCCGAAGGGCCGATATACCGTTCAACGTCGCCTTGGTGATATGTATTTTAATGCCGGTCAATTCAAACTGGCGCTGTCCGAATATTCCAGCCTCTATAACGCCATGCCGGAGAATCGGGTGATTGGCCTTCGGTATGCCGAAACGCTGATCCGCGATGGGCAAGCTGCCCAAGGTATATCTGTGCTCAAGAGCCGGTTCCTGAACAAAAATCCATCGGATGAAGAGGCGTTGGTGCTCGAAGGTTTCGCTTATTTACGCGATGGTCAGAAGACCATGGCTAACACGGCTTTAACCGCGGCGCTGGCACTTAATCCGCATGATCCGCATGCGCTTTATGATATGGCCACATTGTTGCTTTTACCGCCGAATCCCCAATACGCGCAGGCTATTCAAGATTTGCAACTGCTCTTGTCCGCGGACGCATCTGATGTTGCCGCCGAACAGTTGCTGGCCCAAGCCTACGTGGGTGCGGGTGAATTTGCCGAGGCTATTTATGAGTACGACACAATCATGAAGGCTGCGCCGCGGGATCAGGTTTCCCGCGCTCAGTTGGCGGAACTCCTGTTTGATCTTTCGGAACGCGATCTGGCGCTGGCACCCGGGGATAACAGCGATGCCGCTTCCACATTGCGCTCGCTTCAGCCATTACAGAAACTTGACAGACTCATTACGGAATCGCTGTCGGCCTATCCATCAAGTCCGCAGTGGGTGATGATGCAGGCGCGATATGACCTGCTGATGGGCCGGAAAAATACCGCCGTGACAGTTGCGAAAAAGGCCTTTCAATTAGCTGATCGGAGTACCACTGCGGCTGTAGCTTATGCGCAGATCCTGCTGGCGGCGGGGGATTATCAAACCGCCGTTGATGTTACCGGCAAAGCACTCGCACTTGCGCCCAATACCGTTGAACTTTATATGGAACGGGCCCAGGTCGGTGTGAAGCTCAAAAAGTTTGCCGCCGCATCCGCGGATTTCACCACCATGTTGAAATTGACCGGTGGTAATGCCGCACAATTTTTAACGGTGCTCTCGGCCTATCAATCGGCATTTGCCGGATCGGGCCAATTGGCCATGGTGGTAAAATCGGTCGATTCACTTGCCGCTGACAAACATTTTGATCCGGCGCTCTTGGCCACTGCCAGGGCCATGGCGCAGTTTGCCAATAAACAGACGTTGGGCGCTTTAAATTCCGCAAAACTTGCTTTGGCGAGTAATCCGTCTCCCGTGGTTCGCCATGCGGCTCTGGAAGTCGCGGCATTTGCCAGCTACCGGTTAAAGCAATTCGACAGTTGTCGTGGTTATTACCAGGATATTCTCAAAGTCAATCCCGATGATCCGGCGATTCTAAACAATCTGGCGTATCTGCTGGCTGTTAAACTACATCAGCCGGCGGCCGCCGTGCCCTATATTGAGCACTGCAACGCCCTGCTTGTCAAACAGGCTGGTGGTACCGGTCAATATGCCCACAACGGGGCGGTGTTGGATACCTTGGGCTGGATTCGCTTCCTCAATGGCGATCTGACGGCGGCTGCCGCGGCACTGGATCGCAGCCTGCGGTATAACCCGCCCGCGACTGCCTACTATCACTTGGCGCGAGTGCTCGTGGCGCAAAAAGACATTACCAGGGCAGTTAAAATTCTCAAACAGGGAATAAAAAAGGCCCAAGCCACGGATGATCCGATTTTGCCGCGTGCCATGAAGCTGCTAAAGCAGTTGCATGGATGATCTGCTGGTGTATACCAGACCATAATCGGTGGTTATTTGGATTTTTATACTTGCGGGCGGCGTAAAAATGAGTATAACGGTGGCAATGGAGCTTTGGCTCTGATCTGTTGTATGTGAGTTTCGTCTTGAGCCTTTTTAGAGGGATACCATGACGCAATCAAACGCGCTTGCTCTGGCCGGATCAATCCCGGATCAATCCAGTATGCCGACCGGGCCTAAGCTTGACTTTATCGTCCGGCGATATAAATGGTTGATTCTTCTGGGCACATTGCTCGGGATTCTGATCGGTGGTGCCCTGTTTCTCGTGTTTCACCAGTACGATCGACGCTATACGGCAACGTCCATATTTGAAGTGCGCCCAAATCTGCGCAACCCTCTCAACGCGCGGCAAAATGGATCCTATGGAACCGATACCGGAGTGAGCCGGTTTATTAACAGCCAGGTGGTTCTGGTACGCAGCCCTGATGTGCTGCAAACGGCGCTGCAAACCAAGGCGTTTCAACAAAGTTCCAACAATCCATCGGAGCAAAGCTCCTGGTTTATCGCCCACGCTTCTGATCCCATGGATGGCCTCCGGAAGGATTTGATTGTCAGTCCAATTCCCCATACCAACCTTTTTGAAATCAGTTTGGCCTGGCACAATCCGCAGGAAAGCGCCGATCTGGTAAATGCGGTCAGTAATGTGTATATCAGCTATGTTCGACATCAGGAACGCCGACAGTTGTCCCGTGAAGCCCAGAGCGTTTCATCCGCGGAGGCCAGCATGCAGGCCAAGGTGGAAGCCATGGAAGCCCGGGTGGAAACGTTCCGCGTGGCGCACGATGTCCCCGGCCTCATTGAACAGCATACCGTTTTGACCAGCACCCTTGATGAACTGCAGAAATTCCTGCTGCGGGCCGAGATGGAGGCCCGGCAATCCGAGGCCGCCTATCAGGAGATCAAGAATCAGGTTGCCAACAATACGCTGAAACTCTCACCGGAAATGCAGCAGCTCGTGGATAATGATCAAAATCTTCGCGCCCTTGAGCTCAATCTGCTGGACCTTCAGCAGCAAATTCAGGTCTCCAAAAAAACGCTGGGCACGGGTTATCGCGGTACGATCGCGCTGGAAATCCGGGAAGCCAGCATGCAGCGGCAGATTGATCAATTGAAGCAGAAACTCACGCTGCGGGGCAGATTGCAAATGCAACAGGCCGCCCAGTTGCGGATGCAATCCGATGCCGCAGTTCTGGCGTCCACGCAGGCGCGTGTGCAGCGGGAACAACGGCTCGTGCATGACCTTGACGCGGCGGTTCAGCAGTATCGCGCCATGGAGGCCAATCTCAAGACCAATCAGCTCATGTTGGATCGCCTTATTGATCGCAGCACCATGATGAATCTCCAACGCACCATTGATGAATCCAAGGTGCAGCTGCGCAACGCCGCCATCCCGCCAAAAACAATGTCGTTTCCGAAGCTATCGCACTTTCTCATCGGCGGATTCGTGTTCGGCCTTTTGCTTTCTTTCGGTTTGGCGTATCTGGTTGAGGTCACCAATACCCGCATTAATACGCCGCGCGACATCACGGGCGTGATGCGCCTACCCCTGCTGGGCTTCATTCCCGATCATGCCGATGATCCCCTGCTTAGCGGCAGCCCCATGATGAGCGTGCGAAATTCGCCCGCCTCGATGACGGCGGAATCGTTCCGGCAAATTCGCGGACGCCTCGCCGCTTCCGCCGCCGATCGCCCGATCCAGACCCTGCTGGTCGCCAGCTTCTCCCCCGGCGGCGGTGCCAGTACGGTAGCCAGCAATTTAGCGAACAGCATTGCCCTCAGCGAACTCAAAGTGCTGCTGGTGGATGCCAATTTCTATCGGCCCACGATGCAAAGCGTCTATCCGTTTGTTTCAGAAATCGGACTGGCGGACGTGCTGGCCGGCCGTGCGACATTGGAGCAGGCCATCGCCCAATCACCGGAAGTTCCCGCGCTGCACGTTCTGGGCTGCGGTTCCCGCTCCAGACTGCCGACTGAATTGACGGATCATCGCGCCTTTCCAGAAGTACTGGCGCAGATGAAAACCCAGTTCGACATGATCATTTTTGATGGCGCTCCGTTGACTTTCGTTGCCGACTCCATCAATCTTGCTTCCCGCGTTGACGGCGTAATTGCGGTGTTGCGTGCCGGTATGATTACCCGCGGTACTGTGGGCCGAATTCGTGAACAGTTGCGGCAAGTACGCGCAAACCTTGTGGGCATCGTTCTCAATGCCGCACAAACCTACAGCGCGGGATATTTCCGCCAGAATTATCGTACATTCTTTGAATATGCCGCGTCGGGACAAACGTCAACCAAACCCGTATCAAACGAGAAATCCCTGCCCGGGGCCTGAGGGACACTTGAAGTTATCGCCCGTTGGGATGACAATGGGGAGAACGTTGGGCTGGAACTCCTGACTTCAGCAACCGTTTTGCGCGTTTGCTCATGCCAGGCCGCCGGGTGGTAAAGCCTGTGGTTTTTTTGCCCGCAAGCCAATTGAGGAGGACCAACGATGTTGAAGCGGAGATTTTCGCTTGGCCGAAAATTGCATACCCTCTGGCCTCTCCTGCAATGTGCTGGTGTTGAATCGGCTCTACATGGCGGTTCGTGTAGTCAATGCCCGCCGTGCGTTCACGCTGCTCTGTAAGAACATCGCCGAAGTTATTTCCGTTGAAAATGGCAATTATTTTTCTTACAACATCGAATCCTGGACGGAAATATCGCAATTGAAGGCACAGTTTGAGCGCGAGTCGCATGACTTCGTCCGCACCGTGCGCTATGAGATTGCCGTGCCGCGGATCATCCGCTTGTTGGGCTACGACCGCCTGCCCCGGCAGGATGTCAAACTCAATCGCCGCAATATCTATGCCCGCGATCATGGTGCCTGCCAATACTGCCGCCGGAAGTTCCCCACCAGCGAATTATCGCTGGATCACGTTGTGCCGCGCTCGCTGGGTGGAAAGACGGTCTGGGAAAATCTCGTCTGTGCGTGTGTCTATTGCAACGCCCGCAAGGGTGGTCGCACGCCGCATCAGGCGGGTATGCAGTTGCTGAAGCTGCCGGTAAAGCCGCGCCGCAACCCGGTGATCAATGTCCGCCTTGAGTCGGACAAATACGCGACTTGGAAACACTTCCTTGACCATGCCTATTGGAGCGTGGAACTCAAGTAATTTTGTCGCGATGCCCTGGATAGGATTTTGCCTTGAATGCTTCTGTTTCATTACCGTTGGCCGTTGCGGATACCCGCCCCGATTACATGCGGGCCGGCCGAAAGCCATCTTGGCTGAAAGTCAAACTGCCCGCCGGCCCGGGCTATACCAGGGTGCGTGCCGTGATTGATGAACATCAGTTGCACACCGTCTGCGAATCGGCCAAATGTCCAAATATGGGCGAATGCTGGGGGCGCGGCACGGCCACAATCATGATCCTCGGTGATGTCTGCACACGCAGTTGCGGATTTTGCCATATAAAAACTGGCCGTCCGCCCGTTTTGGATCTTGATGAACCGCGCCGTGTCGCTCAAACCGCCGCGATTATGAAATTGCGGCACATTGTTCTTACCTCCGTCAACCGCGATGAACTTAAAGATGGCGGTTCGACGATCTGGGCGCAAACCATCACCGCCGTGCGCGCGGCCTCTCCGGGTACCACCATTGAAGTTCTGATTCCTGATTTCTGCGGGCACTGGGAGGACCTGGATCGCGTACTGGATGCCGGACCCGATATTCTCAATCACAATGTGGAAACCGTTCCGAGCCAATATTTTCGCGTGCGTCCGCAAGCCAAATTTCCGCGTTCCCTGGAACTGTTGCGCCGGGCGAAAGAGCGCGGATTTACCACCAAAACCGGGCTGATGCTGGGCATAGGTGAAACGGATGATGAACTTCTGCAAACACTTAAAGATATCCGTGCTGTCAATGTCAACATTCTTACGTTGGGCCAGTATTTGCAACCCACGCGCGAGCATCTGCCCATTGACCGCTGGGTTACACCGGAAGAGTTTGCGCGTTGGAAGGCCATCGGTCTGGAATTGGGGTTTTCCGTGGTGGAGTCCGGAGCGCTGGTACGCTCAAGCTATCATGCCGATGAACAGGCCGCTTTAAGCGCTCAATCCGCGGGATCATGACCGCGGGGAACACGGGCCTCCGCCGGCCGCGCGGTCGAAATCCGCGGCCGCCTGCCGCACAACACCGTGATCGGCTGTCTTCACCTTAATCCATAGCGGGCCATTTTCCGATACAGCGTTCGCACACTGATGCGCAGAGCATTGGCGGCGGCGGTACGATCTCCATGATGTTGGCGCAGCGCGCGATCAATGGCGTCCCGCTCCGCCAGGTCCAGATCCAAACCCGATGCCTGACGCGCGGCTGCGGGGCTGCGGATGTAGTCCGGTAAATCCGCCTCGGTCAATATCGACTTTCGCCGCAGCACAAGAATGCTTTCCAATACATTACGCAGTTCACGCACATTGCCCGGCCAATTATACTTTTGCAGCGCCGCCGCCATGCCGGGTTCAATCACCGGCTCCGGCAGATGCAGCTCACGAGCCAGTCGCGCCAGCAGTGACGCCGCCAGCAAGGCAATATCTTCCGGCCTGTTCCGCAGCGGTGGTAATTCAATGCGCACAACATTGAGGCGATAGAATAAATCTGCGCGAAATTGCTTTTCTTCCACCGCTTTGGCCAAATTGGTATTGGTCGCGGCCAATACCCGCACGTCCACGGATTTTTCCCGTGTTGCGCCCACCGGCATGACCATGTCGGTTTCCAGGGCGCGCAGCAGTTTGGTCTGCACCGACGGTTCCAATTCTCCAACTTCATCAATAAAAAGTGTTCCGCCATTGGCGGCTTCAAAATAGCCGGAAGTCCGCGTATCGGCCCCGGTGAAAGCTCCGCGCTCATGGCCGAATAACTCGCTTTCCACGAGATTGGAGGGAACGGCGGCGCAATTAAACGCGATGAATGCTTTGGAATGGCGCGGACTTAACTGATGAATCGCCCGGACCACCAGTTCCTTGCCGGTACCGCTTTCACCTTCCACCAGAACCGTGCTTTTGAAAGGCGCAACGCGGCGGATCGTTTGCGCAATATCCAGCATGGCCGACGAGCGCCCGATGAGATTTTCAATTTGTGTATCGGCTTTGCCGTCGGTCAGGTTGGTTAAATCCCGGTTGAGTTGCCCCTGCTCCATGGCCCGTTCAACCACATCCAGCAGATCCGGCGGGGTGAAGGGTTTGGTTAAATAATCAAACGCCCCGAGTTTCATCGCCCGCACCGCGCTGGGCACGGTGGCGTTGCCCGTGATAATGACGGTTTGTAATGTTGGCACGGCTTTTCGCGCTTCATCCAGCAATGCCAGACCGTCCATCTGCGGCATCCATAAATCGGAAATCAGCAGATCCACCTCCGGGCTTAACATGCGCAATGCCTCCCGGCCATTGCGGGCCGTCAAAACATCGTAACCGGTGTTCCGAAGCGCCTGGCTTAATGCCTCCAAAACGCTCACGTCATCTTCCGCCAGTAAAATTCGGCCTCGCCGACAATCCGTGGATTCCATATAACATTATCCTTTTCTGGGTTCCGATGCGCTCATTGGCGGCCTGGTTGGCGCTACGCGCGGCCCGCTGTGTCTTTGATCCGTTATCGTTGAGGCCGTGGCATTTGCGGTTGGCGATACAGTGCGTGGAAGCACGATCCTGAACGTTGTTCCATGCTTCACTTCACTTTCATAAAAAACACTTCCGCCCGCACCGGTCACCACGCGACGGACCAACGCCAGGCCCAAACCGCTTCCGTGCGGCTTGGTGGTAAAAAATGGATCAAACATGCGTTCCTGCACCTCCGGTGGGATGCCCTTGCCGCTGTCACGTACCAACAGGACGACATTTTCCGCTTCGGCCATGGTCGAAACCGCCAGCGTGCCGGAGCGCGGCATTGCTTCCTGGGCATTGGTGCATAAATTCAAGAGCACCTGCCTAAGTTCATCGGAGCTGACCTGTACATGCGGATCGGCGGGATCCAGATGCGTAATAACCCGAATATCCTGACTGGCCATGGCCGGGCGCAAAAAATCCAACGCCTCCGTCACCACCGTGTTCACGGATGCGTCCCGTGCCTCACCGACAATTTGCGTGCGCGTCAGAAAATCATCGAGCATCAAATCCAGCCGACGGACTTCACGTTCACAGGATTCGATCAGATCCGTCTGGCGTGACGTATCGCTATTGGAGCCTTCCGGCAGGCCCCTGAGAAAATGCAAATTAAAACCCAAAGCGGTCAAAGGGGACCGCACTTCGTGGGCCAATACCGACGCCAGCATTCCGCGCTCGCTTAGCAGGCTGGTGCGGGCTAAAACCGTCCGCGTATATTGCGCGCGGCTTTTATCAAACCGGAGCTTGATCAACCAGATCATCGCCGTCAGGCCGAGGCCCGCCAGTAAATCGGTGATAAGTAAGAGCAGCAGCGGTTGCCGTTCATCTTGAAAAAAGGTGTTGTAAAACTGTGTCGCCGGATAACCCATGCTCAGATACGCGCTGGTACTGCGCCAGTGCAGCGGCATGGTGGTATTGATATATTTGCGATGATCCGCGCGCCAGGGTAATTGGCCAATCACGCGGATGCTCATGGATTCGCCGGAGGGGGACGGCCAGCGCGTCGGGTCCAGCGTATGATCCATGATGTTCGTATTCAGGTGAAAGCCGCCGTTGTGTTTCTGTGCCAGAAAAATCACCGTACCATCACTTTTCCACATCATGATATAGGCAACGGTACGGTAAGAATCCCGATGCTCCAGAATCAAGGGGAGCACCTGATTGGCCCAGCGTGTGTAGGAATTGAACCCTTGCCGCGACGGCGGCGGACGAATTTGCAGTGATTCCGCCAGCAAGTTGGATCGCAGATTGGCCTTCGCCATCTGCCCGGTCCTCCAGGCGGTGTACAGCAACCAGTACCCGCCGACCAGAAGCACGGCCATGCAGCCCAGCGTTGCCGCCGCTGCCATGATGATAAGTCGATGCCGCAATGAAAGCGAGTTCGCCATGACACTATATTACTGGCCATACCGCCGGAAAGCGACGTTCCGCCAACGGCTTATGGCTTATGGGATTCCTCTTTTCGTTTGCCAGCGTGGTAGCACGGGAATATAGTAAAAATGACTCTTTGGCGTGGCCGGGAGACGACGCGATGGGAAACATTGCGGTAAGACAATGCGTTCAATCGGAAATGTGGCTGTTGCCGATATTTTCGGCTGATCGTAAATGAATAAAGGACTGTGGTAATGGCGAAAGCAATGGATTTTGATTTGGTGGTGATCGGTTCGGGTCCCGGCGGATATACCGCGGCGATTCGGGCGGCGCAGTTGGGTATGAAAGTGGCGTGCGTTGAAAAAGAGCCGAAACTCGGCGGAACCTGCCTGCGTGTGGGCTGCATTCCCAGCAAGGCCTTGCTGGAGACCACTGAAAAATTTGCCACAGCCCGGGACCGCTTCAGTCACATCGGCATCAAATGTGACAAGGTGGCCATGGACTTGCCGGTACTGATGGCCCGGAAAGAAAAAATCGTCGATACGTTGGCCAATGGCATCGCGGGACTGTTCAAGAAAAACAAGGTTGAACGCATCCTCGGAACCGCGGCTTTTACCGGTGCCAAAACAATAAAGGTGAATACCGCGGCCGGAGAGAAAACCATCTCCGCGGCGAAATTTTTAATTGCGACCGGTTCGGTTCCCATTGAATTGCCAAATCTGAAATTCGATGGGAAAAAAATTATCAGCTCCGATCAGGCCATTGCGCTGGAACGGGTTCCAGCGAAAATGGTGGTCATCGGAGCCGGTGCCATCGGTCTGGAATTGTCGTCAGTATGGAGTCGGATGGGCGCGAAAGTAACGGTGCTGGAAATTTATCATACCACGCTGCCCGGAGCGGATGAGGAGATGGGCAAGTTAATGGAAAAGACGTTGCGGGAGCAGGGAATCACGTTTCATTTTACTTCCCAGGCAACGGGGATAAAGGAAGATAAGAACGGCCTGCTGGTGCGCTTTGCGGCCAAGGACGCCAAACCTGGCGCGGCGGAAACTGAATTGCCCGCCGATGTCGTGCTGGTGGCGGTGGGCCGGAAGGCATATACCGGGGAACTGAACTTGGCGGCGGCGGGCGTACAGACGGATCAACGCGGGCGGATCACAATTAACCATGCGTTTCAAACTTCCGCCGCGGATATTTTCGCCATCGGCGATGTGGTGGCCGGGCCGATGCTGGCACACAAGGCGGAGGAAGAGGGGATCGCGGCGGTGGAACTGATGGCGGGCAAAGCGGGGCATGTGGATTACAACACCATTCCGCTGGTGGTTTACACCGCGCCGGAGTTGGCATGGGTCGGTAAAACACAGGAAGAATTGACCGCCAAGGGTGTGAAATTCCGCGTGGGCAAATTCCGCTTCAGCGCCAATGCTCGGGCAATGTGTCTGGATGAAACGCACGGCCTGGTAAAAATTCTGGCCGATGAATACTCGGATCGTGTGCTGGGTGTGCATATCCTTGGCCCGCAGGCATCAAGCTTGATTGCCGAAGCGGTCATGGCCATGGCCATGGGAGCCAGCAGTGAAGACATTGCCCGAACCTGCCATGCCCATCCCAGTTTACCCGAAGCGCTCCGCGAAGCGGCATTGGCAGTGGATGGCAGGATGATAAATTCATAATGAAGGGGATCACCGCAGAGTACTTGCCTGGACTTCTCTACCTGCGTTCACCTGATAAAGGCCATTTTGGCCGTCGACTCAAAGAGAATGGGGTGGTTCCGGAATCATGGAACGGATTTTTGCCGCGCTCACCGTCACTTGGCACGTACCCAGGTGATGACCGCGTTGCCGCCATGCGGTGACTTCGTGACGATATATTGCGGATAAACGATATGCACGCGGCGGGCGGGGTGATCAAAATCGGCGGCGAACAGGGCCGCTTTTATTTCCGACAGACGCCTTCTGGCAATGGTCATCATGATGCCGCGGGTGCGGCGGCCCGCTTCGCGGCCGGCTCCGGGGGCGAGCATGTTGGCAAGATCATTCATGGCCAACTGGGAACGGGAGATTCGGGCGTCCAGCTGCGCCAGGCGGGCGGTTTCATCGGTAATGTCGGTCCGCGAAAGACGTATCGCCAATTCACCGCGCAATGTGCCCACCGCCTGCCGCCGCAGAGCCAGCAGGTGATTCTCTCTTTCCTGCAGCGCGGCGATCATCTGCAAACATTGACTGCGTGTGGGATTGGCACGCACCGCGGCAATGGCGACATCCGCGCTGGAAATGTGCTGCCGCACGATGATCTGCATGGAATCATGCCGCCGCAGCCGGTGGCTCAGCGATTGCAGAAGTCTCCAGTCCCGCATTGTTAACGTGGTTGAACCGGGGGCGAATGCAAGTTTCACAGGTGGCTCGTTAACGGCCTGTAATTTCCCTGCGCCAAATAGTGACGTCAAGGCACCGGCAACTTTCAGTGGTGAACTGGCGATACCCACCGCGACCACTTGTGCCATACTGCCAATGAGTTGCCAGGTGATGGCGGAACGTGAAAAGTTCCCGTCGTGAACATGCGCGGAGAGGGGAATGGTAATTGAGCCATCGGGCGCTTCAATAGCGGCAATGGCGACATCCAGCGGAGCCGGGAGATGCAGCAGCTTTGCCACGATCCCGTCCGGTGGCTCGGACATATTCAAGTTGGAGAATACCAGTTTGGTGTGCAAATCAGCCTGATTGTTGGCATGAAAACGAATATCGCTGGAGTTGTCAAACGTGCCGCCCGTTAGCGTGACACCGTATTGTTTGGCAATGGGGTGCAGATCAGCCAGATACAACCCATTGAGTGATGTCTTGCACCAGCCTTGCAGGTGCGGGTACAGATAGATTTGCCCGTTACCGGCAAACTGGGAAAAAAGTGACGGGTGCTTTTGCATCGGCGCGGGACCGGCACCATTGCGCGACATGCGGGTGGCAGCCGGCGCGGGTATCGCATTACCATGCCGTCGCGATTGCAATTGCACATGCGCCGGACGGACGGCACCGGCATAAGCGATGACATTGAACCGGATCGGCATGCGTGTAGTCAGCGGGACAGTACCAATATTGCGCACTTGTGCTTCCAGGCCGGTGAGGGGAATGCAAATCTGCGGCACACAGGTGCGATCAATGTATTGACCATGAACACCGCTTACAATCAACTGCTTGATCAGTATGGCGGGGAGCTGCGGCTTATGAACCGCTGCGCGCGTGGCCGAAGTTTGACCGGTGGAAAAGTTCTTCACGGAACGCTTGCGCACATCTGGGGCGTGTTCAGAAGCGTTCGCACTATTGTTCCGGCTGACCACAGCGACGGTGCGAGCATTGATCGCCTTCACGTCCATGCTGATCTTCGCTTGCGCCGGGGTAGGCAGGTTTGGTCCCTCAGCGGCTGTTTTGGAAGTTGTCGGAGAGGCCTTCAGAAGCATGCCAAGAAGATGTAAACCGGCGGAGTCACGGGTTATGCGAATCATGGGCGTGCGGATATTGAGCAACGCAATGGTAAGCGCGGATCGGGCCGGCTGCACGTAGATTTTCTGGGCATCCACGTCCGCCACGCCCGCCAAGATCGGGCCACGGGGTCGAGCGGTGAACGTGATGTCGGAGACCTTCACGCTTGCCATGAACGCCCGATGAAAATTGAAATCAACCGGTGATCGGCGGTCGATATGCAGTGCCACCGCGCCGGCGGCGGAAAGCTGTCCCCGCGTCAAGGTGTTGACGTTAAACTGTTTGGCTAGAGCGGGAACCATCTGGGCCAGCCCCGTGCCGCGAATGCCGGTGATCAACATCTGAACCTTACCGCGGGGGTTATTGGCAAAAGGTTTGAGATGAAACGCCATTTTCACATGCCGGGCGATACTGTTTACCCTGCCGGTAAGTTGCAGCGCAATGGCCGGGGCAAGTGCCGGCGCGATTCCCAGGCAGCGCACCGGTGCGGTGTTTCGCAACTCAAGTCCGGTGAGATTGACGGGATGATCATCCGGCAGCACGCCGGTAAGCAGAATATCATCTGCGTGCAAATTCAGTTGCTTAAGCGTAATCAGCGGTAATTGCGTGGGCAAAATGGAGAATGTTCCACGCGGTCTGGCGGACACTGGTGCCGATTTCAAAACCGGTGGCTGCGCGTTGAGATGCCCGCCTATGTTGATTCCGCAGATCGACCACACGCCGCCGCGGTGATCGATGCGAATCGTCTTTAGATCAGCGTCGATGGAATTGATCGCCACGATGTGTCGGGGTAGATTCAATCGGTTCAAATCAATTGCCGCGTGCGGCAGCAGCAACAAGTTACGCAGCTTGGACGCGGTCTTGGGGCGGGCAATAACACATCGACTCAGGCCCAGCGTGCCCGCAACCGAACCATCCGCCAGATGAGATATATTGACATGTACGGATGTACGAACGTCCTCTCCGTCGGGGATAAAGGCGATGCCTCCCGGCAGATAGCGGTTGATAATCCCTCCATGCAGACCCGTGGCACGCAGATGCAGATTTGCCTCCAGGGCGTGGGCAGGCACGGAAAATGAACCACGGATGGCCACCCTATGCGCCACGCCCCGGGCCCAAAGCGCGGCGTGCATGGTGCCGATGGGTGGATGGCGATGGCCGAAAAACGCATTGGTGATCCGCGCATCGGCGTGGAGGCGTACATCCACCGGTCGAAGCACGGATTGATCCGTCCATTGCAGCACGGCGTGCGATAGTGTGATGGAATTCACCCCCGCCCGCAACGGCGTTGCCGTATGAACTGGGATTGAAGCGGTGTGAATGATCGCAGGGCGTCCCGGCATCTGGGGCAATAATTCAATTCCGCAGAGTGTCAGGTTGCCATTCGCCAATCGGGTGAGGTGTAAGTACGGTTTACGTATCAGCACATTGTGCGCTGCGAATTCGCCCTGTCTGGCGGAGATTTGGGATATTCCGATTTCTCCAACCGCGGCCAACGGTTGTGTGCCTTGTTGCAGTCGCAGTTGCGTTATCCGCACATCTCCGGACATCCGTCCATGATGCACAGATAAATCGGCGGCCAGCAGCCCGCCCAATGTGCCATGCCGCAGCAACGGGAGAATGCCCAGCGGCTTGAGATAAGGCGTAAGCCGCTGTAAGTCAATGCCTGTACTGATGATGTGCATGGCAGTGTGAAGACTGCTTCTTCCCGGATTCACCGTGCACTGTCCGTTGAATTGGTGGATCACGCCCGGTGCCTGCAACCACCCCCGCAATGTTCCCGCACCATGGGCGGCAGATTTGCCGGAAAGGTCCAGAATAAAGTGATTCAATACCAGCCCGGCGTGGCTTATACCGATGCGCGTGGTGGGCGTGGCATGTAGATCATCAAATCCGATGCGAATTCCAGACCAACGGAAGTGATCAATCTGCAATCGCGGCGGTACATACGCCGCGGTCATGGGCGCGGCCAGAGCGGCGGTGCGAATCGGCGGCCCCTTTGCGCCTTGATGGTTGATCGTCGCGGTGGCGGGCACCAGCGATGGCGGGGTATGTTGGCCAAGGATTTGCATGCCCAGAACGGAAAACTTCCCGGATGCTTCTCGGAAAAAATCGAAGGTCGGGCCGACAATGTTCAGTGATCCGATTTCCAGCCTGCCGGTGGATGGGTTCTCCTGTACTTTGCCGGCATCTATATGCTTAAAATCGCAGAGTGTGGTCTTGCCGTCCCGATAGATCAGATGATCCAGGTGAACATTGGCCGCCACTGCGCCATCGGGCAATGTGGTCATGGACCGGAAATATCCACATTAAAGCGGGCGGATTTTAATTCGCTTTTTAATCCCGCGGCGGATAAGTATGGAGCAAGGGCCGCGGCCGTAATTTGCGATGCGGCCAGATGCAAGGTGAGCGCGCGCGTTGCGGCGAACGGCAACATGCTGCCGGAAAGATCAATCGCGCCGGCGATGCCGGGTGCCGCACCCGTACCGGAAATGGTCAGCTTTTGTCCCGGTGTTCCGGGCAGGCCGCCGGTGCTCATCGCATCCAACGTGTGGATATTGAGTTGCAGCCGGGCGCGGGGCGTCACCGCGGAATCACGGAAAACCGCTTGAAAGCCATGTAATTCAAGTTGGTCTACCGCGCAGGTATAACTTCCTGTATGTTTAAGCTGCACGTTGGGTAATCCCGGCAGGTGTATGGGAGTATGAATCGCCACGCTTCGTGCAATGACCATCGGCAGGGGATGTTTCCCGCTTGCCGCAATCCGTCGCAAAAATTCCAAGCCCGCGAAATGAAGCAGGCCATTTTCACCGCGCCCGGCATTAAGCGTGACATCGTTCAGGGATAAAAGTCGCACATCCGCGAGGCTGCCGGTCAAACGTCCTTTGGCAATCAGCGCGTGGATGGCCAACGCGGGGCGGCCACCGGAACTTAGAACAAAATGTTCCAGTGCGAAGTGAGCCGCAATTTCCTGCTTGCCGGTGGGCTTATTGGTTATGACGCGCAGGGCCAGTTTACTGTCGGCACTTAAGGAAAGGCCTTTCGCCCCCGGTCGCAACCCCATTGCGGTCAGATAACCGGCAGTGGGTTGCAGGCGCAAACCGCGCATGAGAACATGAGCTGTGGCCAGCAGCGCACTTCGCCCGGTGGTTAGCGATCCATCAATATGCAGCACATCGACCAGCGTGGCAGACCAGAGATCAAGCCGAAATGCCGTTGCGCCGTGACGCCGTCCGAGATGGGAAACGCGGACATTCATGGTAATGCCCAGATGCACCGCCGGACGCACACTGTGATCAATGACATGCACCCGCAGGTGCTCCAGGCGAAACGCCTCCACCCGCAGAGGCGCTGCCAGGCTGATGGCGGCCTGACCCGCATGTTGAGTCTCCGTCGCGTTTCCTGCAGCGCCCGAATGGGACAAAAGCGCGTTGAGCAATGGGCAGCTTCCATTGGCCGCCCGACGCACAAATAAATTTGCGCCGTCCGCCACGGCCCGGCGGATATACAGTTGGCCGACAAATAACTTATATACAGATATATTCCCGTGGCAATATTCGACGGTCATCACATCCGGTCCGCCCTTGATCGGGCGCACCTTCAGCCCCCATATTTCGGCGTCTCCACCCAGAACATCGAGCTTAATATCATGGTAGCTCGCGGTCAGGTTGTAGTAGGCAAGCACATGCTCCAGCACGGCGGGAAAAATAAATATCAGCGCCACGCGCAGCAGCAACAGTATGCCGGCGGTGATGAAAATCGCCCACACGCTACGGCGGCGAATGGTCGCGAAGCGGGCCGAACGCGCGGAATTGTTCGGACCTGCCGGCGGTGGCGGCGGTGCGGCGGGACTTGGTGTATCGCTCATTGCTGAATCCTCCGCATATAAGCGGCATTATTTTCGGCATGACTCAACGCGGTCATTCTGGCTTGATTGGCAGCCAACGGATTGTAACCCGGAGGCGCCAGTTGACGGGATTTCAGCCAGTCAAACGCGGTGAGGCGGTCAGCTGGTGAAGAATCTTCAAGATAGATCAGATTTTCCTTGATGATGCGCAGACGGTAATCATGGCGGGATGCCAGGCCCCGGTTAATTTCCTCCAGCGATGATGCATGCCACGCGGCTTCACCAAGATGCAGCGCCAACGCAATGCGAAGCTGTTCTGGCAGCGGTTTGGTTTTCTGCATCTCATCAAGCAGTTGATACGTCGTTTTATCCAATACCCATCCCAGTTCCGCAATAGTCATAGTCCGCGCATCAGTCGTATTTGCCTCCACTGCCCGCACCAGCGCCCGGAGTACCGGAGCTTTTGCCACCGCGGCGATATCTTGAGTTAAGTCCGCCCCCGTCTGTCCTGCCAGATAAACCAGCGAGGCTCTGCGCACGGAAGGCTGTCCTAAATTATGGATCGCCACCATGAGATCCGGGCGATTGAGCTGCTCCCGAGGTCGGTGCGCATTGACGGACGAAAGAATGTTGCGGCGGCTGACTGTTGCCAGCGCTTGATTAAGCGGCGTATCTTTCCAGGGAGCAATCGTAATCACCATCGCGACCGCCTGCGTTTGACCCGCGAGAAAACGGAATGGCAGTACCGCGGCAAATGTGGTACGGGCCGCCAATGGCCGCGTTGGAAGCACCTGAAGCTCGCGCTGCAGTGTCAGCGTATGCTCAACGGCTTTGAGCTGTTTAATCTCAAAAGCCAGACCCGTTCTGAAAGATGCCTTAGTCTTGCCCGGAAGATTTCCGGGCTGCCATACCCACAGTGCCAGAAGTTGGCGGATTGATTTGCCATGCACCGGCAGGCCGTGCGCATCAGTCAATCGCATGGTCACGGCCATTCCTGGCCAGAGCGCTGTGGAACCCTGACCGCATGAGGTAGCCTCAACCCCGGAGGACCGCAGTAACGCTTCAAAGGTTCCACGGTTTTGCACCAACCCAAATTGCGCCCCGGCCCCCAGCGCCGGAAAGGCCATCGTGGGTTGACGGGCGGTTGTATTGATCATCAACGTGCTTTGGTCCGCCAGCGCCGGTAATTTCAATTGTGGCAGGTAAGAGAGTTTCCATAGCCGCACCCGCACGATTAAATCCGGCGGGGCGGTGAGCTTCCGATGGTCTGCCTGCGGGCCGCTCAACGGCGTGCCGAACGCGAGGCGTTGGCTGAACGTTGACGCCGGTCCGGATACCTGATGCAGCGGCACCGATTGGCAGCCGACCGCCAGAGCCAGCATGGCGCATAATCCTGTCAGCGGTAAGCCGTACCGCGCAAAGTGCCGCCATGCTGGTAGATGATGTTTTCGACCTGATAGGATGTCGGCCAAGGACATACTTCCTGAAAAATAATCCACACCCCCTGGTGATTATTGTCATACTATATCCTTCCACTCGCAACTGTTATACGGCATTGGCGATCGGGCATGGCAATAAATCCGAACCAGGACTCCGACGTGCGCGTTTCCAGGACGACTCCTTCGCTAAGCGCCGGCATTGATGCCGTTGATTTGGCTGTTCGCCCGAAAAAATCGTCACGCCCGGCGGATTGTTCAACCCCCGCTGGGAAATATCACCATACCCGTCTTGCGTTACAATTAAACCAATGCGGCTTGTACATATACTGGCTATTATGGAGCAACATCATGACGCCCGCGCTGGAAGTAAACTTTGATGGTCTGGTCGGCCCGACTCACAATTATGCGGGATTGGCCGTGGGAAACCTGGCGTCCATGGCCAATCGGGGTCGCAAATCCAGCCCGCGCAATGCGGCCTTGCAGGGGTTGGACAAAATGCGTCTCGTGATGGAACTCGGTGTGCCGCAGGCGGTGCTGCCGCCGCATGAGCGGCCCGACTTGCAATTCTTGCGGGCGATGGGTTTTTGTGGATCAGACAAGGCCATTCTCGCCTCCGCCGCCCATGACAGCCCGCTGCTTCTGGCCAACTGTTACAGCAGTTCGGCCATGTGGGCGGCCAACGCGGCCACAGTGACACCCTCCGCCGATGCCGCGGATGGCAAAGTTCATTTCACACCCGCCAATTTGCTCTCGGAATTGCACCGCTCCATGGAGCCGCCATTCACCACCCGGATTTTGCGCAAGATATTTCATGAGGCGAAGCATTTTATCGTGCATGATCCATTACCCGCGGCCTGGGCGTTACGGGATGAGGGGGCGGCCAACCACCTGCGATTAACTCCATCGCACGGAAGGGCGGGGGTGGAGATATTTACATTTGATTCGGGCGTGCCGTACTTACCGCTGGAACAGCCACACCATTTTCCGGCGCGGCAAAGCTTGGGGGCGAGTTTGGCCGTGCGGCGGCGGCATAAACTCAATGTGGATCGGAGCATCGCGGTTCAGCGTTCGCGGCCATGTATTGATGCGGGAGCCTTTCATGCCGATCTGGTGGCCTTGGGAAATCAGGATGTCCTGATTTATCATCAGCAGGCGTTTGAACGTAACGCGTTTCGTCCGATCCGTTTGGCGTATCATCGCCAATTTGGTGCTTACCCCAGACTCGTGGAAATCGCGGAAGATGATCTGTCACTGGCGGAAGCGGTTAAGACCTATTTTTTCAACAGCCAACTGGTGACGCTGCCCGACGGGTCCATGGTATTGATCGCGCCGGAAGAATGCCGGACTTTTCCAGCGGCCAAGGCACTCATGGATCGGCTTATGGGACAGGGGCTCTTTAAGCGCGTGGAATTTGTCGATGTGCGGCAATCCATGAGTAACGGCGGCGGGCCGGCGTGTCTGCGCTTGCGGGTGGTGCTGACGCCTACGGAACTGGCGTCGATTCAGCAAAGCGTCCTGCTGACGCCGAAACTACATCGTCAGTTGGTTGCATGGGTTAAAAAGCATTACCGCGATTCTCTGGTGCCGGCCGATCTGGCCGATCCCAGTTTGATGCGTGAATCCCGTAGCGCGCTAGATGAGCTAACCAAGCTGCTTCAACTCGGGCCGATCTACAACTTTCAACTTCAGGCGTAAATCGCCCCCAGGCGCGGCAGCAATTGGTTCGGGCATGGCACCGGGGAATGCCCCATACCATTCTTGTTAGCCTGCGGCCAACATATTATTTTTTTGACAGCCCGTTACTGTTTGATAATCCGCTGGGCCCGCCCATAGGAACCCAGGTTAAATACGTTGGTGTACCCCATTTGCTTTAGCGCCCTGCAGGCCAGGCCGCTTCGCGTGCCACTTAGACAATGCAGCAGTAGAACGCAATTTTTATCAGGCAGATGACGTTTGGCGCTGCTGTGCAGTTGATCCAATGGAATGTTTACCGCACCGGGCAGTTGCCGCGATTTGAATTCCCCCGGGCTTCGCACATCCACCAACATGGCACCGTTCTGCAGATGCTGGCGTGCTTTGCCGCGGGAGATAAGCCCGATGCGTTTGAGCACCAGAAGCGCCACCAGAATAACACCACCGAAAAGAACGATATTCCAATTCATAAAGCTATTATCGACAGTCGGCGGCTGGATGCAAATGATTTGGCAGTGGTATCGTTGTAGGATTAAAGCCCCACTGACGGGAAATGCTCCTCGCTGGTGCCTCGCCATAGGGCACAACCGCTGTGCCAAATCTGTACATGTTATTTCTCGGCGGCCTTTCCATCGGATGTATTGGGGCGCGCGAAAGGAGCACCGCATGTTGGTGCGGTGCTCCGTGCGATTTTCTGGGGTTGATACGGGGGCTGCCCGCGATGTCAGGTGCCCATGTCGTGGCTGGAGAGATACTTTTTCTGCAGGGTGGTGAGCTTATCAATATGGATGCCCATGGATTGAAGCTTTAACGCGGCCACCCATTCATCGACGCTCTTGGGCACTTCGTGAACCTTGTTGGACAGCTTGGAGCGATTCTTGATGGACCATTCGGTGGCCAGGGCCTGCACGGCGAAGCTCATGTCCATGACGGAGGCCGGGTGGCCATGGGCGGCGGCAAGGTTAATCAAGCGGCCTTCACCGAGCACCAGAATGCGTTTGCCATTTTTCAGGGTGTATTCATCAACAAAATCGCGCACGCCGCGACGGACTTTTTTGGTCTCTTTTTCCAGCGCTTCCAAATCCAGTTCCACGTTGAAGTGGCCGGAGTTGCAGACCACCGCGTTATCCTTCATTTGCCGGAAGTGCTCCATGCGAATGACCGCGATATTGCCGGTGACGGTAATAAAGAGATCGCCGACTTTGGCGGCTTCACTCATGGGCATAACCCAGAAGCCGTCCATGGTGGCTTCAATGGCGCGAATGGGATCGATTTCCGTGACAATGGTATTGGCCCCCAGGCCGCGCACGCGGGAAGCCACGCCCTTGCCGCACCAGCCGTAGCCGCATACGACGACTTTTTTACCGGCGACGAGATGATCCGTAGCGCGGATCACACCATCAATGGTGGATTGTCCGGTGCCGTAACGGTTATCAAAAAAGTGTTTGCATTGGGCATCATTGACCGCCACGACGGGGAATTTGAGGATGCCATCTTTTTCCATGGCCCGAAGCCGAATCACGCCAGTGGTGGTTTCTTCCATGGAGGCCACCACGCCGCCCGCCAATTCCTTACGTGAGGAATGCAAAAGGCTGACCAGATCGGCCCCATCATCCATGGTGATGTTGGGCTTGATGTCCAGCGCCGTGTTCATGTGCCGATAGTAGGTTTCGCGGTCTTCCCCCTTGATGGCATAAACGGAGATACCGAAATCTTTGACCAGAGAAGCGGCGTTGTCATCCTGTGTGGATAAGGGGTTGCTGGCGCAGAGGGTCAGTTGGGCACCACCGGCCCGCAGCGTGCGGACCAGGTTGGCGGTTTCGGTGGTTACGTGCAGGCACGCGGCCATGCGATAACCGGCGAGGGGCTTTTCCCTGGCAAAGCGTTCGCGCACCATGGCCAGAACGGGCATATCCTTATCCGCCCATTCAATGCGTTTTTTGCCTTCTGCCGCGAGCGACAAATCCTTGACATCGTGTTTTACCGTCATGAAGAGTTCTCCAAAAAATACGGGCGTGTGCTATCGCCCTGAAACATCCAGCGGGCGACTGGCCCGCATCACAAACAAATCCGGCACGGCGGTACGATCCTGCCGCGACCGTGTTTTTCGAGCCGCCAGCGTATGCCGGCGAATATTCACAAATCCCGCCCGCGCTAACATGTCCGTCATATTGCCCGGCGCAAAACCCATCCACCGATGGCCCATTTTTTCCCTGAACATTTCCACATCATGGGGCATGAGATCCACAATGAGCAGAAAACCACCGGGCTTAAGCACCCGGAAAATATCACCCAGCGCCCCCTCCACATCCTCCAGATGGTGCAGCACCAGACTGACCAACGCCATATCCAATTCCCGCACCTCCGGCGGCAATGCCTCCAGCCGCCCCGGCAGCAACGTGACATTTTCCAGTTGCAGAGTTTTGATCCGGCTTTTGGCCGCCCGCAGCATCGCCGCCGCCGGTTCCACCCCGAAGACCCGCCGGACATGCGGAGCCAACAGCGCCGCCATGGTTCCGGTACCCGCACCCAGATCGCCCACGACCCAATTGGGATCCAGGGCCGCGAGCATGGCTTCAAGATGAAAATTTTCGCCGAACCACTGGGTGCGAATGGTGTCCCATTCCGGAGCGCTGGCATTGAAAAAATCCGGATGATGCTGCCGCTCTTCGAGCACCCGCAGCAGGCGTTCTTCATCCGCCCGCACCTGTTCATCCCGCGCCAGATAATCCCGGGCCAAGCTCCGCAACTGGCGCAACGGCAAAGGGCCGGCGACAGGTGCCAGCCGGTATAACATGGACGTGCCATCCCGTCGGCCCTCCACAGCGCCCGCTTCGACGAGCGTTTTGATATGACGGCTGACGGTGGATTGCGGCAATTTCAGCGCCTGGGCCAATTCTCCAACGCGCAGCCCCGGCCCGGCCGCCTGTTCCAGCAGCCGAACCATGCGGCAGCGCATGGGATCGGCCAAAGTGCGCAATGTTTCCACCCACCGCCGCACGGTAGCGGGTGCGGCGGATGTCGCGGAAGTTCTGACTGGCAATGATCCGTTCATCCGGATAGAATGATAATAGATAACGCTTGGAATGGCAAGCGTTTCGGATATGCCACAAGCACCCGACGGACTTGCGGGTGATTGATCCGCGGTCGGCAGGCGGTGCCATGGAGCGTTGGGCGCTCGAAAGTTTCGCACGAAATTGGCCGATGATGTTACGATATGGATATCGTGGCGTGTGGCCGCCGATGGTGAATATGAAGGATTGTCTCTGATGAATGTTTATCCACTTAAATTTATTCCGATATTTCAGGAACGTATCTGGGGGGGGCAAAACATCCGCCGGATGCTTGGTCGGCCTGTGCCGCGTAATTTTTTGAAGGCGTGTATCGGCGAGTCCTGGGAATTGGCCGATCTACCTCCCGGATCCGTGCATGGCGATTCCGTCGGTGCCGCCGCCGATGGCAGTCTTGCCAGCCAGATCGCCAATGGTCCTCTGGCCAAACAGACGCTTCATGACGTGCTCAAGCAATATGGAGCGCAATTCATGGGGCGGGCCGTGGCGCAACAGCACTTTCCGCTGTTCATCAAGTTTCTGGATGCGGCATCAGATTTGTCGGTGCAGGTTCATCCCACCAAGGCCTATGCCGATGCCCATCCCGGCTCGCACATTAAGACTGAAGCGTGGTATATATTGGCGGCGACTGCGGGAGCCAAAATATATAAGGGTGTCAAACCCGGCGTGACGCGCGAAATGTTCGCCGCCGCGGTGCAGGCCCGCACGGTGGATCAGTTGTTGGTGGCGATCCCGGTGCAGGCGGGCGATTTTCATTTTCTTGAATCCGGCACGGTTCACGCGCTGGGTGCGGGCGTATTGGTGGCCGAGGTGCAGACGCCCAGCGACACGACCTTCCGCGTATTTGACTGGAACCGCCTGCAGCCCAACGGCAAGCCCCGCGCGCTGCACATTCAGGAGGCCCTGGAAGTCATCAATTTTTCGCCGCCCGTTGTGACCCGTGAACCGCGGCGCACCTGGTATATGGAAGATGTGCAGCTTACCGAACTGGCCTGCTGTGAGTATTTTTCCATTCATCGGCTCGCCATGCCGGACGGAAGTCTGTCGTTGCCGGCGGAATGGCTGGAAGAAAAGCCTGAGGTCTGGATATGCGTGGACGGCCAGGGCGTGCTGGAAATGCTCGATGCCCCACCGCTGGCCTTTGCGCCGGGGGAAACAATTTTAATTCCCGCCACGGCCCGGGAACTTCGCGTCCGCGTGGTCAGCGCCAGTACGCTGTTGCGGGTGCGGCTGCCTTGATCGGCGAAACCACCGGATCGCGCCGGTGTTTTCACAATGGAAGATTGGATGAACCAATGAAAGTGCGTTTACAAAAATTCATGGCCGATTGCGGCGTCGCGGCGCGGCGTAAGTGCGAACAACTGATTGTGGAAGGGCAGGTGCGCGTCAACGGGGAAGTTCCGCTGAAACTTCCGGTGCTCATTGATCCCCAGAAAGATGTCATCACCGTCGGTGATGATGTTGTTGAGGCGCTCAAACCGGAAGAGCCGGTGTATCTGCTGCTGTACAAACCCAAAGGCGTGCTGGTCACACAAAATGATCCAGCGGATCGCAAAACCGTGCACGAGCTTCTGCGCGGCGTTTCGGCCCGGCTGTTCCCGGTGGGCCGATTGGATATGGACTCCCGCGGCCTGGTGCTGATGACCAATGACGGCGAACTGGCCAATGCTATTTCCCATCCGCGGTATGGTGTGGAGAAAACCTATGTGGTCACGGTGGACGCCCGGATGAGTGCCGAGGCTGTGGAACGTGTGCGCGGGGGCATCTGGCTGGGACCCGCGCACGGCGGCAGGGCGGTTCGCGCGGAAGGGTTCAAATTGCGGGTGCTGTCGCGCCAGCGTGGCAAAACCATGTTGGAGGTCAAAATTGCGGAAGGGAAAAATCGTGAATTTCGCCGGGTGCTGGCGCGTTTCGGCTTTCGCGTCAGCGATTTATTCCGTGTCGCCATTGGCGAGAAAATCACCGCCGCCGGTTTGCAGCCCGGCGAATTTCGGCCCCTTACCGCGCAAGAATTAAAATGGCTTCGCACCGTCAGTGCTCCGGAATATCACGACCGAAAACGTCAGGCCACACAAAAATGGTTTGAACAGAAGGAAATGGCAAAGGAGCGCAAGCGACTGCAACAGCCGTCGGCCTCCACGGATTCCTATGGTGCCAAGACTTCCACAAAGCCGCGATCGCGGGTCGCGCCACGGCAAGTCACCGGCGGAGGCGGAAACCCGCGGCCGGCGTACCCGCGTCATGTTAGTCGGCGCATTTAATGTGCCGTAGGAATATGCCGGCGCGTCCGCAACGCGCCAAGGCGACCCATGAGTAATGCAAAATGAGTAAGACAATAGAAAGCCACGATACCCCAGCGCTTCAGCAGGGCACCGCCGGACCGATGGAAAGTCACCCGTTTCTTGAGGTGTTGAAACATCGGGTCATGGTTTTTGACGGCGGTCTGGGTACGCAGATATTCGCCGCCAATCTCACCTTGGCTGACTTTAATAATCTGGAAAATTGTCCTGAAGTGCTGGTACTGTCCCGCCCGGATGTGATCGAATCCATCCATACATCGTATTATTCCGCGGGATCGGACACGGTTGAAACCGACACGTTCGGTGCCAGCAAAATTGTTCTTGCTGAATTTGGATTGCAGGATCAGTGCCGGGAGATTAATCGCCGCGCCGCACAACTGGCCCGGCAAGCCGCCGGGAAATTCATGACACCGGATCGCCCGCGATTCGTCGCCGGTTCCGTTGGTCCGGGCACCAAAGCCATCACGCTGGGCAATACCACGTTTGCGATCATGCACGATTCATACCTTGAACAGGTTCGCGGCCTGCTGGAAGGGGGCGTCGATGCCATTCTCATCGAGACGTGTTTTGATCTGCTGCAGGCCAAGGTGGCGGTGATTGCCGCGGTCGATGCCATGAAGGAATTGGGCATCCGCGTGCCGATCATGGTTCAGGTGACCATGGAAACGGTGGGCACCATGTTGCTCGGTACGGAAATGAACGCGGTGATCACCACCCTTGAAGCGCTGCCCGTGGACGTCATCGGTATGAACTGCGCCACCGGCCCGGAATTGATGCGTCCGCATGTGGAAACCTTGAGTCGGGACTGTACGCGCTATTTGTCGGTGCAACCCAACGCCGGGTTACCGGTGCTGCATGAAGGTCAGACGCATTTTCCGCTTGGGGCCGCCGAATTGGCCAAAGCGCATGTTGAATTTGTGCGGGATTTCGGGGTCAACATTGTCGGCGGATGCTGCGGTACCACGCCGGAGCATATTCGCGCGGTGGCTGCCGCCGTAGCCAATGTGCGGCCGGCATCGCGCCCCGCCTTTGGCAGAAAGGTCGATGCGGCACATGCGGCGATTTCCTCCTTATACAACTCGGTGGATGCCCGGCAGGACAATTCCATTCTGATCGTGGGCGAACGCACCAACACGAACGGTTCAAAAAAATTCCGTGATTGCCTGCTCGCCGGGGACTGGGACACCCTGGTGGCGATCGGGCGTGAGCAAACCAGGGAGGGTTCGCACGTTGTTGATGTATGCGTGGATTATGTGGGCCGGGACGGCGTGCCGGACATGACCGATATTGTGCGCCGCTTCGCGAAAGAAGTGACGGCACCATTGATGATTGATTCAACCCAGTTGGATGTCATTGAAGCCGGCCTGCAAGCCGCGCCCGGCAAGTGCATTGTGAATTCCATTAATCTTGAAGATGGCGAGGAAAAACTGGCCCGCATGGCCGGGCTGCTCAAGCGCTATGGGGCCGCGATTGTCGCGGGCACCATTGATGAAGACAAAATAGAGGCGATGGCCAAAACCGCCGACCGGAAAATCGCAATTGCCCTGCGGCTCTATGATTTGCTGGTAAATAAATATGGCATTGCGGAAACCGATATATATTTTGATCCATTGATATTCCCGATTGTCACCGGTCAGGAGGAAGTCAGGCGACTGGCGCTGGAAACTATAGAAGGCATCCGCCGCATCAGCGCGCAATTGCCGAATTGCCATACCACGCTGGGCCTGTCCAATGTTTCATTTGGTCTAAAACCGTACGCCCGTCTGGTGCTTAACAGCGCGTTTTTCAGTGAATGCGTCAAAGCGGGGCTTACCAGCGCAATTGTGCATGCGAGCAAAATTTTGCCGCAGAACAAAATTGATCCGGAGCATTATCAATGGGCATTGGATCTGATCTACGACCGCCAGAATGACACGTATAAGCCGCTGCAGCTCTTGACCAATCTCGGTGCCCCGGCCAAAGCGGCCCAGGCCACCGAACAACTTCCGCTGGAGGAAAAACTTCGTCGCCATATTATCGATGGCGACAAACAGAAACTCTCCGAACATCTTGATGAGGCGATGACCAAATACGCGCCGTTGGACATCATCAACGATCATCTGTTGGCCGGGATGAAGGTGGTGGGAGATTTATTCGGCAGCGGTCAGATGCAGTTGCCCTTTGTGCTCCAAAGTGCGGAAGTGATGAAGGCCGCGGTGGCGTACCTGCAACCCTTTATGCCCAAAAGTGAAGGCCAAAGCCGCGGTCGCATGGTGCTGGCCACGGTCAAGGGCGATGTGCATGACATTGGCAAAAATCTGGTGGATATTATTCTCTCCAATAATGGCTACACGGTGTATAACCTGGGCATCAAACAGCCGATCGCCAACATCATTCAGGCCGCCAAAGAGCATAATGCCCAGATCATCGGTTTGTCGGGATTGCTGGTGAAATCCACACTGGTGATGCGCGATGATCTGCAGGAACTCAATCGGCTGCAAATCGATATTCCCGTGATACTTGGCGGCGCGGCGCTGACGCGCGGATACGTGGAAAAAGACCTGCGGAATATCTATCTTGGGCCGCTGTTCTACGGCAAAGATGCCTTTGAAGGCCTGCGGGTAATGGATCATGTCGCCACCGGGAAAATCACGGAAATGCTGGTGCAGACCGGGGAATCACCCGATCGTGCGCAGCAGCGAGGCCGGGGCGGGCCAGCCGGTGCGCCGGCGGCACCGGAAATACCCGCAGCGGAAACATCCACCATCACCACAGCGGATTATGCGCTATCCGGCATCCGGCGGGATGTGCCCGTGCCGGCGTTGCCATTTTACGGTTCGCGCGTGGTTACAGATATTCCGGTGGATGCCGTATTTCCGTACATTGATGAAGTGGCGCTGTTTCGCGGTCAATGGCAATTTAAGAGCGGTGTTATGCCGCGCGACGAATTTCGTAAATGGACGGAAAGTCACGTTCGCCCCATTTACACGCGCATCAAACAAAAATGCCGCGATCTCAACTTGCTGCATCCGCAAGTGGTCTATGGCTATTTCTGGGTGCAGGCGGATAAAAATGATTTGATTGTGTATGCCGAGGATAAGAAAACCGAGCGTCTGCGTTTTCATTTTCCACGGCAAATCGCCCGCAAGCGCTGGTGTCTCTCGGACTTTTTCCGTCCGGTTGAATCCGGTGACATGGATGTTCTGGCCGTGCAATGCGTTACCGCGGGACCGGATGTGGCACCTTATGAAAAGCGGCTTTTTGAACAGGGCGATTTCACGGAATATCTTTATATCCATGGCATTGGCGTGCAGATGGCCGAGGCTTTGGCTGAAATGTGGCACAAACGCATTCGCCAGGAATTAGGCATTGCCGATAAGGACGGCCCCACCATGCGCGATATATTCGCCTGCCATTTTCAGGGCTGCCGATACAGCTTCGGTTATCCAGCCTGCCCGGATTTGCAGGATGAGGAAAAACTCTTTGCACTGCTGGAACCTTCGCGCATCGGCTGCACCTTGTCGGAAAGTTGGATGATCCAACCGGAACAATCAACTTCCGCCGTGGTCGTTCACCATCCCGAAGCCCGCTACTTTAATGTGGATTAATTCTATTACCCTTTCGTCAGAAGACACAGTGATTGAGTCTTAAACCACAATGGCTATCCAGACCAACAACCCTGCCAGCGCGGCCAGGGTTACCGGAATGCCCAGGCGGGCAAAATCCCGAAATGAAATGTGAATTCCCATGGCTCGGGCCTGTTGAACGACGATGATATTGGAAACACTGCCGATGATAATCAGGCTGCCGCCGAAGCTATTGGCCAGTGCCAGAATATAACCCGCGTCCGGCCGCGCCAGATTGATTACTTTCAGCAGCAACATGACCGCCGCGGAATTGTTAATCAGATTGGACATTCCGGCCGTGGTCAAGGCCAGCGTGGCCGGCGCATTGAGATGAAACCCGCCGTGGGCCAGAGCATGAACCGCCCGATCTCCATAGCCGGTGGATTGAAAAGCGCCGGTAACGACAAAAAGCCCGATGAATAAAACCAGGATCGGCCAGTCCACCAGGCCCAGCAGATCTTCGGTGCGAAATTTAGTGCTGGCCAGATGAATCCCCGCGGCGGCCAGCGCGATCACTTCCATGGGCAACGGCGAAAAAAACAGCCCCATCATCACGGCCAGAATCACAAGGCCCTTGATGGTGTGCGTTCTATTGAAGGGATAGGTCTGATCTACAGCGTTATCCGGTAACGCCTGGGAGCAGTGGAGGGTTTTGCGCGAAAGTCCCCAGATGACTCCATAACCGGCGGTCATGGCAAACAGAACGGGAACGAAACACCAGAGCATATAAGGCCCGAATTTCAGGTGCGCAACTTGTCCGATCATCATATCCTGCGGATTACCGATGAGCGTGGCCGCCGCGCCAATATTGCTGGCCGCCGCCAGTGCGATAAGAAATGGAACGGGATTGAGCCGCTGGCGCAGCAGCGCCGCCGCGACAATCGGGGTTACGACAAAGCAGACAATGTCATGATTCAGAAACGCTGAAAGCCCGGCGGTAACCAGCATTAAGACGAGCAAAAACCGGGCGGGATGTCCCAATCGGGCGGAGATGCCTCTGGCCACAAGATCATAAAAGCCCGAAAGGCGAAGCTGCGCCGAAACCACAAAAAATCCGAAGAGCAGAAAAATGGTGGGCCAGTTAATATACGAGACGGCCTCTTGGGTGCCCACGCCGCCAAATATCAGCATCGCAATGCCGCCCAGCAGGACAATGCCCACCCGATTGAGTTTTAATCCGGGCACATGTCCAGCCGCGATTCCGAGGTAGGTAACAGCAAAAATCGCCAGGATGACGGGCTTGTTGTGAATCGGAAGAGTTGCGGCAGTCGGCGGGACAGTCCAAGTCAACATCAACCATCCCTTTCGCTTATGGTGAAGACGTATGCGAAGTCCAGAGGCCGGAGAAAATGCGCTGGCTTACACGACCTCATTGAGGGCCGCGAGCACTTCCGCCAGGTGATTCTCCACCTTGACTCGGGAAAATATTTTAGCGATATTTCCCCGGCCATCGATAATAAACGTGGTGCGCTCGATTCCCATGTATGTTTTGCCGTACATGGATTTCTCTTTCCATACACCATACATTTCCGCCACCGCATGATCGGTATCGGCCAATAATGGAAACGGCAGGCTGAACTTGTCGCGAAACTTGCGGTGACTGGTGACATCATCGGGACTCACTGCCAGTATCGCCGCGCCGGCCTTTTCCAAATCTTTTATGCCATCACGGAAGCTGCAGGCCTCTTTGGTGCAGCCGGGCGTATCATCCTTGGGGTAAAAATAAAGCACCACTTTTTTGCCTTTGAAATCCGCGAGGCTAATCGCGTTGCCTGTGGAGCCTGGCAGGGAAAAAGCCGGAGCCGCACGATGTTCCTGAAGCGTCATCTTTTCATCTCCATTGAGTCATGACAATTTTTACCATATTAATCCATGGTAAACGCCCGGCATGTGAAAGGCCAGTGGAAGCGTGAATGTATCATCGTCCAAGTAAATCCATGAACTGTTCAACGGAAAGTCCAGCGTCGGTGATGATGCGGCGGAGGGTGCCCGTACGGACCTGCTTGTGGTCTGGAATGACGGCACGGGCATAAGGCTCATTACGGCGTAGGATCATGTGGCTGCCGGTCTGGCGGCGGAACTCGAAGCTGGCGCGCTCAAGCGCGGCGCGAACATCACGACCCGAAAGATCGGTGGGGAGTTTGGCCACGCAGGATTTCCCTTTTACTTACGCAGCGTCTACTTCAATAAATTCCTTGCCGCTCTCGACGGGCACCGGATCGCCGGCTTCGCGACAATCCTCCACATAAAGTTCAACGGCTTCGCGGATATTGCGCAGGGCCTCGGCGCGGTTGTCGCCTTGACTGACACAACCGGGTAACGCCGGCGCACTGGCGACATAGCCGCCGTCAGGCTCCTGTTCCAGAATCACAGTGTAACGCATTGCGGTGCTCCTTCGAGACATCAAGTATAGCATGTTGCGGCAGATCAAAAAAGCCCCTTTTTTAAGGCGTATGTCGCCAAAGGGTTCGCGGTGGGATAATTTCGTTTTTGCTGTAAATGGCGGCGGCGCTATTTTCGCGGCTACGGGTGAAGGACAGGTTGTTGCGAAGCATTCGGATCTCTTACGGCTCGGCGGTTGCGTTTTCCGCGCGTTAAGGACGGCAAAGAAACATCAGGACCAACGGGAGGACGGAATTTCGCAACTGACGGTGGTACTTCAATGGTTGCTCCTGGCGGCTATCATTTCCAAATTGGCCGCAGCCGCGCGCAATTCTCCGCGAATGTCGTTGCCGGTGCTAACGGCTGATCTGAGAATCCGATTGATCTTTGTCTGGTAGCCGGGACCGGTACTTTTGAAATAGGCGAGGATGTCGGCATCCAGCCGAATCGTCACAGATTTCTTGGCAAGGCGGTGCGATTTACCCAAGCCGCAGATTGTGACCTCCGGGATATCGGACAAATCCACCGGCCTTTGAGCACTTCGCCTCAAACGTGCCAAGTTCGAATCTTTGCGAATCGTTCTTGCCGATTTATAAACCAATTTTGCCGTTGACGCATTCCGCATATATTTTCCTTTCACCGCAGGTGGCGTGTCGCGCGGAAACAATTCGTGTAACCAATGCGGTTCCCCGGTTTCGCTCGGTCCAGCTCACCACCAAAACGATGGACCGGTCCTCCGGATGTGACGCCACCGTAAGGAACCGATCTTCCTTCCGGCTATGATCCGCATCGTACTTTTCGCAATGGTAAAAGCCTGCGGACTTATCCGCCAGAACGCAAGCCGCATCGTCGAATGAAACGCCGTGCTTAGCGAGATTCGCGGCGGCCTTGTTGCGATCCCATTCAAACCTATCATGCAGCACGGGAGATTTTCCATCTTTGCATTCATCAGTGTATTGTACATACAACGTAGTGTTACAGCAACTGAAGAATATCGCGTACCGCATTCCTTGCGGCAGACCTCCGGATTTTCGCAGATGACATGTCCGCCCCCTTGTCACTGGCCAATGATCCCGCCAGGGACTGCAACCCCGGATGCACGCGCATGAGAACATGATCCTGATGCAGGGAATATTCCAGCCGAGCCCCCGATCGCATGTTCAGCGCTTTGCGAATTCGTCCGGGAATCGTGGTCTGGCCCTTGCTGGTGGCGGTGGAATGAAACATCACAACAATCCTTACTAATAAATTTTGCATTACCTTATGTTATTCCTTACCATCAGACAAAAGGCAAGGAGCCGACTTGGCTGAAAGCCCGAATGGGCCTGTGACCGATTCTGCAACGCGGCGGCCAGTTTCAACGAACAACGAGTAACGAGCAACGAACAACTTGACAGCGGCGACGACGGTATTTACCACGAGGTAGCGGAGGCCAATTTCAACGAACAACGAGCAACGAACAACTTGACACATGTCGCTGCGGCGACGACGACGGGATTAACCGCAAAGTGGCGAAAGAACGCAAAGATGTGACGACCACGACGACGGTGCGCCGTGACAAGGCGTTAGTTTTCAGCGGGGAAATACCCGCCCGGCAAAGTAATCGTTCCAGCCGGTAGCAATCGGGACGGTAGCGGAGG
>JAKBAC010000130.1 GCA_021809365.1 Planctomycetota bacterium | reverse complement strand
TATGCCCGCCGGATTTGGTTGGCAGGCCGTGCTATCCGCATTGCTGAATGTAGAATTGGATTTGAAGTAATTTAGACAGGAGTTTTTTCATGGCAGAGAATACCGAAACAACAACGACGAAAAAATGTGGGCATTCCCATCTGGCAAGCGGACTTGGCACGTTGATCGTTCGCGTGATGATGGCAATTATCTTCATCTATTATGGCGGACAGCATTTGTTCGGCCTGTTTGGCGGCCACGGGATTCACTCTTTTTCAAACATGTTGGCATCGGATCATTTTCCGGTTCTACCGGCGATCGTCTGGGCATACATTTCCGGAATTACTGAATTTTTTGGCGGAATATTGATTATCTTGGGCCTGTTTTCCCGGATCGTGAGCATTTTTCTCATTCTCGACCTGACCGGGATCATCTGGGCATCCCATGCCGGTGGCTTTGGATCTTATGACTTTCAGCTTGCCCTAATGGCGATAGCCGCGTCCATTCTCATCGCCGGGCCGGGAAAACTATCTGTCGATGCGTCAATGTGCCGCGGATGCTGTGGAAAAGAACATAAGAAATAAGCCGGCGTATAAGATACGTGTTCGAATCAGAAGAAGAACTGCCGATGCGTCATCTCGATCAGAAGTCTAAAACCTTCGCTCGCGTTCCGGGGACACAACGTCTATACTACCGGCCTGATTTTTCTGGATTCTGGAGCGTACGCAATGAAAGCGGAGGAACGCCACGAACTGCAACACAACGACCTGGCCGGAGGCATGGCCGGGCTGTATGTGTTCATCCGTCAATACGGCATGTATATTCTGCTTGGCATCGCCATCATCGTCCTGCTCATTGAATTGCTCCAATTGCACAAAGCGGGAGAGCGACGGAAGTTGCAAGAAGCCGCCATCGCCTTGCAGCAAGCGCAAACGCCCCGGCAAATTCAGAACACCGTCTTGAACATGTATACATTTCCGACTATTCAGGCGCAGGCCTATATACAGATCGGCGATTTTTATCTCAATCTCATCACGCTGGGAAATCCCGCCAAGGGCGTTGCGAATGTCAAAGCCACCAAAGCACAATCAATCGCCGCGGCTGAAAAAGCATTCACGACCGTCATCGACCAATTTCCATCCCAAAAGCTGGCGGTAGCGCGCGCTAAACTCGGATTGGCTCTGAGTTATGAAGATGCCGGACAATGGAGCAAGGCTGCGGCTATCTATAAAGAATTCACAAAACCCGATGCCGGCATTCTTGATAAATCCTTCGCCACATTGGCCCAATACCGCCTGACCCATCTCAAGCAATGGGCCCAACCCGTGCTGGTCGGCCCACCGCAGATCGCGACCGCCACCACACAACCGAAATCGGCACAAACCGCCCCATCGGCCACACGACCGGCGAATGCCAAGTAGGGCCTCCAGATTCGCGGTCAATCCTCAAGCTCCGGCAATGTAACGCCACGTATGCGCCGCATAACGCGCATTCACCCCCCCCCTCTCGCAACCACCTCCCACAACAACAACCCGCTCATGCCGCAGCCACCGTAGAACAATAGGGACAGCCGCGAATGGCACTTCCATAAGCCGTAAGTCCTGATAGTAAAAGACTTTAATGACTCTCTTCATAACACGTCGTGATGTTCGGCATCTGGCTCCACAGTAAAACGGCAGGCCCCCGATTTGTCATAATGAGGTACGATCTTTTTAGGCAAGGAGGCCCGCCACGCCTCCGGGGACGCTTGAATCCGGTGGCACTGATTAAATCATTTGGAAAGCTCTGTGGCATCGCCTGGCCAACATGTACCCCTGCCACATTCGCGGCGACGGATTCCTCGGCCAATATGTCGAGGTATGCTCGGCGATTATCATTGACAAAAACAACCGCTTGACGGTTATTTCCACGCTGGGTAACGTGATGGCGTACATCGGGGATGACAATGCGAGCAGTTCGAGGCATGAACAATGTCCCACCATCCGGTCCAGGTGCCAAACAACAGGCGGTTGTCCATAGATTCAAGGAGTTAGGACTACGCGGTATCACCAGTCGATTCGTTGGCGCGTCCGATGAGTACATCGCCGGGCTTGAGGGGCAGGCCGGCTTTCGGTTGCCGGATTGCTACAAGGGTTTCATCAGGGATGTCGGTGCGTCCCTTTTCAGCGAGGATTCTGGTTTTAGGCCGTTGGTTCCATCGCCGTGGGCGGTGAATGGCGTCGAGAGCTTTGACGTTTTTTACGGGATGTCTGAAAAGCTCGCTGTTGACCTCCGGCGTGTCAACAGCAGATTGCAGGGCGTGATTGGTACCGGCCGAATTGCGATCGGGCACGACCCAGGGTCAAATCTCATTCTTCTCGATGCAAGCGGCGCAGTATACTTCTTTGATCGCGAGACGGGCCAGGAGTTCTTGTGTGCAAAAGACTTTGCGAGTTTTCTGGCTTCCTTCGAGCCCCGCTAGCTGTATTGAATTCAACGATCGGCAGTAGCGGATCGCGGCACGGCTGTGCCGAGATCAGGTGAGAGTTGAACAGGCGAGCAGGAGAGCGTAAGGACTTAGGCATCGCGAAGAAATAACGTGAGCAATTATGGCGCAGGAATTTTGACCGCCAGCAAGACGCTCGCGAGGCGCATATCCGCATGGATTCTGTAACGAGCGGGCAACGCCGCCGGCGGCCAAAAGTACCAGCCAGAATGCTCAGGTTATTTCTTCGCGATGCCTTACATTGGATTTACCAACGACGGTAACAATCGCAAAAACAAATTCATATTTTTTGGCGCAGGGATTTTGGCCGCTGGCGGGGCGTGAGCGACGCGCAAGGCTTCCTGCCTCCTGTCTCCTGAAAACTGAAAGCCGTCATTACCCGCCCCCGTCACCCCCTATAGCTTCTCCACGGCACCCAGACCACCCATGATTGTCCGGGTGTCGCACGGCGCACGCCGAATTTTTGATCTTTGCTCATTGATCATTAAGCTGGCTGGCCGCCGTTTGACAAGTAAATAACATGCCTGCATCAATGGCTCCGTCTCAGCCATGAGGATCGCTACGCACACAAATAAATTACGATGCTCGCGCACATTCCGCGCCCAAAAAGTCTTCTAACTCCTAACTTCTCAATGCTAAATACTGCCCCCCCATGGGGGCCAAAAACATCTTGGGCATCTGGGGCAACTTGAACCAAACCCGCTAAAATCAACGCTCCCATCAACTTGCCCAACTTGGGCAACTTGCCCCCCGAACGTGGGCAACTTGAGCACCTTGGTCGTCGCATCGACAGCTCAACCCTGTTGTTCGTTGCTCGTTGAAGCGCAGCGTTTCGTTGAAACGTGTCGTTCCATCGTCGCATCTTTGTGTCGTTGTGTCGTTGTGGTAAATTCCGTCGTCGTCGTCACCCCTTTGCGCCCTTGTGCCCCTTTGCGGTTAACCCCATCGTTCGTCGCGCGATCGTCGCCTCCCTAAAGCGCGGTGAAGCCGCCTCGCTCGCTAAACATCAGGTCGCAATCTGTTACCTCGTGGCTCCTAACTCCTTTCTCCCAGCTCCCCGTCCACCTCTTATCTCCTGACTCCTGAATGCTTGGCCAACTCCTAACTCCTAAATGCTGGCGGTGCCGCCGCGTTGCAGAATCGGTCACAGGCCCACCCGCACCCCGGCACCACGGCCGGATTTATTGCCACGCTCGGGCACATAAGGATTCCGCGCGACCATTTTCACCATCACTGTGTCCGGTTAGAATTGCCGCATGGATAAAATACCGCATCATACCGCCCAACCAGAGTGCGAACAGACCATTCCGATTCTGGATTTTGGTTCGCAATACGTGCAACTCATCGCGCGCAGAGTGCGTGAAGCGGGCGTTCATGCGCTGCTGGTGGCACCGGATATTTCTCTGGCGCAGCTGCGGGAGATGAATCCCATAGGGCTGATTCTTTCCGGTGGACCGGCGAGCGTCTATGAAGCCGGCGCTCCGCGCTGTGATCCCAAAATTTTTGATCTCAACATTCCGGTGCTGGGAATCTGTTATGGAATGCAAATTGCCGCACAGTTGCTCGGAGGGCAGGTTAAGCCCGGAGCGGCGGCGGAATATGGGGCCACGCGGCTGCATGTGCCGCAGGGGACAGATGCGGCGCGATACAGCGGTGACTTGTTTACCGGGGTACCCGAGGAAACCGGCGTTTGGATGAGTCATGGCGATCAGGTCAAGGAATTGGGGCCCGATTTTATTTCACTGGCTTCCACGCCAACGTGTCCTCTGGCGGCGATTCGGCATAGGACGCGGCCATTTTTCGGCGTGCAATTCCACCCGGAAGTTACGCATACACCGCACGGTGGGAAAATTCTGGAGAATTTTCTTTACCGTGTGTGTCATGCCGCCGGAACCTGGCGCATGGGCAACTTTCTGGACATTACTGTTGAAAAGGTGCAAAAGCAGGTCGGGGCGGCCCGTGTGATCTGCGGTTTGTCCGGCGGCGTGGATTCCGCGGTGGCGGCGGCGCTTTTGCACCGGGCGATTGGGAACCAACTGACGTGCATTTTTGTTGATAACGGTCTGTTGCGAAAAAATGAACGCGAAGGTGTGGAGAGCACCTTCCGCGATCACTTCCATATTGATCTGCGGGTGGTGGATGCGGCGGATGAATTTCTCAACGCGCTATCCGGCGTCACTGAGCCGCAGACCAAGCGGAAAATAATAGGTAAGGCGTTTATTGATGTGTTCAAGCGCGCCAGCGCCGGCATTGCCGAGGCGCGTTTTCTGGCGCAGGGAACGCTGTATCCAGATGTGATTGAAAGCGGCCAGGGCTATGCCCGGACCGCCGCGAATATCAAACTGCACCATAATGTCGGCGGACTGCCGGCGGAACTGGGCTTTGAGCTGGTGGAACCACTGCGCGAACTATTCAAGGATGAAGTCCGACGCCTTGGAGAAGTGCTGGGATTACCGGAAAATATGGTCTGGCGGCATCCCTTTCCGGGTCCCGGATTGGCCGTGCGCTGCATAGGTGATATAACCCGCGACAAGCTGGCCATTCTGCGCGATGCCGATGAAATTCTACTGGAAGAAATTGTGGCGGCCGGATTGTATCGGTCCACCGCGCAAACATTTGCGGTGTTGCTGCCGATTAACAGCGTGGCCGTGATGGGTGATGGCCGGGGATATAAACCGGTCATTGCCTTGCGTAGCGTGGACTCCACCGATTTTATGACGGCGGATTGGAGCCGCATACCGTATGATGTGCTGGCCCGGATCAGCAGCCGGATTGTCAATGAAGTACGCGCGGTTGGCCGCGTGGTGTATGACATCACCAGCAAACCGCCGGGTACAATAGAGTGGGAGTAGTCTTGTTGGAGCTTCCATGACCGCCGACACGCCGCCATTGCATCCACACGATGTTGGGTTGCCGACCTCGGTGATCCGCAAGCGAAAACGCTTTCGTCGCATTGCGTACCTGATGCTGGCGGTGGCGGTGTTGACGGCCGCGCCGGGCTGGTATCTCTATGGCGTATCGATATGGGGAACGTTTCATATCGGGCAGTTTACGACACTGCAGGCGATTATCGCGTATTCGCTGCTGATTATTTCCAGCATCATGCTGGTGCTGGGCTTGTGGTACCTGCTTTTGGCACAGGTGCGGCGACTGGCGCACATCGTTGAAGATGCGGATGAAGCATCTAAAACCCACAACTGCCTGAATTGCGGCTGGCCCCATGATTATCCGGATCGCTTCTGCCGCCATTGCGGTAAGCCGCTGGCGGCAATTCCGCGCCCGGATGAGTCTGCAACAAAAATCAAACCTTGATGGATTCGATTTGAATGCCGATGTAGCGCTGGCGATGGCCGACGCGGCGATGAAAGCCCTTGCGGCGGGTAAAGCGTTCTACAAAAATCTTGTCCGCTTTCATTTCGCCGATAATTTTGGCGGTGACGGTGGCCCCGGCCAGTTGCGGCTGGCCGATTTTCACTCCGGAATCATCGGAAACCAGCAGAACTTTATCAAAAGTAATGGTCGTGGCACCTTCAGCCAATGGGCGTAAATCAACTTCCAGCTTATCGCCGGCTTCAACCTTGAATTGCGTTCCACTGTCTTCAACAATCGCGTAAGCCATATAGCGGCCTCCCTGATGCAACAACACGCCCATCACGCCGGCCAATCCGGCAACCCCGGGCAAGACCCGGTAGTATGCGGCAAGCGCACCAGTAAATCAAGTTGCCGCAAAAAGGAGTCCAATTTTAATCCCGCGCTCCAATTGACGGGCGTGGCAATTTTTCCGGGCGAACGGCGACATCAACGGCATAAATGCCGGCGCTAAGAGAATGGTTCGTCCTGGAAATTCGCACCCCGGACCCCTGGTTCGGATTTATTGCCACACCCTCCAATCGCCACTTGCTCTCGAAGAGCGGCACTCCAATAGCGGCCCTTGCAAAGTACGTATGGATGTGTATACTTAATGACTTGCGAAATTCGCGGGCGATGCTGATTCGCCGCTGGTTGCACAGGTTGCATTGGAGATGTGTCATGGCACATAAAAAAGGTCAAGGTTCCACGCAAAACGGGCGGGACAGTAATCCGCAATATCTGGGCGTCAAAGCCTATGCCGGTGAAACCGTCACCACCGGCTCCATTATCGTCCGTCAGCGCGGTACCCGATATCGCGCCGGTAAAAATGTCGGTCTGGCCCGGGATGACAGCCTTTTTGCATTGGCGAATGGCCGCGTGCATTTTGCGCCCAATCATAAAGTTTCGGTGGAACCGGTAGCGGCGGTCGCCGCAGAGCAGAGATCGGCAGAGAGTTGAACAATAGCGCAGGTATGGCCGCAACTAAAATAATGCTGGCGAAAAATGCGCTACCCCTCTGCGTGAACTGATGAAAACGTTGATGTTTCGTCTGCTTTTTGTGGGCGTTGAGAGTATACATCTGTTGCGCTGTGAAATCGGCGTCATATAATTCGAACAACCGCAAAAAAAACAATGGAACCAGGGATCACCACCGAAGACGGATGATACCGACATGTTCCACACAACCATGGAAGGAATCGCGTGGCCGTTGCACCCAATTGTGATGGCGAATGCCGCAAGGGCTATTGCGGCTGCGAAACCACACTGCTGAAGGTTCCGTCCGCGGTGCGCGTGGCAATCGGCTCGCCCGCATTGACCTGCCGGGCGCATTTTATCACCGCTCCGTGAATATCCGTGGTGATTGTATAGCCGCGCTTCAACACTTGTATCGGCCCGGCCAGATCCAATTGCTTTTCCAGTTCGGCCACGCGGCGAAAAGTCAATCGGCGGCTGTTGCGCATGGCGGCCATCAGTTGGGCCTGCAGGCCGTCGAGCCGGGCGGTCAATTCCGCGCGGCGCAAATGGGGTGAACACCGCTGCAATTTCTGGGAATTGTCCGCCAGTTGATCCCGGGCCATCCGAATGCGTGCGCCACCGTACTGGCGCAGCCGATCGTAGCCATTATCCAACCGTCGCCAGCCTTGCGCCACCTTGTGGCGCGGCTCGATATCGGCGATCTGCCGCGCGGCGGCTTCCGTTTCTCGCACCGCCACCCGTAACGCACGATGAATCGCATCGGTGGCATCCGCCTGCCTGATGGCGACGCTGTTACGCCCGTCGCGGCAGCGCATGATCAGGTCCCTGGCCAGCAGATCCCCGAGCGATTCAACGCGATTTTGCAAAGCCGCTTTTTCAGGAATGACCATGGCCGCCACTCCCGTGGGTGTGGGGCCGCGTAAGTCCGCCACCAGGTCGGCGATGGTGATGTCCGGTTCGTGGCCGATGCCCGTGGCGATGGGAATGGCGCTGCGGACGATGGCCCGGGCAACGGATTCTTCATTGAATGCCCATAAATCTTCCAGTGAGCCACCACCGCGCACCAGCAGGATCAGATCAACGCCCCCGATGGCCACCGCATGGGCATTGACCAGGTCGATCGCCCGCACGAGTTCCGCCGCCGCCGGCGCGCCTTGCACCTGGACGGGAAAGAGCATGATGTGAATATTTGGAAACCGGCGTCCGGCGGTGGTTAATACATCATGAAATACATCGCCGGTCGGACTGGTTATGACCACGATATGCCGCGGCAATAATGGAATCGCCTTTTTTCGCGCTGCGTCAAACAGGCCCTCCGCGCGGAGCTTGTCGCAAAGTTGCCGAAACGCCAGCTCCAATTCCCCGGCACCCTGCGGAATCATGGAGCTGACATAAAGCTGCAACCGCCCCTGTGCCTCATATAACTTCACTGAGCCTTCCGCAATCACCGCCAGACCGTCCGCCGGGCTGAACCGCAGTTTTTCCAGATCATTACGCCACATCATGCAGGGCAATTCGGATCGCTCATCCTTGAGTTTGAAAAAGGCGTGCCCCTTGCTGTAGACGTTAAAGTTGGATATTTCGCCCCGCACGCGGAGCACCGGCGGCAGGTGCGACTGGAGAGTACGGCCGATAAGACCGTTGACTTCGCTGATGGTGCGAATCGGCGGCGCTTCGGGCGATATGCTTACGCCCCTGCTTCCGGATGGGGAATCTCCGGGCGCGGGATATTTTGTTGCCGGCTCTGGAGTGGTTTGGGGCGAACCAACGGCAAAGCTCGCTGCGGGTTTTATAGCGGCGGGCGGTTTGCGTTCCGGGCTTTTTCTGGTGCCGCCACGTTTGCGCGGCGAGGCCTTGGGAGAGTCAAAAAGAGGTTTGTCAAATAATTCGCCGCTCATCGCGAATATCTCCATGGTGAACGGAATAATCATACGCGATTTTACCGTTTTAGCATCCCATCGGGCGCAATGGTGCGCCGTTGCGTTATGGGCGTTTGTGGCATTTCCGCGGAAAACGCGCGGTGCAAGCACGCGCGGCTAAAAGGGGATGGGGCGGGGGATTTGAGATTTCAAATTTCAGATTGTGCAACGGGGCCGGGCGGTTCTGGTACCACGGGATGGATTTATTATCACGCCCTTATGCGTGTGCGATACGCCGCAACGTCCTAAAAAGAAAATCACTTGGAATTCGGTTAATGATTTGCCCCCCAACATTCGATAGAAGTATTAACATTTTTGTTTCGGCGGTTTTGTCTGTCTCTGACATATCCAGAACCGCATCGAAGTTCGAGAGTTGAATAATCAGAACTGGCCGCTTGGCGGTCGCTCATCGGTCGGCATCCATTGCCGACTTGATGGAGACCCCGCCACAAGTCGCGGCCCTTTTGGAGGCCTGTCCCATGCGTGGATGGAAAACGGTTTACGGCAGCGGTTTCTCCGTGGAAGTTCCCAATGACTTTGTGGCCTTGCCACGAGCCGACGGCCACATGCTGATCCATGATGCGGCGGAAAGTATCGAGATGGAATTGGAGATGATCGTCGGCGACAATCAGGCAGAGGGATCTGATCGGCCCGGCGGACAATTCACCGCGGATGATGTGCCGATAAAGCCGCGCCAGGCGCTGTTGCAGTTCACGCAGTGGCTGGAACCTTTTCATGAGATTCGGCTGACCGAATCACCCAGGCAGTTGCTGGGGATGCACCATGTCACATGTACGGCTCAGGGCGTTGACCGACTGGGAGTTTTTCCAGGCTTGCTGCAGAAAGTCATGCGGAAAAACTCGGTGCGCGGGTCACGCTTCTGGGCCGTGTTTCATGGACATGCGGTGGTGTATGCAACTTGCCGGGGAACCTGCAAAGCGGTGAACTTCCTCAAACCCATTGAGGATGGGATCATCGCCGGG
>JAKBAC010000129.1:8025-9750 GCA_021809365.1 Planctomycetota bacterium | reverse complement strand
GACATATTCCGCCGCGAGAAGAAATTCCTCCAGCGTGGCGCTTAAGCCGCGCTTCAGCAGCACGGGTTTCTTCTGCTCCCCCACCGCCAGAAGCAGATTGTAATTCTGCATGTTGCGCGCACCAACTTGAAATACATCGGCATATTTTGCGACCAGCGGTACCTGTTCAATGGACATGACTTCCGTAACTACGGCAAGCCCGGTCTGTTCACGGGCCTCAGCCAGAATCTCCAAGCCTTTTTCACCTAAGCCCTGAAACGCATAGGGGCTTGTGCGCGGTTTGAACGCTCCGCCGCGCAAAGCGGTAGCCCCTGCCTCTTTGACCGCGTGCGCAACTTCCAGCAATTTAACCCGATCTTCCACGGAGCAAGGCCCGGCAATCATGGCAATTTTTTTACCGCCCGCGCTGGCCCCCAGTTTTCCACCCAGAGCCACAACGGATCGATCCTTGTGTACTTCGCGCGATGCCATCTTGTAAGGAGCCAGTACGGGCATGACCTTTTCCACGCCGGAGGCGTTTTCCAGACGATCCTTATCTTTTTTCCGATCATCCCCGATGCAGGCCACCACCGTGCGTTCCGTGCCGACAATGACATGTTCACGGAGTCCCATTTCCCGAATCAATGCCTTTACGTGATCCACCTGCGTCTGATCCGCGCCCTGTTGCATTACCACAATCATTTTTCAACTCCACCTGCAACGCGATCCGAGCCGCGTCATTCAAAATTCCATTGTCATCCGCCGGCACCATAGCTTCGTGCCGGGGCATATCCATATCTGATTCAGCGCCGCCAAAGACGCTCCAACAACCCCGTGAGTTCACTGCGGATACCCGCCGATAAAGCCAGGGCATGATGCGCCAGAATAAGCGCGTGGCCGACTTCTTGTTGCAAACGTCGATTCATTTCAAACTCCTTTCGCCAATAAAAAAACCCGCTTTTGGCGGGCTTCAGGTTCAACTCTACTGTTATGGTAAAAGATCACCCAGCCCGCCGTTATTCACCGGTAAAAAAGTAAAACCAGAACCGATAATCGCGGTCGGTTGACGTCTGGCGGCAAGCTGGTACAACGTTCTTCATGCCATCACTATTAACCAAGTCGCGCGAAAAGTCAAATCCTCGTCACCCGCCGACGACATTCGGATGGTCGTGTTCCGGACTGTGTTCCGCGGCAGTGACATCAGGTGCCGGGGATTCAAGGGTTCCGGTCACCAGCCGGGTGGGCCGTTGGATTTTCTTTTTTCCATTTAAGTAAGCATCAATCTGGCGTAACGCCTGCTTGATGCGCAATTCATTTTCCACCAGCGCAATGCGGACAAAACCTTCACCGTTGTCACCAAAACCTCGCCCCGGGGCGACGGCGACATCGGCTTCATCCAGCAATCGCAAGGAAAAATCAATCGTCCCCTGTCCGGCCAGATGCTTATCGGCAACTTTGGCCCAGACAAACATGCTGGCGCGCGGTGATTCCACTTCCCATCCAATCTTCCGTAAACCGGAAACCAGCACATCGCGTCGCTTCTGGTATATTCCCGCCTGCCGCCGCACAAAATCATCGCCATTGCGCAGGGCCAGTATGCTGGCAATTTGAATGGGAGCGAAGTGGCCATAATCGTAATAGCCCTTAATGGTGGCCAAAGCCCGAACCATCTCGCTATTTCCGCAGCAGAATCCCACGCGCCAGCCAGCCATATTGTAGGGCTTGCTCATGGTGGAGAATTCCACG
>JAKBAC010000129.1:0-8015 GCA_021809365.1 Planctomycetota bacterium | reverse complement strand
TGCTAAAAAGGATGGGGCCTGATAGCCATCAAAGCAGGTTTCACCATACGCAAAATCACTGATGACCAGCACATTGTATTGCTTGGCCAACGCGACAGTCTGTTGATAAAACAGCGGATCAACGGTCATGGCCGAGGGATTGTGCGGATAATTCAGAATCAGCAATTTCGGCCGGGGAAAGAGATTCTTGAGCACATGTTCGATGCGCTGCAAAAAGGCCTCATCATTTCCCAGCGGTACACTGATGACATTGCCGCCGGCCAAGGCCACCGCATAAACATGGATCGGATAGGCCGGATCACCCACGACCACGGTGTCACCGGCCCCCAGCAGCGCGAGCATCAAGTGGGAAAAACCCTCTTTGGAACCGATGGTGGCGACGACTTCGGTTTCCGGGTCCAAGTCCACCCCATAACGTCGCTTATATTTCCGGGCGATCTCTCGGCGCAGATTGTACAATCCGCTGCTGACCGAATAACGATGGTTGCGCGAATCGCGTGCCGCTTCGGCGAGTTTGTCAATGACAAAATCCGGCGACGGGTCAATGGGATTGCCCATACCCAAGTCGATGACATCGTGGCCCGCCTGCCGCTTGGCCGCCTTCAATGCGTTGATGCGTGAGAACAGATAGGGCGGCAAGCGCTTGATGCGCGTTGATACTTCGATCGAAAAAGGCTTATCATTTCCGCCGGCCATAGCCCGGCTCCTCTCATAACGTCCTGTCTGAGGCGTTCACCCGACGGGTAGTCCGGCGGCTGGAAATCGTCCAGCAGGTATGTTGATATTACAACCAATTAGTCCGCCGCGAAAGCATTTTCGCCGCGGATTGCACGCAAGAAAGCAGCCGCCGCGGGAGCATGGGGCAATTACTTGCCCACAGCACCCTGCGGCATGGTCGCGGGGGCGGTCGTCGCGGACTTTTTTTCGTTGGCGAGAGTCTGTGCTTCTTCGCGGTAGGCATCACGAATCGCCGCGAATTCTGAATTAAGGATGGGGTTATCGATGGTGATCTTGGATTGAGCGACCAGCCGATTCAATTCAAGCTGTCCCCATTGCAGTTTCATCTGCTTAAGCAAATCCGCCTTGAGTGCGGCCTGAACCTTGGAAAATTTCACATCCGAGGCCGGAATTTTCTTTACCAGCCAGAACAAGTGCAGAGAACCATTGAGGGGTACAGCCGCCGATAATTCATCGGGCTTGAGTACGGAAACGGTGCTCAGCAGCACCTGTGGCAGCGCCGAATCTTCCAGAGGAATGATCTCCAAGCCACCCTTGGCGGCGGTCTGGCGGTCCATGCTGTATTTTTGCGCGACGACCGCCGGATTAACACGTTTGGTCATAATTAAATGATGCACGGTGGCGGCGTCGCCAAAACTGTTAACCACGATATCACGAACTTCAACCTTGGGGCCGAAGTTCGCCTTGAAGGCCTGCTTCACCTGCGCATCGGTTACATGCACATGCCCCTTGGCCAGCGCCAACATATACGTTGTGCGAGCCAGGGCCATTCGGAAATCCGCCAGAGATTGACCTTTGCGGGCCAGCAACTTCTCCAAGACCGGAATCCGATCTTTGGCCGGAATGTGCTGCTCTGCCAACTGATCCAATACGCCCTGCTCGGCGGCATCGATTTGGGCCTGCCCGACATCCAGCCCCGCCTTTTTGCAGGCCTGTTTGAGCACAGTGAGTTGGATCCATTTTTCCAGCAGCGGCACACCGTTGACGCGCAATAGCGAATTCAGAAAATGGGCTTTGCTCAGCGACTCACCATTGATTGTGGCAATGGCGGGATTGCCGCCAGCCGGGCTGCGCGGCATGAGTATATCCTGATTCAGCTCCGGCACTGCGGCCACCGGCGCTGTAACAATCGGCTTACTTCCAGGAAGCGTCGCGGCGGAGGCCTGACCGATAAAAGCGGCGGCAATTAATGCCGCAATGGAGGTAAATTTTCCGCTAAAGTGCTGTCGTGTCACACGAATCTCCTGAAACATAAAAGACAAGGTCCACAAAACCAATTTCGTCATATTACCGTAAACCATGATTCTCCGCCAGTCACTTAGGACGTGTATCAATAAAAATATTGACAATATCTTAACAATCGCATTTGGCAAAAATGCCGCGGCGGTGTTACTCTCACGGAGTCGGGACTTGAGCACGGCGTACCGACCGTTGTAAAAAAGCTTGCGAGAAACGATTCATGACCAGCATTGCGGAAAACTCATCGGCCAAGGCTCCTATTTCCGGAGATCGGCCAAATCCCTCCGGCGGGCCGATGGAGGCTCGCTTTTTCAACCGGGATCTAAGCTGGTTGGATTTTAACCGGCGGGTACTCCATGAGGCCGCCGACAAACGCAATCCGCTTCTGGAACGCCTGAAATTTCTGGCAATTTTTGCCAGCAATACCGATGAATTTTACATGAAGCGCATCGGCCTGCTTAAACGCTGGATCGCTTCGAAACCCAATGACATCGGCACAGATGGCCTCACGCATCGGCGGCAGTTGGAACTGGTGCGCCAGCGCCTCAACGAGGATTCACTGTTGCAACACAAAATCTGGAGGGAGGAACTGCGACCGCAGCTCGCGGCGGCGGGCATTATCCTGCGGCGATATGAGGATCTCAATGAAAATCAACAGGCCCGGGCCTCGGAGTATTTCACGCGCTACGTTTTTCCCGTGCTTACACCCCTGGCGGTGGATCCGGGGCATCCGTTCCCATTTATCAGCAATCTAAGTATTTCCATCGGCGTACTGCTGCGGCAACCGGCGCAGCCGGAGGCGCTGTTCGCGCGGACCAAGGTTCCGCGGCTGTTTCCGCGCTGGTTCAAATTGGAAGAGGCGGCGGAAACGATATTCGTCCCGCTGGAAAGCCTGATTCAGGGGCGGGTGGACATGTTGTTTCCGGGGATGCGCATACTGGAATCGCATTTTTTTCGTGTCACGCGCAGCGCGGAAGTTGAGGCGGCGGAGGATATTGAGGATTCCGAAGATCTGCTGGAAGAAGTGCAGGAGGAATTGCGCGCCCGGCGCTTCGCGGAAACCGTGCGGGTGCAAATTTCCACCGGAATGTCCGAGGAGATGCGCCATTATCTGACTGATGGTCTGGAAATTCGAGCGGAGGATATTGAGGAAGAGCCGGAACCACTGGGGCTGGCGGACATGATGAGCCTGGCGACCCTTGATCTGCCCGCGCTGCGGCTTGCGCCATGGACGCCGATCTGCCCCGCGGCGCTGGCTGATCCGGAGGCCAGTATTTTCGCGATCATGCGGCAGAATGACATTCTTGTACACCACCCGTATGAAAGTTTTAACAGCTCGGTGGAGCGCTTTATTCTTTCCGCGGTGAATGATCCGCAGGTGCTGGCGATTAAGATGACCCTTTACCGCACCAGCGGCGATTCCCCCTTTGTACCGGCGTTGGCGCGGGCCGCGGAAATGGGTAAGCAGGTGGCGGTGCTGGTGGAGCTTAAAGCCCGCTTTGATGAAGAAAGCAACATCCAGTGGGCACAGGAACTTGAGAGCGCCGGAGCGCATGTGGTTTACGGCATTCTGGGCCTTAAAACGCATACCAAAATTGCTCTGGTGGTACGCCGGGAGGCCGGCACGGAAGAGGGCAATCTGCGCTCATACGCCCACATATCAACCGGAAATTACAATTCCCGCACTGCGGAAGTCTATACCGATCTGGGCCTTTTTACCTGTCGGCAGGACATCTGCGAGGATGTGGTGAATTTATTTTCCTACCTGACCGGGCGGTCACTGAAGAGTGATTATCATAAGCTGCTGGTGGCCCCGGTCACCATGCGGCGGCGCTTTGAGGCCATGATACAGCGGGAAACCGCCAATGCTCAGTCCGGGCGGCCCGCCCGAATCATCGCCAAGATGAACGCGCTGGAAGACCCGGAAATTATTGAAACACTGTATCGGGCATCGCAGGCGGGTGTAAAAATTGATCTTATTGTGCGCGGATTTTGCTGTCTGCGGCCCGGTGTACCTGGCATGAGTGACAACATTCGCGTGCTGAGCATCGTCGGGAGGTTTTTGGAGCATTCACGGATTTTCTGTTTTCACAACAATGGCCGGGAAGAAATTTACATGGGGTCCGCGGACTGGATGAGCCGCAATTTAAGCCACCGTGTGGAAGCCGCCACCCCGATTGAAACACCGCTGCTGGCGCAGCGCATCCGGGAAATTCTGGATATTATGCTGCACGATAACAGGCAGGCGTGGGATCTGTCCGCGGATGGTACATGGCACCAGCGCCACCCGACCGCCGGAGAGGCGGAACGCTCCAGCCAGTCTCGACTCATGGAATTGGCAATTCAGCGGCAAAATATCAGCGCCGGTGAATAGCCGCCTGCACCGCAAGGATGGATAAGATCGAGGATTGTGTATTCCCGGAAGCCTTTTCCGCATGTCCGCGAATTTACCGGTGGTTGAGCGACCTGATACGCCTGCAAATTTACCGGGCTGGAACCCGCGCGGTGATGGCCTCCACGATGGCGTCAGGTTCGGACATGCGGCCCATGCCCATGGTTCGGCAGGCCTGCCAGCCGGATTCCGGGCCGATCATGGTGACGTTGCGCCGGCGCAACAGCGCGATGTTATCCTGCACGGCGGGATTGTTCCACATCTGTTCATTCATCGCCGGGGCCAGCAGAACTTTTTCCGGGCCGGTGGCCAGCAGCAGTGTGCTGATCAGATCATCCGCCAAGCCATGGGTGATTTTTCCGATGATATTGGCGGTGGCCGGGGCCACAAGAACAAGAGCGGCGTTTTGCGCCAATTGAATATGATGTGGATCCTGGGTACCGGAATTTTCGGATAAATCGGTATGTACGGGGCGACCGGATAAAGCTTCAAAAGTCAGAGCGCCGACAAATTTCATCGCATGCGCGGTCATGGCCACTTCAACGTGATATTCGAGTTGCGTAAGCCGACTCACGATGTGGCAGACTTTATATGCCGCAATTCCGCCGCAGACACAGATCAATATATTTTTATGCGATGCGGTCATGGAACTCTTTTGCTCCAGCGGAATCCATGCGTGCGTACTTACGCGGCCCGTGAGCACGGCAAGTTCTCACGCACGGCCCGACCCACACGGACAAAACCAGATTTATTTGCGGCCCAGGGCTTCAGCGGGACTCGTGAGGTTGCTTTTCTCAAAGTCGATATTGATCTTGTCCTGAAGTATTTCGTCAATGACGACTTCCATGTCACTTCGCCCGTTACGCTCCACCAGCGGACGCTGACCTTCAATCAGTTCGGCCAAGCGATGCTGAACCAGTGCGCACAACTTAAATCGGCCACCAAGTTTATGAACAATTTCGTCGCTCTTAATCGCTTCGATCATGGGATGGACACTCCTGCTAATTTTCCAAAGGGCGTTATCGCCCGAAATATTTTTTCGCTACCGACCGGCTTTTTCGCTGCCGACCGGCCCCGGACTTCCGCCGTGGGAAGATCACGATTCCGGACGGATGGCACGTATAAAGCGGATCAATTCGGCGATGGTCTTATCGAGCACCTCATTGACCACTTTAATCCGATACGCGCCGGATTGTTCGGCCATGGCAATTTCCTGCCGGGCCTGCCGGATGCGCGTTTCAATGACATCAGGCTCATCACGTCCGCGCTGGCGAAGGCGGCGAATCAGCTCCTCATCACTGGGAGGGAGAATGAAAACACCCACCGCTTCCGGAAACATCCCGGCAATCTGCAATCCGCCCTGGATATCAATTTCCAGTAACACCGTGCGGCCCGCCGCCAGGGCATCCAGCACGGGTTGCCGCAGCGTTCCGTACCAATGCCCGAACACCTTAGCATACTCAAGAAACTCATTATTTGCAATACGCTGCTTGAAATCATTCTCATTAACGAATAGATATTTCTTTCCCCATTGATCCTGGGGCTTGCCCTGCCGGGTCGTCGCGGAAAGTGCGAACTGCGCGGGTAGGTCGGATGCCAAACGATTGCATACAGTGGATTTACCCACGCCGGACGGGCCTGACACAAAAAGAAGCAAGCCTTGACTGCTGTTTTTCATATCTTGAAATCCGATTCTTTTACATGCCAAATCCATTCCCAGAGCCTGCGCATACTGGCGGGAAGGCTATTCCACGTTCTGCACTTGTTCCTTGATCCGGTCGATAATGCCCTTGATGTGCATGGTAAATTTGGCGATCTGGCCGTCGCTGGCTTTGCTGCCAATGGTGTTGGCCTCACGCAACATCTCCTGGGCGATGAATTCCAGCGTGCGTCCCACCTGGTTGTCTTTTTCCGCCAAACCCGAAAAATGTTCCAGGTGGCCGGAAAGACGGGAAATTTCCTCACTAATATCCGCCCGTTCGGAAAATAACGCCACTTCCCGCAAAAGATCGGCGTCGGAAAGTGATAATTTGGCATCGCCCACGAGTTGCAACACCCGTGCCCGCAGCCGCTGATGGTATTGCTGCGCAATCTGCGGAGCCAGTTGCCGAATGCTTTCCAGGGCCTTGGCTATTTCGTCCAGATGCGATTTGAGATCTTTCCACAATGCTTCTCCCTCGCGTTTGCGCATCTGCACAATCTGTCCGAGCGCTTCGGCGGTGAGGCGGTTAATCACATCGCGGCGGTGCTGATGTTCCGGTTCCGCCAATCCGCGATTGGGAGATTCGCACACTCCGGGCAGCAGAAGCAGATCCGTAAGGTCGATGGTCATCGGTGCCGTCGCGGAATCGTTGGCCCAGCGTGCCAAGTCCTGCATTTCCTTGAGGTAATAGCGCGCGGCCTCGCGATTGACCGGTGCCGCCGTGCCCGATGGCAGCACCACGGTAACGGTGACATTGATTGAACCGCGGCAAAGTTGCTGGCGCACCAATTTGTCGATTTCCGCTTCACAGTCCGCCAGTTCATCGGGCACCCGGATGGATGCTTTGAGAAAGCGGTTATTCACGGAACGAATTTCCACCTGGCAGAAAAAGTTTTCCTCTTCCAGGCTGGCTCTGCCGTAACCGGTCATGCTGATAATCATTGAGACTCCGAACCAGTCACGGTCGCGTGGCCGCCGGTTTTGCCACAACACCATGGCCTCCGCCTGACGCGCCCGGCGTGGCCGCGGTACCCCCGGTTGCCTTGGTGGAAGCGGTGGTTTTGCCGGCACCTGCGCCCGTATGCGCAGGCTGGGTGGTGGCGGCGGGGCGTGAAGCCGCCACGGTTGGTGTGCCCTGTACCATCCAGTTCAAGCCAATGGCCAGAAACATGAAGAGAACAAATAGTACCACGGTAATGGTGGTGAACACATCGCCGGTTTTGGTGCCAAAGGCCGATCCGTCGCCGCCGGCACCAAAGGCACCGACCAGACCTCCGCCGCGACCACGCTGCAGCAGGATCACGAAAATCATGATCACGCCCAGAAGCACCAATAAGATGGAAAAAAATGTTGTCATACGTTGTATGATCCTTGAGCCGTCAGGCTCGGTTAAGGGTCGTGTTACTGTCCGGGCTGCGCACTGACAGCGGCCTGTACAATGCCCATAAATTCATCCGCCATCAAACTGGCTCCGCCGATCAGGAGGCCGTCAATATCCTTCTGCGCCAGGAGTTCCGCGGCATTGGCCTTTTTAGCCGATCCGCCGTATTGAATACGGATGGTTTCCGCCAGACCCAGACCATATTTTTCATCCAATTTCGTGCGGATAAAGGCGTGGACTTCCTGCGCCTGGGCGGGCGTGGCGGTTAAACCAGTACCGATGGCCCAGACCGGTTCATACGCAATCACCAGATGGCCCGCTTCCACGCCGGCCGCAGCAATATGGGCCAGACCGGCATCAAGCTGTCGCCCGACGATCTCCACGGTCTTAAAATTCTGTCGCTGTTCCAGAGTTTCTCCCACACACAAGATCAGCCCAAGCCCTTCGGTGACAATAGCGTGTGCTTTCTTGCCGACCGTTTCATCCGTCTCACCGAGAATGTGCCGCCGTTCACTGTGGCCGGCCAGCACATATCGGACGCCCATATCCCGCAGGATGGCGGC
>JAKBAC010000128.1 GCA_021809365.1 Planctomycetota bacterium | reverse complement strand
AATGGCTTTGGCCACGTCGCTGGGATAACGGGTGATGCGGGCATCGCTGGGGTTGGTGGTAAATCCGATCTGATTGTTGACGATGATATGCACCGTTCCGCCGGTGCGATAGGCTTCAAGTTCAGAAAGATACAATGTTTCGACAACGATGCCCTCTCCGGTAAACGCGGCATCACCATGCATCAGCACCGGCATAACGCGCTGGCGTGTGGCGTCGGCTTTGCGGTTCTGCTTGGCCCGGACAATGCCCTCCACCACGGGATCAACGATTTCAAGGTGGCTGGGATTGGCGGACAACGACAGGTGCACATTCCGCCCCGCGCGGGTGGCCAGATCATAAGCGTATCCGAGGTGATATTTGACATCGCCGTCGCCCGCGGATTTCTGCGGGCGATCCAGCACTTCCGTCATAATCATCTCATAAGGTTTGTGCATGGTATGCGCCAGCACGTTCAGGCGGCCACGGTGCGGCATGCCCATGACAATTTCATCAACGCCGTTATCCGCGCTGCGTTCGATCACTTCATCAAGCAGATTGATCAATGATTCCGCGCCTTCAATGCTGAAACGCTTGGTGGTCGGATGACGGCGCTGCAGGAACAGTTCAAAATCTTCCGAGGCGGCCAGGCGGGACATGATAAATTTGCGATCATCATCGGACAATTGCGGCTTGTTGAGTGTCGGTTCCATCAAGTCCTGAAGAAACTGGCGCTGATTGGGATCACGTATATCCATGTATTCCACCGCCAGCGTTCCGCAATAGGTGGTGCGCAACATCGTGATCAGTTGGCGCAATGACACACGCCCGCCGCCACCTAAACTGCCCGCGTTCACGGTTCGATCCAGATCGGCTTCGCTTAATCCGAATTCATCAAGGCTCAGCAGGGGATGTTCCAGCGTGTTATGGCCAAGCGGATCAAGGTCGGCGATCAGGTGGCCCAGTTCGCGGTAACTGTGAATCAGATCGGAAACCTGCAAATCCGGCTCGCCCTCCACCGGCGCTCGCGCCGGCGGAGTTGCGTTGACAAGAGTGGACGGCATATCAGCCGCCAGATCAAAGCCGCGGAAAAACCACTGCCACTGCGGATCAACGGATTCCGGATTCTCCTTCCATTGTTCATATAGGCTTTGTAAAAATTCGCCGTTCAATCCCTCCAGGGACGGCATGGACTCATTTGCGAGAGTTTCCGAGGTAACCACAATAATTCTCCGAATTCAGGGCCTTATCATAGCCCGCACAATACCAGTTCTACATAATTAATTGTAGCGAGGCAACTATCGCCAGTGAAATTTATCCAGAATAATCGCTTATGCGAATAATATGAGCGTTACCACACACCGTTCCGCTTTGGAGCATTCCCGGCGCAAAATGCTCCGAGTTATGCGGATCGGGGGAATCGTGTTACGGTTTCGCCTTTTATTTGGGTGCCGCCGTCGCGGATGGCTCCGGGAACATCGTGGCCGTGGAGACTTTGATGACATGCACCACAACACCCGTGCGGCTGACGACTTCTCCCTTCACGCCGATATACGAACCAAGAAGTTTCGCGATATCGATCTTGGAGGTGGGTTCCAGATACGCCACCACGCGTCCGGTCACAGGGTCCATCAGGGCATAGTTTTTAATCACGGTGCTGGTTTTGAGAATCCCGTAAGCAATATACGGGGCATTCTCCTGGGCTTTGATCAGTTCCTTCTGCGATTGCTCCCATTTCTGCTGATACGGGGCCAGCACGGCGGTCAGAGGTTTCTGATTCCGCGAGGCGGCCACAATTTTCTGAATTGCAATCTGTTTCTTAAGCAACTTAATCCGGGCGATGCAGCCGCGCCGAATGAATGTCGGAACATTTTGACGCTGCAGCAGATTTTCAAAACCGGCCAGCAGGGGCTGAAGTTTCCGATTCAAAATCGGTTTGTTAAATTGAACCTGCATTTGACGATTGAGGGTGTTGAAGGCGTCGTAGGTATTCGGATTGAATGACGCGGCCGGCGGAGGCAGTGTGGGCATATTCACGACGGTGGCCGAGGCGTTGTTTGACGATGGCGGCGTCGGCGCGTTCTGTGTGGTTGCGGGGGTCGGTACCGGCACCACCGGTGATACCGGTGCCACCGGCGCGGACAGGCCGCCGGTTGTGCTGTTCGACTTTGGCGTTGCCGAAACAGCCGACACCGATCCAGTTGCCAAGCCTGATCCGCTGAAACCGGCGGGCATTTTCAATTGGGGTGTAACATAGGTGCTGCCGGCGGGGGCGGGGCTGACAAATCGGGCCAGAATATAAAATCCCGTTCCTTTTGGTGCCCGGATTATATCATACGTGGGAGTCTGGCCGGTGATCGAAACATGCGCGCCATTATTGAGGATATTCACCACGGCATAATTACTGGCCGGGGTTAGCGCGCTGGCAGCCCGAACATTTACAAAGCTGCCGGTGACAGTACCCGTGGTACCATCAGCGCCAAGCGTTACAAACTGCCGGGCGATGTAGCATCGTGCTCCGGCTGGTGCCGCAAAGCGATACCAGCCATTGCGCTCACCGGTGACTTGAATAAGATCGCCGCGTGCCAACTGGCCGATCGCATAATAGGATAATCCCGGACCGCTGCGAACATTCACATCGCGGGCGTTAATCTGCCCGATGAAGCTGGTGACACTGATAGCCGCCTTCTTTTTCGTTTTGGCGAGAGTCGGATGTTTCTTAATTTTTCCACTGGCTGCGGGCATCTGCACCACCGGCACTGGAACGGAAACCTCCGGTTGAGTTGTCACCGGTGATGTGGTGGCAGGCCCATTGGCATTGGTCGCCGGAGCTGTGGAGGAAGGCTCCCCATAGGCGGTACCGGCGCACAGTGCCGCGCCGAACAGCATGGCAAAAGCTAAACCCATTGTTTGATGTTTTTGATCTTTTTTCATTGTGATGGTCCATTGAAACATTGCGGAACTCCTGCAATCCTTGCTGAGGCTCAAAATACAGAGTCCCTTACGCCACTGAAGCTATCATCAGCAAGGCCCAACGTCAAGGAGAATGCCGGAGAATAACACAGGGTCTTTTAGTTTTCCCTTCATTCGGTCTTTTTCGTCCTTATGACGTTTTAGGAATGGTCGATTTACTGGGAAATTTGATCGAGATGTCACTCGAAAATCTACGCAGTCCCGAAAACTAAAAGGCCTTGGAGAATAACAGGAGAATGATGGAGCGTGTGCGTGATCATGTGGTTGAACCCTGACGGGTTTGATTCGTGGGGGCGGCCTGTGCGAAGATGTCTTTGTGAAAAACGCACTTCGACATCGGACATCTTTGCGCGTTTGGCGGGCGACCTACAGTATATCCCGGATCGTCTCGAACCGATCCTGTACCTGTTTCCAAATTGGGAATGGCCCATAGCACAGCGTGTGACACTGCCGGTGGTATTCCCCGGCTATCATACCGGCAAGAGCCGGTGGAGGAAATAACGCGTCGCTACGCGCGAAGCACATACCGTCGGGGCAAAAGTAGCTCTTGGGAAAATGCCTGCGGCTAATCCGGTCATAATCGGTTTTGATCTTGGCATACTCATCAGACTTAAGCATAGCAAGGACTTCCGCTTGGGTTGAAAGTTGATGAAGGTCGTAATAATGGCGTGCGTAACCCCCGATGGGGCGCTGGTTGATCTTGAACAACTCAATCTTGCTATGAATTGCGAACATCGTCTCGACAAACGTTCGCCGGAAATGCAGTAGCCTCATGGAGAATGGGGTCTCATCTTCGGTGCCCAGTGATTGACCGGTTTCCGCGAGGAACTGACTCAGGAAAGACCGCAGCTCCATAATGGTTGTGGGCTCGCGTCCGCTGGCAGTACCGACTTCCAGTAGCACGCGGTTGGCGATCTCGCCGGGCCCGCCGAAGATCTGTGGGTACGAGAACCGATCATTGCGCCCGAAGCCGCCGATGGTCTGGCTCTCAGCCGATATCACGGTCAACGCTGGGTGTTGGCCAATCGCATCACGAAGTTTCTTAAGTTCCCGGTCAGCGGCGCTCCTTCGCATACCATGACCGGGCGTTGGGTAGGCCCGCCAGCATGCCGAAATCAAACCGCGAAAGCGGATTCAATGAGGCCCGGATGCGACCAATTCGACGGCCGCTGTTCCCCAGTTGTTCGCCCAAAGCGCCGAGTATGGCACGAACCCGCGGCGGTTCGGTGTCAGCAACTTTGAGCAAACGCTCGAAACGGCCTGGTTCCGACAGCAGTGTCATGATTCGACGGGTGGTGTCGCTCGGCGATAACTCACCAGTACGGCCGCCGCAGCGCAGAAAATCCAACAACGCCGCATCGGATTGGCTGAGGTTCGACCAAGCCTCAGGACGACGGGTGTGAATAATGAGGTCTGGTCCTACCAGCTTACGCGGCAGGCTTAGTCCGCTAGTGGCCAGCTCCCCACGGCGCGGGTTCTGGGTGGTAAATCCCAATCGATTAGCCGCCGTAACCCCGGATGGGAATAGGCTCTTACGCCGTGCGACCAGTTGTCGGATGGCGGACGGATTGGGGCGGCTCCCGCCGAAGCTGGTCTGCCGGGAACGGTAATAGGTGCCCTTGCTGAGGCGCTCAAGCAGACCACTTCGGGTCAGTCGCGAAAGGGCCTGAGCCACGGCGGTGAAGGGAAGATCGCCGAAATCTTCAAATCGCCACAACCGCTCGCCACAACGTTCAATGCGCTTGCGGACCCGGGCCGCGACGGGCCGCCGTCGAGATGTCGAGGGATTCATCATGCGTAATAGTATCGCCCAATCCCGCGTATTTTGTCAAGTTTTATTTGTCAAGTTTTATAGCAAAAAAACTTGACGATCATGCACTCTGAACCGACCGACAAACAGCCGATTCGCCGGCATGGTACCCGGTACCGACCAATCATCAAATGATCTATCGCCGGGAGGATAACACAATGACAACTTGGCGAATCTGCTGAATATCCGTACGCGGTGTGATATTCAGGCTCCAGCGTAAACTGGTACGAGGAGATTGACGCACGGACTTAATAACGCCGATGACCGCGCCGGCCACCGCCTGCGGCCAGTCGGAATCGTTTAGCAGCACCAGATCGCCCGGCTTGGGAGCCACCGCATGGACAGATTGATCCAGCTCGCAGTCCATGTGCCCCAGTCCCGCACCCTCAATAAAAGCGTGCGGCGCGATACTGACCAGCCCGGTATGCACGGGACGACTGATGGATCCGATTTCTTTCATGTTACGATCGGTGAGTAAACGCACAGTACACGTCTCCGGCCCCACATACACCACCCGTCCGATGACCGCCCGATTGGCCAGCACGGCATCGCCCGGCTTGATGCGCCGATCATCGCGCCAGCCCTGATCGAGCGTGCATGCATCGCCGTTGCCGGTGGAAAATCCGTCAATACTGGCGGCACGCAAGCGCTGCACGGACAGCCCCGGAAAATTCTGATGAATGACCCGCGTTTCGCGCAGGAGTTTCTGAAGGGCGCTGATCCGCATCACCAGCATGGCGATTTCATTTTGATAGCGTGTCCGCAGGGTATTCACACGTCCAGTCGAATTTTGATGCGGGTGCAAAAATCGGTTCACACCGGCCTGCAGGCCGGTGAATATGGATGAGAATGGCGCAACAAATGTTTTTACCGCTTCGGAGGCGGCACCACGCGGACGATTGACCGCTTGAGGATGCCGGACCCCAACGACCACAGTGGCCAGAGCCGCAAAATTAAGAATCCAAAACCATTTGCGCGGCGTTATTTTCATCACGCCTTCTTCCTGAAAGCATATTCGCCACGATGCCTCTTTGATAACGCATCCAAGCCGGGCGTCGCGCCACCGGTACGGAAAATGGCGAAGGGACGTTTACAATTCGTCAATATCCGATTCCAGAGATTCCTTGAATTCTTCCAGGTTCTCCAGCACCACGTTGGTACCCCGCGCCACGCACGTCAGCGGGTCTTCCGCAATCCGCACCGGCAAACCGGTGGCTTGTGAAATGACTTTATCTATCCCGCGCAGAAGACTGCCGCCCCCGGCCATGACAATTCCTGTTTCCACCAGATCCGCGGCCAACTCCGGCTCGGCACGCTCCAGAGTATGCGTTACGGCATCGATGATTTTACCAATCGGCTCCAGCAGAGCTTCGCGGATTTCCTCACTGGTGATAATGCACTTGCGGGGTAAACCGCTGATCATGTCGCGGCCACGCACCTCCATGGTGGTTTCAGGACCGACCGTGCAGGCGGAACCGATCTCAATTTTTATGCGCTCGGAAAACTGCTCGCCGATCATCAGATTGTATGTTTTTTTCATGTGGTTGACGATCGCTTCATCAAAATTATCGCCGGCGGTGCGAATCGACTCGGCGACCGCCAAGTCGGCCAGACTGATGATCGCCACTTCCGTCGTACCGCCGCCGATATCCACGATCATGCTGGCCGTGGGTTCGCCTATCGGCAGGCCCGCGCCGATGGCCGAGGCCATCGGCTCATTGACCAGATAAACTCTTCGCGCCTCCGCCTGCAGCGCCGAATGAAACACGGCCTGCTTCTCCACGGCGGTAATGCCGGAGGGAATGGCAATGACCACCCGCGGGCGCACCAGCCTGCGGCGGCCATGCACGCGGCGTATAAAATAGGTGAGCATGGCTTCGGTGATTTCAAAATCACTGATCACGCCATCTTTGAGCGGACGCACAACTGTGATATTGCCGGGCGCTTTTCCCAGCATTTCTTTGGCGACAAGGCCCACCGCATTGCCGTTTTGCAAAACGATATTGGTGCCTTTTTTGACCGCGACAACCGAGGGTTCATTAAGAACAATCCCCTGGCCGCGCACACAAACCAGGGTATTGCAAGTACCCAGGTCAATGCCCATGTCCAGCGAAAACCAACCCAACATCGAATCAAAAAACACGGCACACCGCTTCGCGATAGAACTCTGAACAGGCCGCCAGACAAGCAAATTAACTTAGCGCATTGCCCCGCACGGCCATCCCTGACCCCAAAGGATCCTCTATATTAGAATACCACATTCCATCCGTTATCGGTATTCGCGATCATTTTAACCGGATTTTGCGATAACCGGGTTGATCTGTACCGCCCTGATTCCACCCTCATTCCCGCGGCACATCGGACCGGCGGCGGAAACATCACGATCAAAATCCGATCATGGTTTTATATTCCGCGAGCATGTATATCAAGGAACCCAAAGTCGCAAGAAATCCGATGACCGCCAGCGCGGTGTATACATTCGGCTGTGGCCGTACTGTTATTCGGGCGGGTGAGTTTACTCGTGACATGACCACTCCCGGCAAATCAAAAACCTCCGCACCACATCGCTCTGGAAAACAAGAGCCAGAACACTCGGCTGCGGATGTCGTGACCCTGTTGGCCGCGACGATAAAAAACGGATCGCTCCATGGGGAGCCGATTCCGATACATACCCCTATCCGACATCAGATGCCCGGGCCGCTCATCACCATTTCGCTGGGAGCAATGGTTGTGCCCGGAGCCTGCAATGTAACCACGCCCACCGATTCCGTGGCATCCGCTTTCTGCACCACCACATCGCCGATGTAATGGCCATTGGAATAAATGGTCAATCGCGTTCCCTTGCCCACCCCGTCCCGTGAACCCAGCGAGGCGCTGACATACGTGTGACCATTGTAACTGGCAACTTTCAGCACCGTACCATTGACCTGTACGGATGTTGGCACGCCGGCCACTGCCGCGGCCATACTGTTGGACGGGCCGGTGGTCTTAGCGGCAGCTTCCACTTTCGCGATCTGATGATGCAGCGCGACAATGTTTTCCTGCAGAAGTTGAATGCTCTGCCGGGCAATGTTGCGCTCATTCGTCAATTCAGTGATCCGACGCCCCAGCTCCGCATTGTCGTTGACATATTTGAGCAGCTTGGGACGCATTGTATCCAAAACCGTGTTCTGACCCGCCACCTGCGCGTTTAAGGAGCTTACCGTGTTGGTAAGATCCGTGATGCTGCTCTGCAATTGATTTTTGCTTACACGCAATTGGGCAATGTCTGTCTGATCCGCCGCCAGTTTCGATTGCAAATTCAGAATGGTGTCGTTCAGACGACCGGCCTTCTCCTCCGCGGCGTGCAAGGCCTGCGTCAACTGCGACGCCAAGGCGCTGTTAGCCTGCTGAAGCTGACTGGCTTCAGCGCCCGCGGCGATTGTCTGCTTCTGCGCTCGTGCCAGCGCGCTTTTGTAATTCTGCTGCTTGTCAGCGAACATGATGACCAACACGGAAAGCACCAGTGCCAGCACCAATTGTAAGAGCACAAATGTTTTTGTAAGAGTGTTCAAGAGCGCCTCCTGTGGGTAAAAAATCCGAATCAGACCACAATTGTCATAACGCCAAATTAAAAAGTCCACCGGTAAACCGCATCAGCTTCACCGGTTTTACCCTGACTTCCTCCCGCCGCAATTGTAGAAGTTTAATGGTCGGCGGCGGGCTGTCAAGGGAAAAATCGCTTCCGCCCGTTTTTTTCATATATCCCAACTTTCCCGCCACCCCCCCCCCGCTTCCCTCAACAACCGCCCCATGACACCCCGGAATCTCGGCTCCATCTCCCCTGGGCGTGGCGATATTTTCGGGCGAACGTGGATATTCCGCGGAAAAACGCGCGGTGCAAGCACGCGCGGCTAAAAGGGGGATGGGGCGTCCAGGCACCACGGTTCGGATTCATTGCCACGCTCCATCTCCCCTGACGCAACGTCATGCGCTGGCCAAGCCCCCGGCGTTGGCCTTACAATCCCCGACTTGGAATGGCCCTTACAGGACTTGATGACAGGAAATTCAAATGGCTGATATTCAACCGCTGGCCGCGATCCGGTATCCGGAGGCTCAACAGACGGCCCTTATTTCTCCCCCTTATGATGTTCTCTCCGCTACGGATAAACAGCAACTGCTGGCACGCAATCCACATAATGTTGTGGCTATTGACCTGCCGCATGTGCCGCCCAAAAACGCCGGTCCCGCGGCAGTTTATCAACAAGCCGCTGCAACCATGGAAAGCTGGCTTCAGCAGGGCGTGCTGCGGCGCGATGCCGCCGCGGCGCTTTATCCCTACGAGCAGAGTTATGTCTATGATGGCAAAACCTATCATCGCCGCGGATTATTCTGCCGCGTGCGCCTGGAGGAGTTCGGCCCCGGCGGCACGATTCACCCGCATGAACAGACCTTCAGCGGCCCCAAGGAAGACCGGCTGATGCTGATGCGCGCCACCCATGCCAACTTATCGCCGGTATTCGGCCTGTTCGATGACGCCGCCAATACCGTCACCGAAAAACTGTTCGCGGGGGTGCCGTATCAATCCCCGGTGGCCAGTGCGCAACTGCCATCACAGGATGGCCAGTCACTGGTGCGCTCGGATCTCTGGGCCGTCACGGATGCGTCAGTCATTTCCGCCGTGCGGAAATTGCTCCGTGAGAAGCATTTATATATTGCAGATGGCCATCATCGCTATGGCACATGCCTGAACTACCGGGCGGAAATCACGGCAAAAAATGGTGCCCCTCTGCCGGAGGATCATCCGGCGAATTTTGCGCTGTTTGTGCTGATCGCCATGCAGGATCCGGGGCTGATTGTACTGCCCACGCATCGGGTGGCGGCCAATATTACGGGATTTTCAATCGACGCATTCTTGCAGGCTTCCGCCGGCAAACTCCATCGCGTGTCCGAGGCGCAGGCCGGGGACAAAATTGACTCTCTGGAAAAACGTCTGCCGGAATTTGGTCCGCACGCCATGGGCGTCTATGACCCCGGAACCGAT
>JAKBAC010000127.1 GCA_021809365.1 Planctomycetota bacterium | reverse complement strand
CCATGAGATTGAACCGCTCAACCCACCTGATGTGCTGGCCATCCCAACTCTGTAATCATTGTGGTAAGTACCCTCGTTCCGTCGTCGCCACCTCCGCTCGCCTCCGTTACCTCGTGGTAAATACCGTCGTCGTATCCCAACCTCTGTGGCTAACCGTTGCTCCGTAATCGCAAAGGATTTTCAACCAGCGGATTCCGGCACAGTTCTTTAATAATCCGCGTCATCCACTTTATCCGCGCAATCCGCGGTCTTTTTGACGGGGCCGCCGTGAATACACAAACCGCGGATTGCGCGGATAACGCGGATATGGTTCCCCCTCAATGGGATACCCGTTCTACTCATTATTTCATTGAACGAAAGCACCCGCTCCGCTAACTCGTGACGGAAGCTGTCGATGCCGCGGAGCGAGAAACAGATACATAAAAGCGGGCACACCGACGTGGCACATGGATGATTCATGGAAATGGGTCGACAAACTTTAACTCTGACGAGTATGATTTCAATTATTGTCGGCTGCGACCTGCTGATCTAAAGTTGGCGGTGGATGGTTAATCGTGACGTGACACCCGCGATTCATTTGCCTATCGAGCAATGAACAGCCGGGCGAATGGTGCGCTCTTACCCAATGGCCCAAACAGGAGAACGCTTTTATGTCCAAGTTCCCTGAAAATTCATGTTCCGTATCATCTGAAGCGACTATTCCAGGCCTTGGTCCGATTATTTTTGCCGTAGTCGCCGCCGCATTGGCGGGCTTGCTGTTTGGCTATGATACGGGTGTGGCGTCGGGGATTCAGGGTTATCTACAAACCTATTTTCACCTCAGCAATACGCAGCTTGGCTTCGCCATCGGCTGTCTGGAATTGGGTGCGGTACCTGGAGCCATGTTCGCCGGCACCTTGGCGGACCGCTTTGGCCGTAAGAAGTTGCTTATTCTCTGCGCGTTGCTCTTTGCCGCATCGGGCGTGTTGTCCGCCATACCCCAGTCGTTGCTGGAATTGGTATTTGCCCGCGTTATTGGTGGCGTGGCCATCGGAGCCTCTTCCATGATCGCTCCCGTATATATCGCGGAGATATCCCCGGAAAGACATCGTGGCCGACTCTGCTCGCTGTTTCAGCTTGGAATTGTCGTGGGCATCGCGGTGGTATATTGGGTGAATTACTTCATTCTCAACGCGGGCAACCAGATAAATGCTGCCCACCAATCAATTGGGACCAACTGGAATCAGACCATGGGCTGGCGCTGGATGCTCGGATCGGAAACTTTGCCAGCGCTCATTTTCTTTCTCATGATCCTCGCGGTGCCGGAAAGTCCACGCTGGCTGGTGATTAATGATCGCGAAGAAGAGGGGCGGAACATTCTCACGCGCCATGTGGGTGCGGCAGGCGCGGATCGGGAAATCAAGGCGGTTAAAGAAATAGCCTCTCAGGAAGAGGGCAGATTTTCCGAGCTATTTACCCCACGATTTCGGTTGCCATTGTTCATCGCCCTGTTTCTGGCGGTATTTTCACAATTCAGCGGCATTAATTCGATTATTTATTATGCCCCGCGCATATTTGCCGCGGCGGGAATGAAAACCTCCAATGCCTTCGGTTCCACCGCGCTGGTGGGAATGGTGAATTTAGCTTTTACATTCATTGCTGTAGGATTCGTGGACAAGGCCGGACGGAAGTTGTTACTGGCGATCGGCACGGCCATTCAGGTGGTGGCCTTGGCATCCGTGGGGCTGATCTTCGCCTTTGCCGATCACGTGCCGGGAAAATCAATGGTGCATGGTCATCTTGTTTCCACCTTGGTGGTTCATTTCAGCCAGGGACAAATTGTGATTTTGCTCACGAGCATATTGACATTTATCGCCGCATTCGCCATGGCAATGGGCCCCATGCCGTGGATTATTATAGCCGAGATTTTCCCCGCCAGAATCCGTGGTCGGGCGGCATCCGTGGGCGTGCTGACGCTGTGGGTCGCCGTTTATGTCGTGGCGCAAAGTTTTCCAATGCTCAAGCACAGCGTGGGTCTGACCGTGACCTACTTTATCTATTCCGGTTGTTCACTGTTGAGTTTTCTATTTGTATTGCTGGTGCTGCCGGAAACCAAAGGCAAAACGCTTGAGCAGATTGAAGCCTACTGGCATCACCGCCATGAAAGCCGGGGGCTGCAGAAATAGGGCCATTCGCCTGCGCGGTATTGGGATGAATCGGGCCGGGGGAGCATCATGTGAGATATTGTCAACCCGTCCGGATTGGGCGGTAGCCGACCCGCGCATTTCATCAATACGGGCGGAAGGCCGCTTGGGGACAGTCAGCCTGCTGCCCGATAGCACGATTTCCTGTAGAATGACAGCACAATCAGACGTGGGCAATGTGCCCGGATTTGAAACGACGAAGGCGTGCGTGATGCTAAGCGATATTGAACTTGAGAGTCTGCTTGCGGCGATGGAATCCGACCGGGCAACTCTTGAGGATCTGGATCTTCAGCTATTTACAAGGGTGTATCTGCCCCAGGCGGTTTCGCCGGAGACGTTAGCGGAAAACCACCGGAGGCCCGATGAACAGCTCGTGGCATTGCGACTGGCAAGCGGCGTGGAGGTTCGTCCGACCATGTGTGGAATTCTGGTGTTGGGGAACTGCCCCACGGACTTTATACCCGGTGCGTATATACAGTTTGTCCGTATCGCGGGAACCAGAATTGGCGATCCGATTTCGGATTCCAAGGAACTTCGCGGGCCGCTTTCAGCGCTTTTGAACAGCCTTGACGAAATATTGAAGATCAATATTCAGACGGCGACGGATTTCACCTCGGCGAACCGTGAAATCCGTCGCCCCGATTATCCCATCGTCGCGTTGCAACAGATCGCCAGAAACGCGGTCATGCACCGCAGTTACGAAGGCACCCACGCGCCGATCCGGATTACCTGGTTTTCGGACCGGGTGGAGATTCAAAATCCCGGTGGGCCATTTGGCCGCGTTACCCGAGAGAACTTTGGATTCCCCGGTGCCAATGACTATCGGAACAGCTATCTGGCCGAGGCCATGAAACATCTGGGCTATGTGCAGCGGTTCGGTTTCGGCATCACGCAGGCCCGGGAGGAAATGGAAAAGAACGGCAACCCTCCGCCTGAGTTTCAAGTGGAAGAATATCATGTCGGGGTGGTTTTGAGGAAGCGCACATGAGCATTCCCGTTATTGGCTTTTTTAACAACAAGGGTGGCGTCGGCAAGACTTCGCTGGTTTACCATCTCTCCTGGATGTTTTCCGATCTAGGAATGAAAGTGCTGGCGGCGGATCTCGACCCGCAAAGTAACCTCACGGCGGCCTTTATTGATGAAGATAAGCTGGCAAGCACGCTCTGGCATAGCGGACGAGCGACGACGATTTATCAATGCCTGGAGCCGCTGATTCATGGAATCGGCGATATTACCGACCCCGACTACGAGGTCATTACGGATAACCTGGCACTGGTTGCGGGAGATATGAGGCTTTCAAGTTTTGAGGATGAACTTTCACAGGACTGGCCCAAATGCCTGGATGGCCGAGAGCGTTCGTTCCGGGTGGAATCGGCCTTTTGGCGCATCGCGCAGAATGCCGCGCGGCGATTTGGAGCCAGTGTCATTATGGTAGACCTCGGGCCTAATCTTGGTGCCATTAATCGCGCCGCGTTAATTGGATCGGATTTCGTGGTTATTCCGTTGGGGCCGGACTTATTTTCTCTGCAAGGTTTGGAAAACCTTGGCCCGGCCCTGCGCCGATGGCGACAGGAATGGAAAGACCGATCAGCAAAGTTGCCGCCCGGCGCAATCGCATTGCCACAGGGAAAGATACAGACCATTGGATATATGGTCATACGACACGCAATCCGGCTTGATCGCCCCGTACAGGCTTTTGACCGCTGGATCGCAAAAATTCCCGCGACCTATGGCAAAAGTGTTCTGGACCAAACCAATCCCGCATCCGTTGGCATTGATGACGATCCCAACTGTATTGCCAAGCTGAAGGATTACCGCAGCCTCATGCCCCTGGCACAGGAAGCGCGGAAACCCATGTTCCATCTGACGCCCGCGGATGGAGCGCTGGGCGCGCATACGCAGGCGGTAAGCGGCGTTCGCGGGGAATTTGATAAGCTGGCCAGGGAGATTGGTCGAAGGTGTGGGCTGCCGCTGCCGGAAAGGCCTTGAGCCGTTGGTAAGAAGGGGCGCATTTTCCACGCGCGTTTCCCACGCCTTGACAATGTGCCGCCCGGCTGCACAATGCGACTGTCGCGCCCGCCGGTGTGTTGCCGTCGGCCGGCATGTGCATGAATCAGGACGCGAAATGATGCCCACTAAAACCAGGCCTACCTGTGTGACCCTTGAAACCGAAAAGCCTCCGATTTTTGAAGTGGATACGGATTGCCCATGTGATAGCTCGGTGCTGGCGGTTCCGATATTTGAATCTCATAAGCCCGGCTACAATGTCGCGGGATTGCCTGCTAAAATTGTCAATGCCATCAGTCGCGTTATGGCACTGAATCATTTCGAGGGCAAGGCCGGTACGCTGGCCCAGGGAAATGGGCCTGGCGATGGTCAGCGACTTATTTTACTTGGAATAGGCAAGCAGCCGGAGATTCATGCGGATCAGCTTCGCTGGGCAGGGGCGCAGTTGGCCCGTCACCTTCGTGTAGTGAAACTTGCCGCCGCGGCATTTCATCCCGCCGGGCTGGAAAATGAAGCTTGGACGGTACTGGCAGCGGCATTGGCTGAAGGTTTTGCTCTGGGGGATTTTAAATTCTCCACCTATAAGACCAAGACAGGCACACCAACCACACAGAACGTGGAGATGGATCGCCGGCCTCTTACGCTGTCGATCTACTGTCCTGAATCAGCATCCGCGGCATCCGTGCGGAATATACTGGCGGGAAAAAACATTATTACCGCTGCCGCCAATTTTGCCCGCACGGTGGCCTGTTATCCCGGCAACCTTCTCACGCCTGCGTCATTGACTGACATCGCCCGGGACCTCGCGAAAACCAACCACCTTAAATGTTCCATCATCGACGCGGCCACCGCGAAAAAGCTCGGCATGGGTGGCTTGTGCGCGGTTGGTGCCGGCAGTGAAACCCCGCCCGCCCTGATTGTGCTGGAATATATTCCAGGCACACCGCGGGGCAGGATGGCAAAGACTGTGGCGGTGGTCGGCAAGGCTGTGACATTTGACACCGGCGGTATTTCCATCAAACCCGCGGCGGATATGGGAAATATGAAATATGACAAGTGCGGTGGTATGGCCGTGCTGGGCATTATGCGGGCGGCGGCGCAACTGAAATTGCCGCAGCATGTCATCGGGGTGATTCCGACGGCGGAAAATACACTGGACTCCCGCGCCTACCGTCCCGGCGACATATTGGTGATGTATAATGGCAAAACGGTGGATGTCACCAATACCGATGCCGAGGGCAGGCTGATTCTGGCGGATGCCATGGCGTATGCCTGCAAACAATTTAAGCCTGACGTGCTTATTGAAATGTCCACCTTGACCGGCGGTGTGGTTACCGCGCTGGGTGCAGTCTTCGCCGGGCTGATGTCCAGTGATGATAAACTTGCGGCGGACTTGATGGCGGCCGGGCAGCAAACTGGCGAACGCCTGTGGCGGTTGCCCTTGGATAAGGCTTATCGCAAGCTGCTGGATAGTCCCCATGCCGATATGGTCAACAGCGGCGGACGCGCGGCACATCCCATTCAAGGCGGAATGTTTCTAAGCGAATTTGTCAGCGCGGGCGTGCCGTGGGCGCATCTGGATATTGCCGGTGTGGCCGATATGCATAAGGAAGATCGCTGGTGGGCCGGTGAAAACCCCACAGGCTTCGGAGTGCGGCTGGTGTTGGAGTATCTGCAATCACACCTTGCGAGTTGACATTACCCCGCGTGTGCCACCAGTAACACGTTTGCAAATGGCGTGCCCTGACTCATGGGAAGAGGTTTTACCGTGAATCCCAAATCTTTTAATGCGTCTATCCATTGACTTAACCTCCGGCAATAAAGCCGGCCAAGCCGATGGCCGCGCGCGGTGGCGGCCAGAAAATCCACGCCATTGCTGATGCGAAAGCGTAATCCACCGGCGGCATCCCCCACACGCAACAACAGCAGGCCATGGGGTTGTAAGGCCGCGCGCACGCGGCGCAACACATCCTCCTGCGCCGCGAAATCCATGTAATGCAGCACATCCAGAATGACCACGACATCGGCCTGTCCAAAATCCGCCGTGCGAATATCGCCATGCTCAACAACCCACTTCTCCGGCATCGCCAGCCTGGCTCGCCGGACATCGCGTGGCATAAGCTCAATGCCTCGAAACGCGGCCATCTCCGGTGCCGGCGGCCAATCGCGCGGCCATTTACCGGCGGCACACATTGCATGCGCTGCGCACAGCCACGCCGCCAGCAACCCCTGTCCGCAACCGAGATCCAAAATGCGAGCCTGCGATGGAATCAGTCCATGTTGCAACAACCCCGCAAACGCCGGATCACCGCCGAGTTTTCCGCGCGCAAAGTGCCACGCGAAGCGGCCCGCCGCCCGATACGGTTCCGCCGCCGTGGCAACCATTTCCGCTTTCCATTTCGCCAAATTATCCAAACGATCCATCACGCCCGGTATTCTATCCGCCGCGCGGGGGGCTTCACAACGCCGCAATCCAGGCCGCCATTTCGGGGCGTGGCAATATTTCCGGGCGAACGCCGAAATCAACGGTATAAATGCCGGCGCTACGAGGAGCGTTCATCTTGGAAACTCAGCACCCTTTCCCCCTTCCCGAATATATTACCACGCCCCCATTCCGCGTCCGGGTGGGTTGACGGCCCCGCGCACTGCGCGTAAAACCCGACTTATGAATGATGCGATGACTACAACCGGAAAAACAAATACCCACTGGCTGACGCGCGATGTGCTGCTGATATCCCTGTCGGCCTGCTTTGCCGATCTGGGCTATCAAGCGGTATTGGCCATTTTTCCGCTGTTTCTGGTCATTAATCTTCATGCCGCTGTATGGGTGTTTGCATTGGCCACGGCAATCAGTTACGGCCCCGGCGCGATCTTCGGATTAATTGGCGGGAAAATGGGTGATCGTTATGGTCATAAAAAAGTTGCCATCGCCGGCAATTTGTTTATACCGCTGTTGTCTCTCGCCGGATTGGCGAGTCTGCCGGCGATGGCCGTGGCATTATTTTCCGGCGGCTGGTGGGCCAGAAATTTTCGATCACCACCGCGCCGAACGCTGATGTCGGAAATGGTCACACGGGAAAATCGCGGCAAAGCCTTTGGCTTTCTACACGCCCTGGACATCGGCGGCGGATTTTTGGCGGCAACGGGGGCGATGATCCTGCTATGGGGCGGAGTGGCGTTAAAGGAAATTTTTCTTATCACCATTATTCCATTGCTTTGCTCCAGCGCCGTGCTGGCGATGGTGCGATCAAAAAAGGCGGTGGAACCGCCGAAAGCCGGCAATGTTTCCGTCGCCGGTACCGACGGCGTGTCCGCGTCGGGAGCCGCTGTTGTGGAAATGGATGCCGGCCATCGCACGTTGTATCGCCGCTTGCTGTGGGCCACGGGGTTGTATGGATTCAGTTCCTTTAGTTTTGGGTTTCCCATTCTCACGGTGGATCAGGCTACCAACAGCCGGGCGATGGCGGTTCTGGCCTACGTGGTGTTTTTCGGCGTGTCCGCTGTGACCGGTCTGGTAGCGGGACGTTTTAACAAACGCAATGTCAGGGAGTTGGCCCTGGCGGGGTATCTGCTGGGGGGGATTGGTGCGGCGGGCATGGCGATTGTCAGCGTGCTGCATCATGAGACGATATTGTATTATCCCGTCGTGGCGATCATGGGGCTGGCGTTAGGTGTGATCGAAACACTCGAACCGACCATTATTTCCCTGATTATTCCGCGCGGAAACACCGGCGGAGGCATGGGCGCTTTAACCGCCACCCGCAGCTTGGGATTGTTTTTCGCCAATATTTTCATGGGCCTGCTGTATAACATGCACGCATCGTGGGTATGGTCGTACGGATACGCCGCCGTACTTGCGGTAGTGGCCGCCGGGATTTTGCTGTCAGCCCCTAAAGTAAATCTTGAAGCCTGAGCATCTGCGCAAAGAAACGTCAACCGTATTCACGTAGCCTCGCTGTGCGATTGATGAAGATTTATCTTTTTTCATGCTCAACGCGCCAGCGTAGCATAATATCCGGCCCACTGGTGGTAACTTTGCTGAATGTCAACGCCGTGGCATCTTGGATTGATGGCAAGGTCATGCCCTCCACCGCGCGCCGGGCCTTCAGGTCGCCGGCAATTTTTGGCGCGATGAACACCATGCCTTCGTCAATGAGATTTTTCGCCAGCATCGCTCCGATCAACTTCGGGCCGCCTTCAACGTGCACATTGGTCAAGCCGCGCTTTCCCAGCTCTTTGAGCGCTGCCGCCAGATCAATGCCGCCCGTTTTCTCCGCTGGAATGCCGATACATTGCACACCATGAGCCGCCAATTCATTGCGCCGGCGTAACGCCGCACCCGCCAGCGCTTTGCGGTGCATGACCATGGTTGGAACAGCTCCGGCACTTTTTACCAGTTTGGAATTCAAGGGCAAATGGCATTGGCTATCCATGATGATGCGGGTGGCGGTGCGACTCCTTGCGGTGACTTTTTGTGGACGGGCGGTCAGCAGCGGGTCATCCGCCAATGCCGTGCCAATGCCTGTGATCACCCCATCCATTCGGCCACGCAACTGGTGGACGAATTCCCGTGATGGGGGCGAGCTGATCCAACGTGATTTCCCATGCCGATCGGCGATACACCCATCCAATGTCTGCGCCCATTTGGCAATAACATACGGTTGGTGCGTGGTGATCCATTTGATAAATGGGCGATTCAACGCACGGGCGTCTCCTTCCAGTATTCCGATATCCACTTGAATCCCGGCACGTCGCAGGCGGGCAATGCCTTTCCCGGCCACCAGTGGATTGGGGTCTTTCATGGCAATCACGACGCGCTCAATGCCCGCGGAAATGATCGCCTCCGTACAGGGGCCGGTTTTACCGGTATGACAACACGGCTCCAGTGAAACATAGAGCGTAGCCCCGCGGGCCGCGGTCTGGGACCTGGCCGTGGCTCTGGCTCTGGCCTGACTCAGTGCATCAATTTCGGCATGAGGGCCACCAAATTGACGATGCCAGCCCTTGGCAATAATTTTCCCGTTGCGTACCAGTACCGCTCCGACCATGGGGTTAGGCTCCACGTGCCCCTGGCCCCGCTGCGCCATACGCAGTGCCATTTTCATATAGCGGCGATCTTCGGAAGAGTGGCCCGATGACATACTTGCTCCATTTAACGGCATGATGCCCGATTACATTTTTCTTAATCGTTTACGCATGGCGGGGTTGTCACCCCACCAGGGCCACGACCGCAGGTTGCCACCACGCGGCTGCGGGCTTTGGGAGGCGCGCCATCGGCAGTAATCATGATGGTACAAGTCAGTTCCGAAAGCGTCAAACGATGGATATGGCAGGGGTGCGTGACACTTTACGCGGGTATGGTTGTATTGCTCGGCGAGCACGATACGTTCGGAGCACCGTCATGATCACGCGGTGCCGTTGGTACGCGCGAGGGCAAACGGCACCGGGTTATCACCACGGCGCTCTGTGGACAAACCATTGCGGTGTCCGCAAGCCGCGAGAAATGTCACGCATTCATACAGCGGGGGTGTAACTCCTATTGTTGGCGGTTTTGGGTTAGGATTAGAAGTGGAAGGTCGCCGTTGTGGCGGCCAAGGCCAAGGATGCGGTAACGAATCAAGGAGGATTCACAATGATCCGACAAATGGAA